>NZ_CAKKLI010000015.1:0-104027 GCF_918697855.1 Paenibacillus sp. CECT 9249 | reverse complement strand
TAAAAACTCGATTTTTGAACTGGGTTTAGTTTGGTGTTGTCTTTTTTCCTGACTCATTGACCTGTTCCTTAAAGTAAATTTCCAATTCTCATGAATCAGGGGCTTGACATCTTACCGCTGGACTTTATTTTTATAGATTGATCATGATTCAAGTTGTTGCCTTCTGTTGCGGCGTTCCCCGTCGACATCGCCGCTTCTCCGTGCCGCTTTGCCGAATTGGACGACGTACACGATCATAATGCCGACATGCAGCAAAGCCAAAGCCAGATAAAGATTGCTGTATTCGGACGCTGTCTCGTACGAGTTCACAGGATTCCACCGCGCCGCGTAATCTTGATCGACCAGCTTGCTGTAAATGCCTGCGGCCACGGCATTGGCAATAAAGTTAAGCATAGACATGAGCCCCATGCCGACGCCGGACTGTTCCTGCGGCAGCGTGCGGGAGATCGTGTTGAATAACGCGATTTGCATAAAGGTTTGTCCCACATTGCCGAATATGAGGAAGGCGGAGATTAAGATCGGCGCCGCGCCCGCGAACGAAGACAGTAGAACTAGGCAAATGACGAGCAGCGAAGACGCCGTGCAGTATAGAAACAGATTGCCTCGAACGTCCGCCAGCTTGCCGCCCGTTCTGCCGAGCGCCGCCGATGCCAAGGCGGCCGGAACCATGGCAAAGCCGACCCACCCGGGGTGCAGATTGTTCGCATGAGACAGCAGCAGCGGGCTCAGGAAAGGCAGCGCGTATCCGATTCCGCTCGCAAGAAACGCGATCGTTAGCCCAAGCGTATAGCGTTGATTGCGAAACAGCCGGGGCTGAATGAAAGGCGCGGCGGCCTTGCGAATACGGATCGTAAATAAGATGAGCAAGCAAGCCGCTGCGGCGCCCGGCAGCCACGCTTCATTCGTTACGGCCAGAAGCAGCAGCGCCACCGCTGATCCGAGCAGGCCGCCGCCGATCCAATCGTTGCCGCCGCCTTGGCCCCGCTCGTCGTCCAAATATTTGCGGTAGAACGGCAGCAATAGCAACGTAAAGAGCGGCATCAGGAACAACCATCGCCAATGAACGACGCTGACGACGAAGGCGGAGACGATCGGGCCCAAGGCGCTGCCGAGCGCGAGGCCGGTTGCGCTTATTCCTAATGCGCGTCCCCTTCGCTCAGGCGGAAAATAGCGCAACGGAATAATCATTCCCGTCGCCGGTATGACCGAAGCGCCCATCGCTTGCAACGCCCGGGCGAGCAGCACCATCCAATACGCCTGGGCGGCCAGCCCGATCATCGAGCCGAGCGCGAAAAAAACGAGGCCGAAAGTAAGCAAATTTTTCAATTTATAGGTATCGGCAAGCTTCCCGTATATCGCCGATCCGACCGCGTAAATGAGCATATATGCCGACGAAACCCAGCTTACTTGCGCGGTGGAAAGCTGAAATTGCGCGCTAATGTCGGACAATACGATGTTGAACATCGTCGCGCTCATAACGGAGATAACGACTGTAAACGCGAGAATTTGTATTAATTTCTCTCCATGTTGCCGTTGAATGCTCTCCTCCATCCTCCTCACTTCTTTCTCAGATGTTGTCTGTTGTCACCATTTATTTTACAATTGATAATATATAATGAAAAATACAAATAAAATTATAAATATATATACTGTAGTATATGAATGAAAGGATGATCTGGCATGGAACTGCTGCAGTTGCAATATTTCCGCACCGTCGCCAGGCTGGAGCATATGACGAAGGCGGCGCAGGAGCTTCGTATCGCACAGCCCGCGCTAAGCAAAACGATCGCGCGCCTCGAAGAAGATTTGGGCGTGCCGCTATTCGATCGGCAAGGAAGGCAAATCCGGCTGAACGCTTACGGCAAAGCGTTTCTGAAAAAAGCGGAAACCGCCTTATCCGCCTTGGAGGAGGGGCGGCGGGTAGTGGCCGATCTGGCGGGATTGGAGCGCGGGAGCATCTATTTGGCGACGACCACGTTGAACCGTCTTTCGGAGCCTTTAGGCGCTTTTCTCACTAAGTACCCGGACATTAACATCCGCATTAGCCAGGCTTCATTGGAAGAGATGGAGCAACTGCTCGAGAGCGGCGAGGTGGACTTCTGCTTTACCGCGATGCCGATCGATCGGCAAGGCGTCCGCGAGCTGCCGATGCTGCATGAGGACGTGTTTCTAGCCGTGCCGCCCGGGCACCGGTTTGCAAACCGAAGCAGCGTAAGCCTGACCGAAGTAGCCGACGACCCTTTCGTCGGTTATAAAGAAGGCTTCCCTTTCCGCAAAATGAACGACGAATTTTGCCGGGCGGCGGGATTCCGGCCGAATGTCGTATGCGAAGTCGACGGTCCCGAGGCCATCGGCAATCTGGTGCGCGCCGGCCTTGGCGTTGCGTTCGTGGGAGCTTGCAAGAGCGATGTGGAGACGCCGCTGATTAAATTGCGCATTGAGCATCCCGTTTGCCAGCGCACTTATCGTCTCGTCTGGTCGGAAGAGCGTTATTTGTCGAAAGCGTCCCTTGCGTTTCGGGATTTTCTCGCGCGGCATTTTGCCGAGTTAGAGCAATCTCTATAAGGATGGAGGGGATTCTTTTGTATGAGAAATTAACGAAGCCGCAATTAGCGGCAATAGAGCATATCGCCAATTACGCCAAAAGCCGCAAACACGAAGCCGAACGGACTTTGGAGGAAATCCTTCATATGTCCGACATTTCGCGCCGAACATTCGACGATGCCGTCGCCAATCTTAAAGCGCACGCCAGAATCGCCCTGCACTTTCATCCGGACAGGCCGGATCCGGCGATGAAGAGCGTTGCCGAAGCGCTGCTTGAGCAAGGACGGTACAAAAGCCAATTCGAGACCTTATTATCGAATGGCAGCGTCTCGGCTTATCCTGGGGGCAAACGGGATCTATGGGAGAAGAAGATGTTCGGCGGAGCGTACCAACTGAAAGGGACGACCAATAACCAACGTCCCAAGTATGGCGCGCTCGACCTGATGCTGCATCCCGACGGCCCGGCTCCGCGCTTCGGCTCGTGCTATTTCCTTCTCTCTCCGGAAGTTTCCCGCCGGGCGACATACACTTACTTGGATTCGCATCAAGACCCTGCGGAGAAAGGGACTTACGAGGAATTCGATCCCATTCTGGCGGCTCTCTTGAAGGAGGCCTTCCTTCGGGATTACGCGATCGGCGAGAAAAACGCAACGCCGCGCAAATTAATCGATCATCTGCTGGTTCGGCTTGGCGGGCCTTTCGCGGACCCTGCCAACGAAGAGCCGGCTCGCAATCTTAACCATTATATTGAAGCGCAAGTTCATGGCGATATTTCGCTGAAAGACGATGTGGAAGTATTGGTTGCGGATCCTTCCTTCAAGGAAACTGGGGTAGGGTTAACGTTGGAACAACTATGTTCCAAGTATTCCATCAAGCTCTACTGGCATATGGGCTTCGCGCTTTCGCCGGACGAAGTTCCCTTCGATTTCAGAGGCCCTTCGATGCCCTCCTTGGCGAAGCGAATTGCGCGAAACGGTAAAGTCGATGCGAGCGCGATCGGCGCAGCCGCCATGGACTTGAAACGAAACCCGGGCGCTTGGAGCGACCGCGGAACCGAGAAGGAAGTGCTGCAGGAGTTGAAGCTAATGTGGCATGTGTTAGTGAAGTATGGCAAACCGCGGACACAGGATCCCTCATAAGAACGAAACCTGGGTCCGCGACAGCCGCTAACCTCTAACGAATTCCATCATAAGCATCGACGGCAAATGTACGGTATTTCTCATAGTCGCTTTGCTTGCATTCGAGCGACAATTTGGTGCCTTCGTTCTCATAACTTGTCGCCAAAATATGGGCATGTTCGTTCAAATACGCCACAATGCCGCCTTGGTCGTAAGGAATGAGCATTTCGCATCGCACATAATCGGTGAAAATACGGGTGCGAATCAATCCGATCAATTCGTCGACGCCGATTTTCCGTTTGGCCGACATCGTGACGCTATCGTCCTGCACCGCCGGATACTCGACGCCCGCCAAATCCGCTTTATTATAAGCGTAAATGACCGGGATATTGTCTACGCCGATCGATTTCAGCGTTCGGTTTGTAATGTCGATCAACAGCTCGTAATTCGGGTTGGAGATGTCCACAACATGAATGAGCACATCCGCTTCCGCCGCCTCTTCCAATGTGGAGCGAAACGCCCTGACCAGATGATGCGGCAGCTTATCGACGAATCCGACCGTGTCCGTTAGCAGGAACGATTTATGATCCGGCAGCGCAATGCTTCTTACGGACGTTTCCAGCGTGGCGAACAGCATATCCTTTTCAAACACCTGTTTATTGGACGACGGATGAAACGTCTCCACGAGCGCATTCATCAACGTCGATTTCCCGGCATTGGTATATCCGACGAGCGATACGACCGGAACTTCATTCTTCACCCTTTGTTTCCGCTGCGTCTCGCGCCTTGAACCGAGAGCTTCCAATTCCTTGTTCAAGGCCGTAATTCTTTCTTCGATGCGGCGGCGGTCGAGTTCCAGCTTCGTCTCCCCGGCGCCTCTGTTCTTCAAGCCGGCACCTCCGCCTTGGCGGCCGAGCGATTCGCGCAATCCGACGAGCCGCGGCAGCATATATTGCAGCTGCGCCACTTCCACTTGCATTTGCGCTTCTTTCGTTTTGGCGCGTTCGGCGAAAATGTCCAAGATCAGCATCGTCCGGTCAATGACTCTGCAATCCAAATCCGCCTCCAAATTGCGAATTTGCGAAGGAGACAATTCATCGTTGAAAATAGCCGTTTCGGCTCCGAGCTCATCCAGAATCGCCCGCAGCTCTTGAATTTTGCCCGTCCCGATATAATGCGACGGATTCGCGCGCGGCAAATTTTGCGTCATCATGCCGACGGACTCGATCTCGCAAGCGGCGGCCAAATTGCCCAATTCCTCCATCGAATAATCGAAACTCGGCTGATTGCGAATGTTGACGCCAACCAGTATCGCTTTCTGCTTTTGTTCCATATATATTTCCCTCCTAAAAATCCTTTTGTCAAAATAAAAACACAGGCCGTCTGCCTGTGCTTGAAGCGAATGGGAGGATACGCCGAAATACGCCTTAAGAGACCTAGTTCCCGCATAAGAACAAAGTCCCGCTCCTCTCGGAAAAACGGCCTTTGCAATGCGAAACCGCGCCATTCCCGGCCATTCCAGTACGCCATATGGATACAAATTTGCAGCAAAAAAGAGGGCAGATTTGTCCTGTCCCTCCCTCGTCAACGGTATATGCAAATAAGGGGTTCCTTTCCAAGGCAGACCAATCCCGATCGCTCCGTACACAGACAGAGCCTTCAAGCACTATTCAGTTAGCGGCTTAAAGCGTTGAATCGGATTTTGATATCTACCATGACAGATGAACCCTCCGTTCCTCAAAGTACCATTATCTTAACATACTTATTAGCAATACACAATGCGCTTTGTTTTCGGTTCGGCTCCAGATGGGTTCGCGGACCGTCGCTCCGCTATTTGTGACAAAAAGGGGGGATTTGCGCATTTCGCGGACACAGATTCCTTTATTCGGGCAAAAAGCGTGCAATTTCCTATCGAAAACCCCGATTAGGGGATCCTCTGTCCGGATAGGTGCCGAAATATAAGGAATGTTCACAAATAGCGGATCCTGTGTCCAAGTATCGCGGCGGCAAGTTTCTAAGCCCATAGCGGCGTGCCCGGGATTTGTTTAAAATCGGCATACCAATAAGCAAACCCTTCGCAGACCCACCTCGTTGTAACGTTGTGAGGTCTAGCGAAGGGTTCATTACGCCCTGGCCTATCCTTCCACTAAAGGTGTGATTTTCGGAAAGACACGCAGGGCGGTTTTGTAAAACACGTCCTCGTGGTACGCTTCCGGGATAAGTTCCTGCACGAACTGCAAATACGGGCGTACCGGGGCGAGCGGCCAATCGGTGCCGAACAGCATCTTGTCGTAATGGTCGCAGTAGGTCAACGCATGGCGCAGATGTGCGAAGAATACGGGCGAATCCTTGTGCCGCGCGCATTCCGCGGCATCCCCTACCATCAGGCCGGACAGATCGGCGAACACGTTCCGGTTCTTGTACACAACCTCGGCCCCGTCCAGCACCCACGGATCCCCGAAGTGCGCCATCATGAAATTAACTTCGCGGTGCGCGACCGCTACTTCGTCGATCGTCAAAGGATGCGCGTATTTCAAAAGGCCGCGCTCCGAGTACGTGTCCCCTGTATGGTAGACCACCGGCACCTTGTATTGTTTCGCTAGCTCGTACACCGGTTGGTATACGTCGTCATAGGCGTAGAACGGATAATAGCCGAGATAAATTTTGATTCCGACAGCCTCGGGCCGCCGCAAATCGCGTTCCAACGCATCCAAGGCCTTCTGATCCAGCGTATGCGGGTTAACCCCTGGACAGTAGGCGATCTGCGGCGGAAACGGGGACTCGACCATGTCGAGTCCCATAGGAGTGGCGGCGCCTCTGTCAGGGAAACCTTCCCCGTCCGTTTCCGTCACCCCCATGCCGATGCCAAGCACGACGCCGTTCTCCTCATATTCGCGCAACAGCCCCTCTACGGAGTAATCTACGAGCGAGCGAGCGGCCGCCGTTTCCTTAAACGATTCGATATGAGACAGGTGCATGTGCGCATCGATCATTTTCATTCCATTCACTCTCCTTCCGTATGATCGGGTGCGCTCCCCGGGAACGTTAATGTGCGCAGTGTCCGCAGCGATTCCGGCGGGAGTGCCCCGTCTGCGAAGACGAAAAAGACCGGCTGAGAGCGGCTTACACTTCCATGCGGGACATGCAGGAAACGGGCGAACGAGACGCATGCGACGTCTTTGTTGGAATAAACCTTGGGCCGAATGACGGACTCGTCCGTCACGATATGCATAACGCCGGGCCCCTCGTCGCGGCCGAACGCATAATCGCGCGCTTCTTCCACTTGCAATTCTCCCTTGCCCAACCGGTACCGCGTCGTTTCGCCCTGCGGGCCGAACGTCCGCATCCAGTCCGCGGCTTCGCCCTGCTGGAGAAACATCTCGGTCGTCAGCCGCTTCCCGTCCAGATATGTGCCCGTCTCCTGCCGGATTTCCGTGATGTAAGCGAGCACCGGCACCCCTGGCAGCAGGAGATAATACCCGTCCCACGTCAACCCTTTGAACGTTTCGTGCCGCTTGACGGTCAGGCGGGCCCGAATCCCGCACCATATATTTCCCCGATCGTCGGGAATATCAACGAACGAAGCGGAACGCTCTTCCTTCAATACGGACAAAGCCCTCATCCCGTCCAATTCGTCATACATCCCGCCCGGCCAAGGATTCCACCACGACTTCGGACCGTATTCCGGGAAACCGGTCGCAAGCCATTCCCGCCCGTCGGCCACGAGCGAGCGCAGCCCTGCGTAATGGCCCGCCGAGACGGCGATTTGAATCCGGCCGTTATCCGCCCGCAGCGTTTCCTTGCCCGCTTCATCCGTCTTCGCACGCTTGACGATTTCAGAGGAGAGCGGAAAGAGCGCGGTCCGATAGGTCTCATCGTACGGGCCCAGTCGTGCATTCACTTCGACAACGCCTCCGGATCGTTCTGGAGAAGATAGCGTGAATCGGGCTTCGGCCTTTTCCTCGTCCAACGACCTCGTGACTGTGACGGCAGATTCGGGACGGCCGGAGTACGAGGCGATAATCTCGCCTTCCCATACGTTTGACTTCGCGTCTCGCAGCGTCACGTCCACTTCCTTCGCTTCCGGAGAGACGAACGGATTGCCGCCGTTCGCGGCGAACTCGATATGATAGACGGGCTGTGCCGTATGCTTCGTCGCGGGCCGCTTCAAGGCGAAGTCGCGGAACGTCTGCCAATCGTCGAAACCTCCGCATGACATCACGATATCGCCGGAGCGCTTCGTCTCACGAGCTTGCAACCGGCCGAAGCAGGTTTCCACCTCGGCATACCAATCGCCAAGATTCATTCGCCAGCCGTCGGACCAGCACAGTCCGACCGCCGTCGATGCGCCGCGGCTGTAGAGCCACGGTTCGTCCACTTTATTGCCGTCCCAGTATGCATAATCGTTGCCGTGAGAGCCGCTCGTCTCCACGATCCGACCTCCGTAAGGAAGCGCCAGACGATACAGATCATGAAGGACGCGTTGGGAAACCCACAGTTCGGCAACGGTCGGGTCGTCCGAATCGTTCTCCAATTCATACCACATTTTCACCGTGCCGTCCGCATAGAGCAGCGAATGCGTATGCAGCAACATGTGCGGGCGGTCGACGGAACGATACGTCAGCTTGAAACCGACGGCCCCGCGCTCCTCCTTGCGTTCCGTCCGCTCCGGCTTGCGCTTGGAGAACTCGCCGGAATACGGTTTTCCTATCGCCGGATGGAGCATCATGATCTCCTCGTCCCCGCTTCCCGCTTGGCGGATATACGTCTGATTGCTTTTCGTCAAAATTTCAAGCGAATATTTGCCGTTCACGGCAATACGCGCGCGCTCGGTCTCGCCGGCGCACATCGCTCCCGGACCGCGGAACCCGCCGCCGACGGAACGGCGGAACGTGAACGTCCCGCCGCTCGCCGGACAGGCCGCAATCTCCAGCCGCTGCTCGTAAAATCCGTAATCCGCCAGCCGGTACGGAACAGCAAGAGACGTTCTCCCTTTCGCCTCCAGGCTTACCGACAAGCTGCGCTCCTCCATATCGAGCCACGGCACAGCAGGCAGTTCAAAAGAGAAGGTTGCCGCTTCCGGATAATGATTTTCCACATCCAAATAAAATTCGTATCGTCCTTGAAGCGCATGCATAACATCGGGCACCTTCATCGTCACGTTCGCCGGGAACTTCGGCACGACGCCGACCTGCAGCAGCGCCTTGCGGCCGTTGACGGTCACGGCGGCCCGCACGGTCGGGCAAGTCCGCCACTCGCTCTGTTCCTCTTCGATCTCCCCGACGAAGAAACGAGCGGTGAGCGTCCGCTCTTCCCCACCCGCAATTTCCACAGATTGCTGCCAATCGAATGAAATGTTGCGGTCATGCTCGCCCTGAAAGTCTAACCTGAGCGGAGCTTCCGATTTGTTGACGACGCGATACTGAACGGTGTATTCCTTACCGAACACAGGCTCGGCCGATTCCGCCGCCGCTGACAACAGGTAATCATGCGTTTCGATCAAACATATGCCCCGGCCCCTGCGTTCGAAATCGACGCGCAGTTCGCGCCCGTCCTTGCTCCAGGCGTATGTATACGTTTGGAAGCCGTTATGGTCCCGGCCGTCCGGCACCACCTCGATCGTTCGCGTGGAATCGGCGTACCAATCGATTCCGGCCATGTACGGCTCGAGCGCTTCGCAATGAACTACCTGGGGAATGAAGTTCATAAAATGCGTCGCTTCCTCGCGGTCCTCCCAGAAGAAACCGCATCGCTTATACAGCGGCACCGCCTTCATATTGCCTTCCCACGTATACAGATCCAAGCGCGGCCACCCGCGCCGGATCGTCTCCTCCACAGCCCGCAGCACGAGCATCTTGCCGACTTTCTTGCCGTGGTAGTCCGGGCGGACGTTCAGAAGTTGAATATATAGAGCGCCCGTATCCTCCCGATACTCGCTCACGCTGCAATAGCCGACCACCTCATCTTGGCAAACGGCGAGAAAAACCGCGAGCGAATCGGAGTTTTCTTCCTCCTGCCTGACCTGCTCGGCCGTACTGACGGTCGTGCCGCCGCCCCACTCATTCTGGCTTCGGTTCCACATCTCCGCGATGCTTGCCGCATACCCAGGATGATAATTTACAATTTCAATAAGCGCAGACATTCCTTCCACCTCGATCCAACCAATATATGGGAGATAATTCTTATACGAACGAGGAAGGGATTTCGTTCCATACTTATCTTTCCCAATGACAAGCCGGGCGGCATTTGAAAATGCCGAGTCGTCCAAAACGAAACTCCTTCACGGATGAGGCGTATAATTACAACATGAAAATGAAACGGAAAGGAGAGAGATGATGTTGATCGCTTCGACCGATCGTAATTGCATTCACGAGCGGACGGATCGCCGTATGGAGCCATTCTACTGGATTTTAACGTTCGAGGCGATGTCGTTTCTGCTGGCGCTTGCCGCAGCGCTCGTTGCCGGTCCGATTTACCTTGTGTTCCGCTATCACGCATGGTGGACCTTCCTGCTGCTGCTCCTGTTGCTGCCGGGTGCGTGGCTTGCAAGATTTACGATCCGCTATTTGCGGACGGCTATCCGTAAAAATCGTCTGCTGAACCGTTTCCGGTTATACGGGGATCGGATCGAGTACCGAATCTATCGTCGCGAAGACCGCACCGTCCGGGAAGACACTGTCCCGCTGGAGCGGATCGAGCGCGTCTATGTTTCGAAGTATATCGCTCCGTATCATTACGCTTATCGCAAAAGCAAGCTGACGGAACAACAGCCCTATTTTCATATTCTCCCGATCCTCTATGTCGTTTACCGCGACGAATGGAAAAATCGCGTGCTGGCCGTTCCTTTCTACGAAAACTACGATACGGAAATTTGGTTGAAGGAGTTGCGAAGCCGCGGCATTCCGCTATGGGCGACGAATAAGCTGCTGTCCGAGCTACCGGAAGAAGATCAACTCCGGATGTTGGGAGAAGAAGCAAACTCGCTGCCGTTCCCTTTCGAACATCATTTGCACAAAGAATTTGAGCTAATTCTTGAAGAGATGGAGCGGAGAGAACGGGCGGAAGCGACAATCGCGAATAACGGCGGGCAGCAGGAGCTCCGGCCGAATGAGGCGGAGAGGACCGGCAACGCTGCGGAAAGTTCGCCGAGATTCGTACCGCAACGGTCCACTTGGGTGATTTTCAGCTTGCTGTATGTTTTCATCTTTGCCGGCATTAAGTTAGCCGACAAAGGCATCCTGCCGTCCGACGGCACGGTTCTATGCCTTGTGATTTTGTTCGTCGCAGCGACGGTATATCAATACTTGGCGAAACGATTCATATTCTGGGTTCCGCTGCGCTTCCTTCTGTTTACGGTCGTCGGATGGCTGCTGATCGGCGTGGTTATGCCGGAGACGGACGCCGGACCTGGAGAAGAATTTATGATTTCGGCATTGTCCGCCGTCATTTTCATGGCGTTATTCGTGTGGTTGCCATTCGGCATCGTCTATTGGTTGCGCCGGAAACGGCGCACGTAATGCGGATGCGTTCCAAGACATTGATTACATAACGATAGAAGGAGGCGGGCAATGACGTTCTATCCTGAAATGTTCTTATCCAAATGGCATTTGATTACCTTGGCGCTTATTGCGATTGCCTGGATCGCGCTCATCGTCGGGGGATACGATCGGCGCGTCGTGCTTCGCAGCGGATTCGGAGCGATCATCGGCTTATATATTATTACCACGATTCCCATTGCCGTGATCACGTACCAGGAAAAATCGATCGACAAAGCGATGAGGGAACAAAGCGATCGCCATTATGAATATAAAATGCAGCAATTGGACGGACCGGTCCGTGAAATCGATCGCTTGACCGTCGCGACCGGCTCGTTCAGAGATGACGATCTGTACGAAATTCGCATTTATGCCGGAAATTATAACGATTCCTACCGCTTCCACGGAAGCCTGACCGTCCGGACGTACGACGAACAAGGGCAAATATTGGACGAACGAATGTTTGACGACCTGTACATCGAACCGGGAGAAGTGAAGAAAATCGACTCGTATTATACTTCTTCCCAATTCGAGACGTATCGATATCAGTTCACGCCCGATCAGGACTCATGACTATTTAAAAAGCGCCCTTGGGGCGCTTTCACAATGTAATCGTTCCGGTTCTTCCATTATTTATTCGGCAAGTCCGGAATGCTGTTCATGATGTCTTCCATCGTAAAGGAGAGGCAAGCGATGCGCTCGGAACGAACCGATTCGTCCCCGATATAGATGTTGCATAAATCGTACCTGCCTTCGTACAACATATGCTGCTCCAACGTTCCCCCGGCCGGATCCACGATCCAATATTCCGGTATGCCGCTAGCGGCATATAGCTTGAGCTTTCGAAGCTTATCGCGTTTTAACGAAGAGGGAGATAAAATCTCCACGACCAAATCGGGTATCCCTTCGATTCCCCGCGCGCTCAATATATCCAACCGGGTGCGATGGATCATGACCAAATCCGGCTGACAAACGTCGGTGGCCGACAGTATCAAGTCTACAGGGGAGTAAAGAATAAGGTATTCCAACTCGCAAGTGGAGGCCATCCGCTTTTGCATTTCAAAGCTAATCACTTGATGTTTAATCGTAGGCGCCGGGCTCATTAACTCAAGCTTGCCGCCCAATAATTCGTACCGGTTCCCGTCGTCGAGCGCCGCATAATCGTCGTATGTGAGCGGCTGTTCGCGAATCAGGCCGGACTTGGACTTGTCCGGTTTCGAAGTCATCGCTGCATCCTCCTTTAACCAGCCTATTTTGCTTTTTATTATACCATAAAAGCGGCTCCGAGCTTGACGCGACATAAGAACAAGACAGGAGGCTAAGGCCCCTGCCTTGCATGCTTGCATACTTGCCTTTATTTGCCCATAAAACCGCCTTCGGATTTGATAAGCTGTCCGGTGATCCAATGCGATTCGTCGCTTGCCAGAAATTTGACCAGCTTGGCCGCATCTTCCGGCAAACCGATGCGCCCCATCGGAAACAAGGGAAGCAGTTTAGCCTTTAATTCGCCGCTCATCCAACCGGAATCGGTCGGACCGGGATCGATGCTGTTTACGGTAATTCCAAGGGGCGCAAGCGCGACGGCGAGCGGTTCTGTGATCGCAATGAGCGCTCCCTTCGTCGCGATATAGGCGAGATTATGCGGATCGTTTCCTTTGGAGACCAAATGGACGATTCGCCCTTGCCGATGGCCCGCAAGCTTTCGTTCGAAGCTTTTGGCGAATTCCGTGCTTAGCAGGATCGTCCCGCGGTTGTTGACCTCATAATGAAGATCGAGCTGTAAGGCGTCCAATCCCCGGAAATCCGTCGCCGCACAGTGCGTCGCATTATGAATTAAGACGGAAGCGGCGCCGAGCGCCTCCTCCACTCTATTCATAATCCGGGCCGGAGTGCCGGGATCGGATAGATCCGCTTCCATATGTGCCGATCGCACCCCCATATTACCCAACTCCCCGCACAGCGTTGCCGCCCATTCCTTCTCCGCCCCGTTTCCGTCCGTTTCGTCATAGCGGCTCCAATGCGTGAAGAAGATGTCGGCGCCCGCGTTGGCGAGCGTACGGCAGATCGCCGTACCAATTCCTCCGGAACGGCTTGCTCCGGTTACGATAGCTATTTTCCCCTGCAATTCTTTCATGTGATATGCCTCCAATCGTTTGGAGCGCATGTAGCGGTGGCTATAGGAGATGAATATCAAGAGACGGACGCCGATTCGGCATCCGCCCGGAATATAACCAATCCACTGCGCGCCCGTAATGGTCTCGAACGACACGCCGATCCCGTGCGGCGACCATGCTTGGAACCGCGGCCCGGCGATCTATTCCGTTAATCAACCATTACAACGTGCATGCCATCGCAGTATGAATTCCCCTTTCGTTCATCTCCGCTTTTATCTTACCAAATCGCAGTTACTGTCATCAACGGTATTGATGATGTCGTATTGTTCTCCCTTCGTACCCGTTTTGATCGGTTGCTGCAGCAAAGCATACGAAAAGAATCTATTACATCATTCGCCACCGTTGATGTAACTGGCTTAATTGCGCATAGAGAAGCGGATACCTCCCTCTGTTTCGAAGACGATCGCGCGGACCTATCCTTCTTAGTTTGGCGCCAACGAAACTGGCAATCCTTATTGGACTTAAAATGAAAACGTTCTCATTATAATGAAAGTACGTATCGTTATTCCTTGGAAATCGGCGGTTTTACCGCCTTTTCCCCCCATTAGCATGTTGTAGTTTCGTTACACCTGGCAACAAGGTAATTTACAGGCTATTAGCGTGTTTACGTTTCGTTAGCCCGCCTGACGGGTCGACAGCCGCTGCGGTATGATGATTCAGCATGATTTTCCGCTTAAACGGGATGCTCCACCGCCATGCTCCCCAAGTTCCGGACACAGGAGACGCTAATTGTGACAAACGGTCTGATTTCCGACTGTTTGCGGACATACGATCCTTTATTCGCGGCAAAAGCGTAAAAATAAGCCCTCCGACGAACGGATAAAGGAACCAATGTCCGCCTAAACAGCGAATAACCGATTTTGACGCAAAATAACGCCCGTACGGTCCGGATAGTAATTTCTCGTTGCCGGCCAATCACAATCACGCATGACAACTTCCTTGAGCTCGAATCCGCAGCCGCAGTTGCTGCGACATAAGAACAAGGCAGGAGGCCCAGGCCCCCTGCCTTGCATCGCTTGCGGGCTATGGCTTGAGCCGCTTCAATAAATGATAGACCGCTTGCGCGGTTTCCGCGCGCGCAACGTCGGCGCCGGGATCGAAGATCCCTTCTCCCTTGCCGAGCATCAAGCCGAGGCCGATCGCCCGGTTCACTTCTTGCCGCGCCCAAGCGGATACTTGCGCTTGATCGCCGTAGCCGGCAAGCGGCTCTTCGTCTCCCGCAACTTTGCCGCGCTTATGCTCGTAAGCTCGAACCAGCAGCGCCGCCATCTGCTCGCGGCTGATGCGCTCGTTCGGCGCGAAACGATCCGACGCGACGCCTTGGATCAGCCCCGCCCGGGAAGCCGCATCTACATCGGCCGCATACCATGCCGACGCATCGACGTCCTGGAAGGATGCGTCCAAGTCTCCCTCCGCGTTCAATTGCAGCGCTCGAACGAGCATGGCGGTGAATTCCGCTCTTGTCGTCCGGCCGCCCGGATGGAACGCGCCTTCACCCGCTCCTTGGACGATACCCTTCGCGGACAATACTTTCAACGCACGGTATGCCCAGTGATCTTCGGCGACATCTTGGAATGCGCCGTCGTATTCCAGCATCGCCAATAGCCCGAGTCGCGAGAGGTCAACGGTTATTCGACGCTGCCCGGCATCGACGTCCCCGCCCATGTACTCCCAACGGTCTAACGCTGTATTGTACATATATACGCCGATCAATTCCTCGTCGATCGCGGCCGGATCGTACGACAATGCAATCCTTACAGGCTGCTCAAGCTCGCCCAGACGGATTTCGTTGCCGTCCCGATCGCGGAACAACAGCTCGATTTCGAAGGCGCGGCTGCCCGCTTTCCATGCCGCGTTTCCTTCGGCGCCCGGCTTCTTAGGCGACGATTCCGCCGCCGCTTGCTCCATCCGGATCACAATCGTTCCGGTCGCCGCCCTTTCATCGCCTAATTGCTTGATCAAGGCTTGCAGCAAATTTGCCGGAACGGTAATCGCGGCTCCCCCGGTCTTCACTTCCAGCGGATATCCTTTCAACAGTTCGCCCGCATTGGACGGGAGCGTCAATTCCGTCTTGCCCGCATCGAGCTCCAAGATTACCTTGCCTTCCCGCACTCGCCGCAAATCGTCCGCGCCGACGTCCGTTGGGACGGCCGGCGGAGCCGGTTGCTCCGGCTTATCGATCCCTTTGTCCGAATGCGCCGGAGGTTGCGTGCTGCCGCCTCCGCAATTCGTACAACCGCCGGATGCCGTCCTTACCGAAACGCCCGGTCCGTCCGCGCTCCAATTGCCGGCGGCATCCCCGGCCTGCACGGTAAAGGTGTAGAGCGTCCCTGCCGACAAGCCCGATATATCGGTGCTGTACACCGTTCCGGTGACGCTGGCGGAGCGGCCGCCGTTCCATGTAATGCGGTACTCCGCAACGCCGGTATTATCTTCTGCCGGAGTCCAGTGCAATGTGACGTCGTTCCGCCCTATATTCGTCGCCCTCATAGCGCTGCCTTCCGGCCAGCTCGGCGGCAACAAATCCCCATGTTCGCCGGGAGCGGGCGTCTTGATCGTAAGGCTCGGTCCGTCCGTGCTCCATCGTCCTTTGCCGTTGCCGGCTTCCACCTTGAACGTGTAGGTCGTATTCGGCGACAATTCGCCGACTCCGTAGACTTGATCCGTGACGGCGGCGATTTCCTTGCCGTCTTGATATAACATATATCCGGTGATTCCTTCTTCGTCTTCCGCTCCCGACCAAGCCAGCGTTACGCCGGTATCTGACAGATCGAGCGCTTCCAGCTTGCCTTCCATCCAGTACGGAACATCCGGATCGCGAACGATCGACGCCTTGAACGCCTTCACCGCATCCTGCAATGCATCGACAGCATCATCCACCCGCGCTTGATCCGCATTCGCGTCGTTCAAGATCGCCTGCGCCGCTCCGATCGCCGTTCGCAGCGCCGCCATTGCAGCCGGCGGATACTGGCCCGGAGCCTCTCCTTCCACAGCCTGCTCCAGCAGCGATTCCGCCTCGCGGACCGCCGACTCCAACACCGATTTATCGGCATCCGGCCGTTCGAGAATGTCGCGATATGGCGGCTGAATTCCCGCGTTCTCCATAATCGCGCGCGCTTCTTGCGGCCATTGGTTATCCGTGATGACCTGATTATTGTCGTACACGAAATGAATATAGTTCGTGCTGACATTATTCCGGAAAGTCGAATCCGTATAATTGTTGCGAATGACGTTATGGAAGCCGCCTTTGTTCAGCAGCAGCCACGTCTTCCTTCCTTGTCCGTTCGCGGCCATGACGTTGTCCGTGAGCGTATAGCCTTGCGTCCACTCGTCGAGATAGAAACCGCCGAACGAATTGCCGGGATTTTCTACGAAATTGCCTTTCATCAAGGAATCCGGCTGCGAACCGAGCGTATAAATGCCGCCGCCGTCATTCATCGTTTTCATGACGTCATGGACATAGTTGTTCAAAATGTAATTCTCTCTGGCGACGCTCGGTTCTTGCCGTCCCCATCCCCAGCCTACGCTGATTCCCGTATACGGAACGTTGCCGACGTCATTATGGCTGATCGTCAAATTTTGCGTAAACCCTGCGTAAATGCCCGCGGACGAAGGATATTCAACGCCCGTATCCGTAATATAGTTGTTGCTGATTCGAATATTTTTAATGATCTTGCGTTCGTCGTCCGGATTGTTATGTTCGGTATTGTAAGGCTTGTTGGAATGGTTGGGGCCGCCGTCAAACTTATAGGAGCCGTCCGCCCAATCCACTTCCCCGATTTGAATGCCGCTGCCCGAAATATCGCTGAACTTGTTGCCGATTACGTCGATATTGCTGCTGCCGGCCATAATGTCCAGTCCGGCTTGGCCCAGCTTCGTAAACGTGTTGCGCTCGAATACGATCGATTCGGCCTTCTTGACGATGACATGCCCCGGATTGACGACTTGCGGACAAATGGCCAATTCCATGCCCTCTTTACAAAGCCTCAACAAATTCGACTGAATATCGGGATAACCTCCGTACCCTCCTTCTTCGGCGCTTAAGCTGGGCAGAAGCGAGCCTGCATAGGAGAACGTAATCCCCTTGAATTGAATGTTGCGGGCCGGCGCATCCAGCGTGCCCTCCACGACGACCAGTTGTTCCAAATCCGCCGCCACGGCCCGAACCCGCGCCATATCCTCGCCTTCGCGCGGAATATAGTACATCTTGCCCGCCGTTCGGTCCAGATACCATTCTCCCGGCTCGTCGAGCAGTTCGTACGCATTCTCGATCCATACCGGATTTTTGGCGGATGTCGATCCTTTATGGCGGTTATATTCCCAGCCCGGTTGCTGCATCGCAATATGCGCCTTGCCGTCCTCCACCCGGATCGATTCCACCAAATTGCGCGGCTGCGTCCAGGACTGCTTATATACGAATTCGATATCCTGCACATTGCCCCAATTCGCGATCTCCGTCATCGTCGTCGTATGTCCGGTATTGTCGTTCGTTGCGTCCGGAAGCCCGCTTTCGCTGCGCGCTCTCACGGCCCGTTCCCCGTTAACGTACAACTGCCGCGTCCGAAGCGCGCCGGCATCGGCTTCGTAGATTTGTTTGTCCGGATCGTGCAGCGTCCAGCCTTCGATCTTCTTCCCGCCGCTGACGACAGGACTGCTATCCGCATACGCCGTATAAACGACGTGAAAGCCATTGCTGCCGGAATCTCTTTCGTCCAAGACGAACGTCCGCTCCAGCGTATGCGTTCCGCCCATAAGGTACACCACGATATCGCCGGTCATATTCCCGTTCATAATGCGTACTTCGTCCCGCGCCCGTTCCAGCGTTCGGAACGGCTGATCCGGACTCGTCCCCGCATGGCCGTCATCCCCTGTCGGCGAGACGTACCATTCCGCCTGAATCGGTCTTTCATATACGGTCATGCTGCTTGAAGCCGAGATTCCGCCCTCGGCCGTCGTCACCGTAATCGTTGCCGTACCGGCATTCACGCCGGTAACCTGTCCGTTCTCATCGACGGAAGCGACGTTCGGATCGCTCGATTGCCATATCACATCCCGAATATTGGCGTTCACGGGCGTAAAGACCGCCTCAAGCTGTTTCGTCGCTCCGATCATGACCGAGGCTTGCGGCTCGGAAACGGCAATCCCCTCCACCGCTACACGCTCGGTAACAGTCACGTTGGACGAAGCCGTGAAAGAACCTTCCTTCGTCGTTGCGGTAATCGCAGCCGTTCCCTGCTGCAATGCGATGACGACGCCGTTCCCGTCCACTGCGGCGACGCCCGGATCGCTCGATTGCCAGGATACTTCCCGCACCGGCGCATTGGCCGGCTCCACGATTGCGGTCAACTCGGCCATTTTGCCTTCGGGCAGCGTCATCGTCTCGGGATTCAGCGTGACGCCGGCGACATGTACGGGCCGCGCCGATATTTCCAAGTCGTCGAAGTAAAAAGTGCCCATGCCGGCCTTATCGATCGTGACAAAAATTTGCGCCACGTCCGCCGCCGCATATTGGAAATATACGCGCGAGCTTTTCTTCACGCCGTTCACGTAGGTGTCGAATTGGTTCGTAAAAGTGTCTATCACGACCTTGAGTTCGACCCATTGATCCGCCTGATACGGAGCGCCCAAGTCGAGCGGATAGCCCAAATTGATGTTGGTTGCGCCGCCGCTTTTGAAATCGATCTGGAATAAAGGATGCCCTTTGCTGTCCTGCAACCCGATCGCTCCGTTCGCATTCGTTTGCGACGCCTTGACTTTCGCTGCGAACGTAACGATGCCGCTTGCCGCAGCAACGTCTTTCACGATTTTCACCGCGTTTTTGTTATCCGTTTTCGCTAATTTGAAGGCTTGCGTCTGCTTGCCTTCCGCATCCGCGGTCTCCGCAACCGTCCCGTTCACGCCGGCCGGATTGGATTGCCAACCGGGAACCGTTTCGCCGGGAGCGTAGGTTTCAAAATCGTCGCGATAGACGATGCCTTCCGGAGCGGCAGGCTTCTCTTCGTAAATCCGAATATCGTCATAATAAAATACGCCTGTCGTCCCGCTGAAGGTGCCCAATACGATCTGTCCAAGATGATCGGTTTGTTCGCGGAACGGCTGTCCCGATTTTTTCAAGAACCCGTTGACAAACAAGTAATAGCGCATATCGGTCGTGTCGAGCACATAGGATATCTCGTACCATTTGCCCGTTTCGTAAGGTTGCACGGCTTCTTGTCTGCCGCCGCCGTGATCGAGGACGATATTTCCGTCCAAATGCATGTTGAGCTCGGCGATCGACTTGCCGTCCTTATCCTTCAATTTCAAGTATCCGGCCGCATTGCGCTGGTCCGCTTTGATCCGAGCGCTTACTTGCAAAAACCCGCTTGCCTCCGCTACCGTTTTCGTAATAAATAGCGAGGAAGGCGTTGTCTTCGTTTTTTGCGTTTTGAGCGCCTTCGTCGGCAAGCCGTCCCATCCGTTCGTTTCTACAACGCTAATTTGGCCGAGATCCTTGTTATACACCCATTCTTCGGGAATATCCCCTGCCTTCTCATTTTCGAAATCGTCCGAACTGCGCAGCGCAAGCTCCCCGATTTTAATCGCGTTCCCGAACGCTTCCGCTATGTTCGTCTTGCTGCCGTCGTCGTTGAACTTGACCGCTCCGACTTTGATCTTGCCTTGGAACCATGCGGCAGATAAAGGAATGTCGAAGGTAATCGTCATGCCCTCTTCCGTCTGCAATTCCGGCATGCTTCCGACCGCTCTCGGACTGCCGAGATAAGCGACCCCGTACTGGTCGGTCCGTGCGGCAAGGCCTTCGTTGCCATATGTAAAGGAAAGATTGGCCAGCGCTTTGCCCCCGTCGATATAAAAACCGATTCGATCCTCATCGCTTACATGCTTCAATTGGCTGATCCGGGCGCTGAATGCCAGCTTCGGACCGGACATCACCTTATCGAGCCCAATCAGCTCCATGTCGGCGGCAGGCGGAATGATATCTTCGTATTCCGGCTGGATTCCCGCTTGTTCCATAATCGCAACCGCTTCCGGCGGCCAATTGCCGTCGGTAACGAGCGTCGGTTCCTCGATCGTATTGTTTTCCCCTACTTCAAATATTTCTTTGGAGTCCGCATAGTTGTTTCGGATTATATTATTATGACCTTTATGAAGATGCAGCCATCTTCTTCCTTCGCCCATCGTTTGGATGACGTTGTCCGTCACCGTGTAATATTGCGTCCACTCGTCGGGATAAATCCCGCCATAGGATTGTCCGGTATTTTTAATATAATTCCCTTTAATCTCGGAATCCGGTTGAATGCCCAACGTGTAAATGGCTCCTCCGTCGACCAAACGCTCCATGACGTCGTGAATATAGTTGCCGACGATCCGGTTATGCTGCGCCACACTTGGCTCCTGTCTGCCCCATCCCCAGCCTACGCTTACGCCGGAATAAGGCACATGCCCGATTTCGTTATGTGCAATCAGCAAATTTTGCGGAAAACCGGCAAACACCCCGACCGAAGATCCGTAATCGACGCCGATATGACCGATGTAATTGTTCGTTACGCGAATATCCTTAATAATGAGGCGTTCGTCGTCGGGATTGTAATGGATCGTGTTATACGGCTTATCGGTTTCGTTAGGGCCGCCCTTGTATTCGTAAGAACCGTCCGCCCAATCCACTTCGCCGATCTGAATCCCGCTCCCCGAAATATCGGTAAACGTATTGCCCGTCACATCGATATTCCGGCTGCCGGCCATAATGTCGAGCCCCGCCTGGCCGAGCTTCGTAAACGTATTGCGTTCAAACGCAATACGTTCGGCATGTTTCACAAGCACATGGCCCTCGTTCACCACTTGTGGGCAGATATACATGTTCATCCCCGGTTCGCAAAGCCTTAGCAAATTGCCTTGGATGTCCGGATAGCCTCCATGTCCGCCTTCCTGTCTGCTCAAGCTCGCTTGCGCCCAACCCGCATAGGCGAACGTAATGCCCTTCCACTCCATGTCGTGGATCGGTTCGTCCGGCGCGCCTTTCAGAATGAGCAATTTCTCCGTTACAGGCGCCACGACTTCGGCGGTGTCCATATTCTCGCCCGATCGGGGAATATAGTATAACGCTTGCTCACCACGGTCCAAATACCATTCGCCCGGCTCGTCCAACAATTCGTAAGCGTTCTCAATCCAAACCGGATTTTGGACGGCCGTCGCCCCCTTCGTGCGGTTATATCCCCATGCCGGCTGCTGCATCGTAATTTGCGCTTTGCCGTTTTCTACTTTCACGGAATCTATCAAATTGCGCGGTTGCGTCCATAATTGGTTATATACAAACTCAATATCTTGCACATTTCTCCAGTTTGCAATTTCCGTCATCGTCGTTGTATGGCCGATAGCGTCGTTCGTAGCGCCCGGCAGTCCGCCTTCGCTGCGCGCCCTGACGGCTCTTTCGCCGTTAACGTATAGCTGTCTTGTAAGCAAGCCTGACGCATCCGCCTTATAAATATTTTGGGCCGGATCGTGCAAACTCCAGCCGCCGATCGTCCGCCCGCCGCTCAATACGGGCTTCTCGCCGGGGTAAGCGGAGTAGACGATGCGATGGCCGTTCTGCCCGGAATCGCGCCGGTCGAACTCGACAGGATGCTCCAAGGTGTAGGTTCCGCCGCGCAAATAGACGGTGATGTCTTCGGTCATTTCGCCATTCATCTCGCGAACGGCATCTCTCGCTTTCTCAATGGAGCGGAACGGCTGCTCGATCGTCCCCGGATTCGCATCGTCCCCTGCGGGGGATACGAACCACTCCGTTTGAACGGCGCGAGGCCGAACCGAAGCCGGTTCGCCCTCCTGCGCTGCCATGACGCCGCCCGGAAGCCAACTGAACAGCATCATGAATACGGTTGCAATATTCAAGCTCTTGACGAATGGATTGCGGAACATAGGCAGAAGCCTCCTTCATGGATTATGATCAGGAATTGGACGACTCTTCGTACTCTTTACCGATCTTCGCCAGTTGTTCGTAAGCCGTTTCCGCGTTGATTTGATTGAAAATTAGCGCTTCCGTCACTTTCCGGTATTCATTCTCGAAATTGCTCCAGCCTTTCGGCGCGGCCACAAACGGTTGTGCGTCCGGAGAAGTTTGCTGAATCAATTCGATCGCCTTTTTGTCCATATCGCTGAACTTCGGATTGAGATGCTCCAACACTTTATTCGATACCGGCACGCCGCGCGATGTGCCCAGCACTTCGGCCGCTTCCGTATCGTTAATGAACCAATCGATAAATTTCTTCGCTTCTTCCACATGCTTGCTGTTCGCGCTGGCGCTCCAGAACATCGACGGCTTCAAGTAAGCCCCGGATTGTTCGGCTCTCGGCGCGGTCACCGCCGCGAATGCGCCCGGCTTCGTTCCTTCGAAGGAGGACAGTTCCGCCGCGAACGCCCGGCGAATCAAGACGTTTTCCGTAAAGGCCAGATCGCCTTTGGCGTCGCCGAATTTATGCGTTACCGTAATTTCCGCCGGCGTCACCACTCCGGCTTGCCGCAGTTCGGCGAATTTGCCGGCAAATTCGACAAAAGTGTCTTTATCGATATTAAATTTGCCGTCCGGCGTGATCGGATCCCCTTTGCCTTTGCTCTGCTGATAGGAAATATAAGATACCCAGTCGATCGTCGAATCGAGCAGCGCGTATTTGCCTTTCTCCAATTTCGCTTGGGCTACGGTGCCGTATTTGAAATAATCGTCCCAGGTCCAGCCGTATTGCGGCAGGTCGATGCCCAATTTTTCGGTAAAATCGCGGTTGTAAGCCATCCCGTAAGCGTTGTTGCCGAGAGGCATCGCATACAATTTGCCGTCTACTTTACCGGTATCCAGCAAGGAAGCATCCACATCGTCGGTATGAATGCCGGTTAAATCGGCCAATAAACTCCGCTTCGCGTAATCGGATAGAAACGCCGCGTCCATCTGAATAATGTCGGGCGCGTTCTTGGAAGCCGATTGCACCGCAAGCTTGTCGAAATATCCGTCCCATCCGGAATATTCGGGATCGAACGTGACATGCGGGAATTTCGACGTATACAGCTCAAGCGCCTTCAGCGTTGCGTCGTGGCGTTCCTGCGAGCCCCACCAAACGATGCGCAGCTTTACATTCTCCGGCGCTTTGTCGCCGCCGTTCGTTTCATTCGTGTTAGCCGGCGCTTCCGGCTTCTGTTCCGCTCCTTGCTGGTTCGCGCCGCCGCCTCCGCACGCCGCCGTCAAAAGAAAAAGACAACAAATCAATACGATCGCCGACCATTTTGCAGATTTTCTTTTCATGTATGAAACCCCTTTCATTTTGTTTTACAATCCCGATTCTAGCATGGAGGTTTTTCAATTAATACATAGTGATTTAACGAAAATCTTCAATATTTTACAATTTGTTTCATGCGGCGATTTCCCGTATTTCCGGCCGATTCTCGCAGGCTAGCGGATCGTGAGAGACTGTAGGCGAATTGCGCGTACGAACTGTACGTGCGAAATTTCTAACGGAAGTAGAAGACCTTATTGCGGAAAAAAGCAGGCTTTTCAGATTCTAACGGATGTCAGCGCTCTTAATTGTCGTTTTCATAGCGAGAAATGAACGAAAGACCGCAAATAAGGTCCCGCAGTTCCGTTACATTTTGAAAAGGCGCGATTTTGTCCAAATACCGTCCCTGAGTTCCGTTAGCCGCATTAGCGTTGGCCGGCCGTCCAAGCAAGATAAGATACAAACCATGCGCAACGCGGACAGTGGATCCCTTATTTGGCAATGATGCGCCCTTTACCGCAAGTTGAAGGACAGTGGATCCGTTATCTGTGACAAAACAACCATTTTAGGCCCGTTTCGGGGCAAGTAGGGGAACGTGTGTCCGTCAATCACCGCAAAATCGCTCATTGAGCCAATGTAACGGAACCTGAGTCCGCCTAGCCACATGAAGACACAGCTTTTGGCATGAACCATGCGCAACGCGGACTGAGGATCTGTTATCTGTGACCAATCGACTTGCCGGCACTTGCTTTGCATTCGCTATTCAAACAAAATGGTCTTTGCAACGCTGGTTCCGGTTAGCCGCGAAGCCGCCCCCCATAACCCATCATCGATCGCATTGCGCCGTGACGCTGCGCATCAATCGCAAACGACGCTCCCGGCGCGCTTCCTCCGCTATAGCCCTTTGGGAGTGACCCCTGTATATTTTTTAAATAACGTACTGAAATACGTGACATTCTTGTAGCCTACCAATTCGGCAATCTCGTAGATATAATACTTGCCTTCCATCAGCAAATCTTTCGCTTTTTCAATCCGCACGCGCGTCACATATTGGTTGAACGTCTCGCCCGTTACTTTACGGAAAATGGAGCGCAAATAATTGGTCGAAATATGAAGCTGCTCCGCCAATTCTTCGACCGTAATGTCCTCCCCGTAATGCTCGTGGACATAGCGCAGCATAAATTCCGCCGCTTGCTTGTGGCGAATGCTTTCCCCCGCTTGGCGCTCGCCGCCGCAGATCTCGCCGCCGCCCGGATCGTCCGCGCCGGAAATATCGCTCCGCGCGTCATCCCGGCTCCATGCCGCATTGGCGGCCATCGGTTCCAGCATCCGCATCTTCCGCTTCAGTTCCTCCACTTCGCGCTTGCTCCGCGCTTCATCCTCCAACTGGCCGATCACGTTCGCCAATACTTGGCGGATCGACTCCGCGCTCAGCGGCTTCGACAAGTAATCGCTGACGTCCAGCCGCAACGCTTTGCGCGCATGCTCGAAGTCGGAGTAGCCGCTTAGAATGACGACCTTGCCTGTAAAGTCGTCCGCCCGCAAGCGCTCGATCATCGTCAGCCCGTCCATCACGGGCATATAAATATCGGTAATGATAATATCCGGCCGCACGGAAGATACGAGCTCAATGCCTTCTTCGCCGTTCAGCGCTTCCCCGGCCCATACGGCGTCCAGCTCCTCCCAAGGAATGACTTCCCTCATTCCCTCCAAAACATTCAAATCGTCGTCAATGATCACGATATTTCTCATGAACAATCACTCCATTTTTCGTTTGGATTTGCGGAAAGCGGATGATGACTTCCGTTCCTCCGTCTTCCTTCGCAGCGAGCGTAAGCTGGTATTCGCCGCCGAAATAGGCTTCCAGACGTTCCCTCACGTTGCGGATCCCGTAACCGCCCGTCCGCCGATCTTCCTTCCGGTCCCAGCCTTCCGCAAGGCCGATGCCCGTATCGGAGACGGTCATCCGCACAAACCGTTCCTCGCACTCGACCTTCAGATAAACGGTTCCGGTTTGGAGGCCGGGAAATCCGTGCATGACCGCATTTTCCACGAAAGGCTGCAGCGTCAATTTGGGAACGTATAAATCCATCAGTTCCTCGGACGAATCGACCTGGAACGCGACGCGCCCGCGCAACCGAATATGTTGAATTTGCATATAGCAGCGAACGTATTCCATTTCTTCCCGAATCGTAATCAGGCTTTCCCCGTTGGAAAGGCCGATTCGGAACATGCGACCTGTCCATTCCAGCACTTTGCTGATCTCGTCCTGCTTCGCCTTAATCGCCATCCAATTGATCTGATCCAGCGTATTGTAGAGGAAATGGGGATTAATCATCGCTTGAAGCGCCTGGATCTCCGCTTCCTTCTGGCGGCGATAGCGCTGCTCGAGCGCACGGTACAAGCTCTCGATCCGTTCGGTCAGCTTCACGTAGCCTCGAAACAGGTAGCCGAATTCGTTATAGTAATCGAATGTTTTCTTATTGCCCCGGTTGCCGATATTGAACTGCGCCATGGCGCGCATCAGTTCCCTCATCGGCCGGTTAATTTGCAAGGAGACGAACCAGGCGACCAGCAAAGCGCACAGGACGGCCCCGGCTCCAAGCGACAGCAGCAGTCCCGCCAATTTCTCGCTTCCTTGGACGACCTCCGCCCAAGGCGTCAACTGTACGAGCACCCAATTCGTATCGAACAGCCTCGACCAGACGAGCAGCAGCCCTTTCTCCTTCAACCGCAAATGTCCCGATGAATCGTGCAACGATTTCATATCGATGCTGTCGATGTCGTCCTTGACGACGGAACCGATTCCGGTCATTTTCTTGCCTCCGGCGTCCAATATAATCCGGTTGCCGTTCCCGCTTCCCGTTATGGTCGATTTAAAAGCGTTTACATTAACGTGAATGACAAGCAGTCCAATATATTTGCTATGATTGGAGTATACGTTTCTGGCAAAGCTGATGACGTCTTTATTCCCTTGTCGCGTCGCGATCGTGTGCTCTTGCACCCATGTCGAATCCGTATTTTTGACCGCGTCGTACCACGGCTGGTTATGCAGCTCTTCCGTACTGAAAAATCGGACCGTCTTGTTGTCGGAATTATGTATCGGCTCCGTCATATAGACGTCGATGAATTCGATGCTCGTCAAGCTGTAGGCAATATTCGAAAGCAAGCTGTCCACGTCCGACTGCTTGCGGAATTTCGCGTAACCTTCCTCTTCCATGACCAAATATTCCTGCAGTTCGCTATTCAGCGCAATCCCCAGGCTAATCTGTTCGATCGTGCTCTTTTGCATAATTAATTGCTTGTTCATCTCGATCAGCAATTCGCGCTGATAATCGGAAGTTTGTTTCACCGATTCCGCAGAGGATGCGGTATAGCTGACGGAAGCCACGATCGCGAGCAGCACGATGACAAAGACGGAAATGCTGGCAAAAATCATATAGTCGATGCGGAATTTTTTAAAAGGATTGCCGACGTTCATGAACCTCCCCCTCTTTCATGCCAAGAACCGGAGAAGCGGGTACGGACATCATATCACATCATAAAGGGAGGATGGAACTCTGTCTTTCGCCGTCCTCCCTATAAAATTGCGACATCCTCGGACCGGGAAACGCCGCTATCCTTTCAGGCCGCCGGCCGCGATTCCTTCGACAAAATGGCGCTGGGCCAGGAAAAAAATAATGACGGAAGGCACGATCGAAACGAGCGACATCGCCATCAGCTGCCCCCACGGCACGGACGCCTGCGTATCGACGAACAGCCTTAACGCCAGCCCGACCGTATATTTCTCGACCGAGTTGATATAGATCAAATGGCCGAAAAAGTCGTCCCAATTCCACAGGAAGCAATAGATGAAGACCGTCACCAAGGCCGGCTTGGTCAGCGGCAGCACGATGCGCCAGTAAATGCCGAACCAGTTGCACCCGTCGATCGTCGCCGCTTCGTCCAACTCTTTCGGGATGCCGCGAATGAACTGGATGAGCAAAAAGACGAAGAACGAACCGCCGATGCCGCCGGCAAGCGCATGCGGAACGATAAAAGGAAAATACGTATCGATCCAGCCAAGCTTGTTGAACAGCACATATTGCGGAATCAGCGTCACTTGGTTCGGCAGCATCAAAGTCACCAGAAGAATCGAGAACAACAATCCTTTCAGCGGAAACGACAACCGGGCAAACCCGAACGCCACCAGGCTGCAGGAAATGACGCTCGTAAACAGCACGCCGGCAATAAGCAGAAACGTGTTCAAATAAAAATGAGTGAACGAATAATTCGGCAGCGCCGTCCATCCGTCCGAGAAATTGCTCCATATCGGCGTACTCGGAAACAAATTCGGCAAACTCATCTCTTCGTTGCTCTTCAGGGATGCGCCGATCCACCATATGACCGGATAAATCATGACCACGCTGAACAAAATGAGCGCAATGTGCACTCCAATACGGTTTTGTTTGACAGATAAGCTAAGTTTCATTTGCGGCGGCCCTCCGTTTCGGTTTCATAGAACACCCAATACTTGGAAGATATAAAAATGATAGCGGTTGCGGCTCCGATAATAAGCAAGAAGATCCAAGCGAGAGCGGACGCATACCCCATCTGAAAACGCGAGAATGCCCGTTCATACAAGTACATCGCAAAGACGAACGTAGAATTGACCGGCCCTCCCTGCGTAATAACGAAGGCTTGCGTAAACATTTGGAACGACCCGATTGTCTGCAGCACCAAATTAAACAGGATAACCGGAGAAAGCATCGGAAACGTGATTTTAAAAAATTGACGCCATTTGCCCGCGCCGTCGACGGAAGAAGCTTCATATAAATCCGGAGAAATTTGCTTCAGTCCTGCCAGGAAAATGACCATGGAAGAGCCGAACTGCCATATCATTAGCAAAATTAACGTGCCAAGCGCCGTGTCCGGATTGCTGATCCAACTCTTCCCCTGGAATCCGAAGAAAGCCAGGAACGTGTTAATGAAGCCGTCCACACCGAATATGTTTTTCCACAGAATCGCCACCGCGATGCTCGTACCGATGAGCGAAGGAATGTAGATCAAAGTCCGGTATATCGACATGCCCCGTACCTTTTTGTTTAGCAGCATGGCCACCAACAGCGCGGTGATCAGCTTCAGCGGCACGGATACGGCAACGAATAACAGCGTTACGGTAAGCGATTTCACAAACATGGCGTCGTCGGTGAAAATTTTGTGATAGTTGGCCGTCCCGATCCACTTGGCCGCGTCGAGCAGCGAATAATTGGTAAACGAATAGTAGAACGATTGGAGAATCGGCCACATGGTCAGCCCGATCAATCCGATCAGCCAAGGTGAAATAAACAGATAGCCGGTCAAGGCCGTTTTAACGCTTTTGCTCAATTCCATCACCTCAAAAAGTTCATATTTTGCCGGAACGAAAAGCTTTAGACAATGCGGAATATTTGATTTTAGTATAGGAGATCGGGGGGAACGGTGGAATAAAGAGGATTATGATTTCTTTCACTTTTTAACAACGGACGGTTTCCGTACGTCAAAAAAACCGGCTTCCCCTCTACACATGCTGAGGAGAATACCGGTCTTCCGGCCGGGCGCTAGGCGCCGGCGCTATATTTGCGTTTCAATCTCTTCATATTTAATAAAGAAGACAATAAGACGACGAGGATCAGAAGCACATAAATTTTCCAACCCATCGAAAGCAGTTGCGGCGAGTTGTCCTGCCCGATTTCCTTCGGAATGTCGGTATTGAACACATAAGGCCAGAAATACTCCGCAAACTGTTCGTCGCTGATCTCCGATCCGTTCGTTCCGTCGGTTAGAAACTGTTTGGCGTAATCGCGCACGCCCGGATCGATCTTATCGAATCTGGCCGTCATTTCAAGAGAAGTGCCCGCCGCTTTCTGCCCTCCTTCGGAAGAAGCCACGATTTGCTCCACCCGATTGAAATCGCGCTGCAACGCCTTGACGATCAACCCTTTGCCTTCATGGGGAAATACGTAAAGTCTCGCCAAACCTCCGATTTCTCCCTCGTCTTTTTTCACCAGCACATATTCCGCGAACGGAGGAGTCATTCTGTCAAATTCCGCCCTTACAAACGCCCCGGTACCCGCCGCCGGGATATCCAATCCGGCAAGATCGACCGGACCTTCGGCAAGCTTTTTGTCCTTATTCAGCCCTGCCCAAAAAATGCCGCCCAGCGCCAACGTCAATATGACGATGAGCACGATCAGCCTGGTGACGATCGTTTTTCGTTCTTTCACATACGCTTCGTTCATTTCTCTCTCTGTTCCTCTCTCTATTTGTTTTGACAATGATTCCCTCCTTATAGTATCGGTTGAAAGTTAGATTTTTTTAAATGAATCTGCCGTTTGATATTTCGTCTATATGGTCGGCCAACCACGCCATTTCTTCCCTGAACCGGGCGGGAGGAGCGCTGGAGGAATCCATTTCGGAATGGATCCACCATTCGCATTCCATCCAATACAGCATGAGCAGCGATCTGGGCAACGCTTCCTGTTCGAATGGATACTCTTCCCTGTATCCTTCGAGAAAGGCGTTCGCCAACGAAGTGTCGAATCGGCCTTGCGCAAAACAGCAGGACATGAGCGCTCTCGCAACGTCCGCTTCGGGATAATCGTACCGCAGACGGTCAAAATCGAGAATTGCCGACAGGCGGTCCGCGGAGAAAAGGAGATTATCCGTCCATAAATCCCGGTGCGCCCATCCTGCCCGGGACTGCAGCATAAGCGGCAAATTGATCTTCGCCGCAGCCGCTCTATGCCTTTCAAGAACGGGAAGCAGTTCTGTCTTGTACTTGCTGCGCAATTCGCGTTCGACCCGGTCCCAATGTTTCATGCGTTCCGCCTGGGAAGGGGGGATGAACTGCGGTTCCGGCTCTTCCGGCATCGCCATCGATCCGTCATTGAGAAAACGATGCATTCTGCCCGTCCATTTTCCTAGATGATATAAATGCCGGCCTATGAGAAATCCCGGTTTTACGATGTTCCCATGGCAAAATGTCATGACGCTGAATCTTTCTCCCTCGGAGGAAACATGCAGTACATCATTTTGAGACATTACGAGATACGGGCAGGGGATGCCTCGGTCGTGCAATCGATTTTGCGTGAAAAGAGCGGCGTGCAAGGCGGGGAAATGATCTTCGCGGTATCTCGCACGGCTGTATTGCTTTAATACATAGTCGCCCCTGTCCGTTCGTATTTTCCACTTGCGATTTAAATAGCCGAAACGAATCGGAACCGCATGGATAATGGTCATGCCGAGCCGGTCGGCAACCGTATTCTGCAGTTCCCTAAATAAATGTTGCTCATGGTCGAGTATTGGATCGGACATGGCGAGTCCTCCGTTCGATCGGCTGCAAGCCGGTAATATATCGATAGCCAAGCTTCATGCGAATGGATCGTTTTATAATGCGTGTTCAAAAAAATCAACTTTTCGGCACCGAGAAGGTTGCGAGAACCCTTGGGCCATGCTTCCGAAGCGAGTTTTGCTGCGCAAAACTTTCAGGAGGAGCGGAGTGTAGGCTGTACCTCCATGAGCGCCTGCAATGTTTCCAGAGGAAACATCCTTCGTAAGCCCTACGTTCTTCGAGGGTGAACGCAAGATTCGATGTCGATTCCACTCCCAGCCGTGCTTCGTGATCAAAAGGGGGCTTTTTGAACAACCTCTTATAAAGGATCGACCTGTACAGCCGCTTGCTTGCCGCTGAGCTGGATGCCGGTTTTTTGGCGCCCGGCCCCGCCTATATCCTTGAGCATCTCTTCGAGCAGTCCCTTCGCTTTGGCGCCTTCTTTACCCTGGACACGTACGACAAACATGACGGAATCGCCGGATTTCAATATACGCTCCGCTTGCTGTTTCTTGGTCTCGTAATCGTGGTCCTCGATCTGCGGGGTGAGCCGGATTTCCTTCACCTTCGGTTCCCGCTCCTTCTTGCGGGCCTGCTGTTTCTCTTGCTTGGCCGCTCCCGCTCCGATCAGCTTGCAAGGCGGCGGGCTGCTCATCAGCGAGGTGCATACCAAATCGACCTTCAACTCTCTAGCCATGGCCAGCGCTTCGGAGGTCGGGACGATGCCCAAATCTTCACCGTTCAAGCCGGTCAGCTGCACTTCGGACGCTTTAATTTTTTCATTCATGATCATTGTGGACTCACCTGACCTTTCGCTATAATGAATCCATATTACCGTCAAAAAGGAGTTTTCGCTAGTGAGTTCCAAAGAGATCGAAGAACAAATTATCCGCAACTATCAACGCGACGAACAGATGATGATTCTCGTATTCGCGCAGTGGTGCGTCAATCATCATCTCGACCCGGCCGAATTGTACCGGCGCGCCTATCCGCAGCAAAACGCCAATCACGCCTTGCAGCAGGCGATCGAACTAACCGTGCCGAAGGAAGAAGCCGGCGACATCCCGGATCACACCTTGCTCGGCGTCCTGTCGCTATTCGGCAACGAGGAGATCGCCTTTGTCGTCACGGAGGAGATCGCTTTGCGGGATAAAGCGAAGAAGTGAGCGAGAGGCCGGTTGCTGCCGCTTGTGAAATAGATAGTAGGCAGCATTGAGATGGGCGTTTCGGCGTTTGCGCGACCGGATGAGACGGGGCGTATGTATGTTTTGCGTGATGCGACCGGATGTGACGGGGCGTCTGCGTTTTGCGCGACCAGAAGAGGCGGGGCGTATCTGCGTTTTGCACAACCAGCGCGGCTATTGCGATGCTACTATGGCCACTATGGCTATTGCTAGTGCGGCTATTGCGATCATTGCCACTGTGGCGATTAGTGCGGCTTTGCTACTACGGGGCGACTATGGCGATTAGTGCGGCTTTGCTTCTTAGCGGCTATGGCTATTGCGGCCATTGGACTATGGCTATTGCTAGTGCGGCTTTGCTTCTATAGCGACTATTGCTATTGTGGCTATTGGATTTTATCCAATGGTTTTGGCTTGAACGGCTCTAATCCAGGCTTGCATTGGATTTCATCCAACAGAATCCGGCAAAAACGTACGTATTCTAAAAAAATCGGCGATTTGATTGGATGTTTTCCAATGGAACGATCATATTTGCAGAAAAACGGGCGATTCTATTGGACATTTTCCAATGCGGCGGCCGTTATGTGGCTATTGCGGCTATTGCTACTATGGCGCCTATTGAGGGCCATTGGATTTTATCCAATGGTTTTTGGCTTGAACGGCTCTAATCCAGGCTTGCATTGGATTTCATCCAACAGAATCCGGCAAAATCGTCCGTATTCCAAAAAAATCGGCGATTTGATTGGATGTTTTCCAATGGAACGATCATATTTGCAGAAAAACGGACGATTCTATTGGACGTTTTCCAATGCGGCGGCCGTTATGTGGCTATTGCCATTGCGCCTATTGCGGGCCATTGGATTTTATCCAATGGTTTTGGCTTGAACAGCTCTAATCCAGGGTTGCATTGGACTTCATCCAACAGAATCCAGCAAAAATGCCCCAATTCTAAAAAAATCGGCGATTTGATTGGATGTTTTCCAATGGAACGATCATATTTGAAGAAAAACGGGCGATTCTATTGGACGTTTTCCAATGCGGTAGCCGTTATGTGGCTATTGCCATTGCGCCTATTGCGACCATTGGATTTTATCCAATGGTTTTTGGCTTGAACATCACTTTGCCGGGGTTGCATTGGACTTCATCCAACAGAATCCAGCAAAAATGCCCCAATTCTAAAAAAATCGGCGATTTGATTGGATGTTTTCCAATGGAACGGTCATATTTGCGAAAAAACGGACGATTCTATTGGACATTTTCCAATGGGCGGCGTGTGGTAGTGCATGGTGCGCGATATTACGGCTGTTGCGAAATAGTATGTTGGGCTTGCGGCGATACGGCGACGGTTGCGAAATAGTATGTTGGGCTTGTGGCGATACGGCGACGGTTGCGAAATAGTGTGATGGACCTGCGGCGATACGGCGACGGTTGTGAAATAGTGTGATGGACCTGCGGCGATATGGCAACGATTGTGAAATAGTGTGCTGGACCTGTGGCGATATGCCGACAATTGCGCAATAGTGTGCTGTATTGCGGCGGTACGGCGGTCATGCATCCGGTTAAAGGGCGGTACGGTTCGGTGGCCGGCAATGGTGCAGCGTTCAACATGGCGCGGCGCGCTCCCTCCGTCCCACTTGGATCGGAAGGCCGCAACCTTTTACGGCGACGCTTCGTCTAAGTAGGTGGAGGTGCTTACTATGAAAAAACCGACTACATTATTCTCCATGTTGCTCGCAGTCGTCCTGACGCTTGCGCTAACCGCCTGCGGCGGCGAGAAACCGGCCGCGCCGGGAGGCGATAGCGGAGATCCAATTGAAACTCCCGTCACCGAACCGGCCGACCAAACCGATCCGGACGATAACGCCGCGGCGACCGATCCCGACGTCCAGACCAATCCGGACGGGACAGACAACGAAACGAAACAAGGGTCCGGCTCTTACACCGGGCAAATCGATAATCATTCCGTTGAAATTATCGTCAATGGCGAACCGACTTCATTTCAGCTAAGCGAAGGCATGGATGCGGTGTTGGAACAATTGAACAAGGATGATGCCGTAACCTTTGAATATTACGAAAAAGCGATTGAAGGCGACGACACGGTGAAACAGCGGATTTTGACGAAGCTGGAGAAAAGCTAAAAACGGTTGCACGAAGCCAGACGTACGAAAAATCCAAATGAAAAAAAGGACCGTTCAGGATAGCTTACATTCCTAAACGGTCCTTTCCAATTTTAAGCGACAAACGGTTCCTCGGTTTCGGCATGTTGCTCTTTGCCCGACGGCTGCTTCACGCCGTTGAACAGCACGTTGAGCACGAGCGCCGTGAACGTCCCGGCGACGATGCCGTTATCCGTCAAAATGCGCAGCGTGGTAGGCAAGCTTTGGAAAATTTCCGGCGCCACCGTCACACCCAGCCCCATCCCGACCGAGCAAGCGATAATGAACAAATTCTCATGCCGGTTCAAATCGACTTGGGAACCGATCATGCGCAAGCCGCTCGAAATGACCATCCCGAACATGGCCACCATCGCACCGCCCAGCACCGCGTCGGGAATAAGCAGCGTAACCGCCGCAATTTTCGGCACGAAGCCGAGCAAGATGAGCAGGCCGCCCGCCACGACAATCACATCGCGCGTCTTGACGCGGCTCATTTGAATTAAGCCGACATTTTGCGAAAACGTCGTGTACGGAAAGGCATTGAACAAGCCGCCGACGAAGATGGCCAGCCCTTCCGCCCGATAGCCGCGCGCCAAATCTTTGGAGGACAGATCGCGGCCTACGATTTTGCCGAGCGCCATGAACACGCCGGTCGATTCGGCGATGCCGACCATCGCCACGATAATCATCGTCAAAATCGCCGTAGCGTTAAACTTCGGCGCGCCGAAATAGAATGGCTGCACGGCATGGAACCAGCCCGCTTGCGCGACCGGCGTCCCGTCGACTTGTCCCATCAATACGGCGGCCAAAGTCCCCAGCAGCAAACCGAGCAGTACCGAAATCGCGCGCAAGAAGCCTTTCGAAAATTTATTCAATAATACGATAAAGATTAGAACGCTAAATCCGAGAATCAAGTTTTGCGGGCTGCCGAAATCTTCGCTGCCTACGCCTCCGCCAAGATTGCCGAAAGCGACCGGAATGAGCGTAATGCCAATAATGGTGACAACCGAGCCGGTAACGACCGGCGGGAAAAAGCGAATCATTTTGCCGAACAAGCCGGAAAATACAACAACGAATAAACCCATCGCCAAAATGGCGCCGTAAATATAGGGGATGCCGTATTCATTGCCGATGACCACCATCGGCATGACAGCCTGAAACGCGCAGCCGAGCACGACCGGCAATCCGATTCCGAAGAAGCGGTTGGTGAATACTTGCAGGAGAGTAGCGATCCCGCACATAAGCAGGTCAATCGCAACCAAATAGGTCGTTTGCTCTACCGTGAATCCGAGCTGCGAGCTTACGATCAGCGGTACGATGACCGCGCCGGCATACATAGCCAGCACATGCTGCAGACCGAGCGTAAAAGTCTTCATCGGATGGCGGTTCATTTGAAATACGCGGTTGTCGACTTGGCTCATCGTTTGCCCACCTCCGCGGTTTCATCGACAAAGGTGACGACGCCGTCCGCGAGAGAAGCGATGCGCACAAGCGATTCGACGCGATATCCGGCTTCGAGCAGCAAGTCGCGGCCAGGCTGGAACGATTTCTCAATCACGATGCCGAAGCCTATGACTTCCGCCCCTACTTGCTTGACGATTCGGGCCAATCCGGAAGCAGCCTCCCCGTTCGCCAGGAAATCGTCGATAATCAGCACGCGGTCTTCCGGCGACAGAAACTTGCGGGATACGGTCACTTCATTCGTCTCCCGTTTCGTGTAGGAATACACTTTCTCGACCAAAATATCGTCGCGCAGCGTCAACGATTTCTGCTTCCGCGCGAAGATCAACGGCACCTTCAGCTCAAGCGCCGTCATTAATCCCGGAGCGATGCCGGACGATTCGATCGTCAACACTTTCGTTATCCGTTCGGAGGCAAAGCGCTTGACGAACTCCCGCCCGATTTCCTGCATCAGAACCGGGTCCATCTGATGGTTGACGAATGAATCTACCTTAAGCACGTTGCCGCTTAGAACCAGCCCTTCTTGCAGCACTTTTTCCCGTAATCGTATCACTGTTATACGTTCCCCTTTCGATTGATTAACTATAACTTGTCCATCTTCATCCGCTTTTGCGCATACCTGCCAAACAGAAAACCCGCACCCCCATTTCACGCAAGAAATGGGAAGCACGGGCTAAGGGAACCTTGTCCGAATTGCGCCGTTCAAGCGCAATTCGCGTCGAGTCCGATAACGACCGAATAGAATGCACATAAAACAAACTTATTTCAGTTAAAATAACGTCAATAAGTAAGCGCACCCTCATATCGCAAGCAATCGGTTCGGGTTCCCGTAGTCCGATCATTTCCGGTGACCGGGTAGAGACATACAGGCCAATTCCTGTACATATACGAGAAAATAGACGTTGCTATATGAAATTATTCAAGGCGATATTCACCCTAAGCTCGCATGATGAATGATGAATATGTCGAGAAGTATACAACAAGTTGTCGAAAATGGGAAGAAATATTTTCAGAAACTTTTTTCCGTATTTTCGACACTTTACCTTAACGCCGCTTCAATGCCCGGCAACGTCACTTCATGGAACATGCGGTCCATCTCCTCCGCGGTATAAGGCATGTCATGATCCAGCCACCAAATGAGCAAAGAAATAAACGAACCGCTGACATATTGCTGGGCGACCGGCATCGGCAAAGCGAACTTCCGCTGGCGCTCCCCCTCCGTCATCGCCGCGATTTCCTCCCCGGCCAGAGTTGCGATCCGATCCGATATTTGCCGCAGTACGATCGTCGAGATTTGTTTGCCGGCAATCGCTTGATAAAGCCGGTGATGTTCCTGCGCATGCCGAAACATCGCCAAGCTGAAGGAGAACCGACCATCCTCGCGAACATTGTCCCCCAGCCGGCTTAACGAACGCTGCAATTGCTCGAATCCTTCTTGCAGCAGTTCCTCTTTGCCATAGAAATGGGCATAAAACGTCGATCTCCCGACATCCGCCCGATCGATAATATGCTGTACCGTGATGGACTCATAGTCCTTCTCCGCCATCAACTCTACAAGCGCTTCATGCAGCAGTTTCCTTGTCCGGGCAACTCTGCGGTCCGCAGGCTGATCTCCCATCGTACCCCTTCTTTCGAACAATGTCTTTTCTTTTGTATCGAAACGAACAAACCGCATCATTTTGATTCTTGTCACTCGCGATTACCGTTATTATAATGTAACAAAACATAACGTTCAATATCGAACACGATGTTTCATTATGAAGTTTGCGACGCACGTGATTCTATCGGAGGTGGAGTGAACGATGTATATTTTGGTAAACCGAATTCAGTTCAAGGAGCTCTCCCTGTTCCAAAAAATGATATGGCGTGCCTTTCGCCTTCTGGCCTCCCACCATAAACCGAAAGGGTTGCATAGCGTGCTATTCGCCGAAACGGCACAGCATCAATTCTTGCTGGAAACGTGGGAAAACAGGGAAGATATGCTGCATTTCCGCAGAAGCGATAAACACAGGGAAATGATGAAAAAGGTAAGAGGGTTGATAAATCGGGTAGAAAGCGTACAATTTGAACATAGCGGCATACCCGACTGGGAGGAAATTCACGCTCGATTTGCCGATAAAAACAAGGCATAAAGGAGAGATTCGATGGCTCACGAACGCCGATTGACGACCGATCGCGATTTCGAAGACGCAATGCAGCGCGAGGCGCCGATTCGCGTCTTTCAAGACGACCATATCGTCGATTCGGGCGGAATCATCATCCGTTTTAACGAACAACATATTATTATCCAATCCGGGGTCAGCGATCTCGCTTATCATGAAAGAGCGAAGTGCGAATTTTTTGCGATGAAAAAAAGGTAGCGTCGCGATGCGGAAGCCCCGCCGCATGTATCGCATGCAGCCAAACAGGATGCCCGTGACGGGCATCCTGTTTCGTGTTGCGGCCGATTATTGCGGCAGCCGGTATATTGCGAAAGGTTCTCTATATACGAACGGTTGGCTGAGACGGTCCAATTCCTCCATCTCTTCCGGTTCGAGCCGAACGGATACGCTTTCGAGGTTGGCTTCGAGCTGCTCCCAGCGCGTAGCCCCGACAATCACCGTTGAGACGGCCGGCTTGTGCATCAGCCAGCTTAACGAGAGCGCACCGGGCGATACCCCTTTGGCTTCCGCCATACGAACGACTTCCTTGCCGAGCGCGAGCCTTTCATCGTCGAGAAATCGGCCGAAATCCGGATTTTTATCCGCCCGCGAACCGGCAGGAATATCGTCCCGCGACGTATATTTGCCGGTTAGAATGCCACCTGCCAGCGGAAAATAAGGAATAATTCCGACGCCTTGGTCGAGACATAAAGGCACGAGCTCCGGTTCCGGCGTACGGTCGGCGAGCGAATAGCTGACCTGGATCGATACGTATCGATTGAGCCCCTTCAATTCGCTGATGCCGAGCGCCTTCATCAATTCCCAGGCAAAATAATTGGACGCCCCGATATAGCGCACTTTGCCGGCGCGAACCATATCGTCCAACGCTCTTAGCGTTTCCTCGAACGGCGTGTGCGGATCCAACGTATGTATTTGGTACAGGTCGACATAATCCGTTTTGAGACGTTTCAAGCTGTTGTCGAGCTCCTGCTGCAAATGGTAGCGCGACGATCCTCTTTCGTTCGGGCCGCTGCCGCGCACCAATCCCGCTTTCGTAGCCAATACAACGTCATGGCGCCGCCCCTCCAAAGCGAGGCCAATCATGCGTTCCGATTCCGATCCGGAATAAATGTTGGCGGTATCGATGAAATTCATGCCGTGATCCAATGCTTGCCGCACAATGCGAATCGATGTTTCTTCGTCGGCCCGCGATCCGAATGCATTCGTGCCGAGCCCTAATGCGGATACTTTCAATCCGCTGTTTCCTAAACGCCGATATTCCATATCGCAGCTCATCCCTTCCATTCATATTGTCGATTTTGACACGCATGGGTTGTGAAATAAGTCGTTTTTCTATAATCTTATATTAATATCGCATGAAATTCCAATGGAGGTGCAATGCGCAATGAAAGTGGAGATTTGGTCGGACTATATGTGTCCGTTCTGCTATATCGGCAAGCGCCGGTTCGAGGCCGCGCTGGACAAATTCGCCAACAAGGATGAAATCGAAGTCATCCAACGCAGCTTCGAGCTTGATCCGAATGCAAAGCGGGACGTCGATTTCGATGTGCACGACATGCTCGCGTCGAAATACGGCATGACCCGCGACAAAGCGAAGGAGATGAACGACAACCTGACGCAACAGGCGCAGGCGGTCGGCTTAACGTACCATTTCGATACGATGGTTCTGACGAATATGTTCGATGCGCACCGGTTGACCCAGTTCGCCGCGAAGTACGGCAAAATGAATGAAATGGCGGAGCGGCTGTTCCACGCTTACTTCACCGAGTCTAAACATCTCGGCGATCATGAAACGTTGGCCGCTTTGGCGGAGGAAGTCGGCCTGGATCGCATGGAAGCGGCGAATATGCTGGCGGGAAGCGACTATTCGCAGGAAGTGCGGGCCGACGAACAGGAGGCGAGCGCCTTGGGCATCCGCGGTGTGCCGTTCTTCGTCATCAACCGCAAATATGCGGTCTCCGGCGCGCAACCGAGCGAAGTATTCCTCGAAGCGCTGCAGAAAGCGTGGGACGAGAGCAGGCCATTCACCGTCGTTAACGAATCCGCGGATCAGGCCGGATGTACGGACGGCGTGTGCACCCCCGAACAGAAGAAGTGAGTTGAACCCTCTCCCGATCCGAACCGAACCGAACGAAATAGTGAAAAGATGCAGGCTGCCAAATCGGCAGCCTGTTCTCATTTGGCCGCATTCCATCCCCTGGCTTGTCAATTATCGTTTACAATCCTATCAATTTGAACTATCCTAACAATAACAACCGTGTCTGGCAACAGAGGAAAAAAAATTATTTGGAGGTAAAAAATGAGGAAGTTTAAGGTAGTCATTCTCGCAATCATTGCGAGCATGGTGCTGGCAATTCCCCAGGCCTTTGCTCAGACGCCGGAAGAAACGGCAAAACAAAACGCAAGACTTGCAGAAAAGAACGGGAACATGTCCCAATTCGGACATGTAACGGCCAATGACAAATACGAATTCTACGTGGCCAATAACGCCGACTATACCAAAGTTCATCTCTATAGGTATGACCCTAAAACGAAAGAAAACAAGAAAATTTTCACTACTAAGAAAATGTGGAATATTGAGGCGGTCGGCGACTGGATTTATTACTTGGGCGATGCGGGACTCGACTATAGGGACGAAAACCACGGCGTGGCGTTCTCTCTGTACAAAGTGAAAACGGACGGAACAAAGAACGCCCGGGTTACGAATATCCAACTGTTGACAACCCATATGCTCATCGACGACGGATGGATCTATTTCGAATATTTCGGCAAAAAAGGTTTGTACAAGATGAAGTTGGACGGAACCGGATTGACGAAAATAGCGGAAGGGGTTAACGACCTTTACACCGCCAATGTGAATAAATGGGGAGACACCATCGTCTATGACAGCCATCGAACGATGTACTACGTTTCCGAACAAACGAAAGATTGGCAAAAGATCGATATTCAAGGAAGCGACTTCATCGCTTATAACAACATCGTGTATATCAACCATTATGGAAGAGGCTTCGGCAAACTTTCCTTGGAAGACGGCAGCTATGAAAAAGAGTTTATTGACATTCCGAAAGACGAATACGGATGGGCCCCGCTCGTGACAGCCTTTCATATCAAAAACGGTTATATCTATTACGGTCTGAGACACACCAATAAAATCGTACGGGTCAAAACCGACGGAACGGCACGCGAAGATTTTCTCGCCTTGCCGAAAGGATCGGCCGCCTATGAGATCTACTTTCTAGGCAATGTCATGTACTATAATGTCAAATATGACGAACCTAACAAATCGGAAATTTATCGTCTAAGTATGGAAAAAGGGGCCAAGCCGGTTAAAATGTATTCCATCGCACATCACGGTTGACCTCTTTCCAAACGGCAAGCGCCTCTTATCGCAATGTCATGCGAAGAGAGGCGCTTTGGCTTGTTCAGGGAACGTGGAAAGTTGTACAAAATACAACATTCCAGCCCCTTTCCATACACTTGCTAAGCCTATGCTGCAATAAATACAACATACTGGGGGCAGATCAAGGGAATATAGCCGTTTATTTGCGATTATGCTGCATTTCGTACAACATGATGGCCCGTTCTGCCCATCCATCCTTGTGGATGTTGTATTTCATACAACATGAGCAAGCTCCGTGCATGACCTGGCGTCTCATCCTGCCACCGACCTGCCCCGCTTCATGCGCTCGCCATAGATCGCCTTCCCCATCAGCGCGATCGAAAGTACGAGCAGCAGTGCCGGAATCCAGAAAATTTGCGGCGTAATTCCTTCGATCAGCAAAGGCAGGAAATACCCGATCAGCGAAGCGGTCTGCGATATGAACACATACAGGCTCGCGCCGAAACCCGTCCGATGGATGAACATGCGCTGCACATAGCCCATCCCGACGCCGTACAGCACCGATACGAAAAAGGAATACATCGGCTGTACGATGAAAAAAACCGCGAGCGAATCGCTAGCCGTATAAGCAATATAGGTGGCCAAGGCGAACAGGCTGCCGAGCAAAATGACGGGCTTGCTGCCGTATTTCGCCGCCCAGTAGCCGGCCATCGTCATAAAGAATAGCTCAAACACCGCCTGGGTGCTCCAAATATAAGACATCAATTCGGGATTGCCGAACCGCACGTTGACGACAAGCGGCAAATATAAACCGCGAATCGCATCGGCGCAGGACAGTAATAGAATCGCAAACAGCATAATCAGCGAAAAGGGCTCGCCGCCCGCCGTCCGTCCGGCCGAGGAATCGACCGTAATTTCCCGGTAAAACAACAATAGCGCGAACAATGCCGCATACCCGGCCAAATTGCCCCACAACACGCCCTGAAACGTGGCGATCAGGAACAGGTTCGCACCCAGCAGCAATCCGGTGAAAAAGCCGACGCTGTACGTGGCGCGAAGCCAAATTTGCGAAATTTCGACGACATCCGGAGCGTATTTCGTAAAGTGGTTGCGCGCCATCGCGAACAACTGTCCCATAATCATGCCGGACGGCGCCGTTGCAAGACACATTCCGATTAACGCAGGCATGTAGCCGGAGGCGCCCATATAGACGACGATTCCGATCATGCATACCACGGCCGCAACGAGCGGGATCGTCTTTTTCCGCTTCATCCGGTCGCTTACCGCCCCTACCGTAATCGTCAGAACCATATTCAGAAACAACGATATGGCGAAAATCGAGGCGATCTCCACTTTGTCGAGGCCTACCGAATCTTGCAAATAGATCGCGTTCATCGGCGCGAGAATTCCGGTTCCCACCCCGTAACATAGCAGGGTCAGGACGAGAACCCAAGCCCCTTTAATTTGTAAAAACGCCTTCAAATCTTGCCATATGCGCATGATCGAGGCTCCTTTCCCGGATGGAAGTACCTTGCGAGGAACGTCATGTGTATTATTTTACCATCTCTTGCGCAAACGGCAATCCCGTCTATTAAACTTGCTTATCTTCCGCTCAAATCCCGAATTTCATTGCCGGAATCGGGTTTCCCATCTATAATAGGGCTAACATCGGGAAAAGGAGACATCAGACAGAAGTGTGGTTGTTGCTGGCTTTTTTATCCGCGGTCGCTTTCGGGCTGCGAGGCATTATGTATCAAAGGACCTCGAAGAAACCTTTGGATCGCAATTTAATGTTATTCGGCGTATATGTAACGGGAGTCGTCGTTTCCGTCGCCGCGATTATGATCGTCCGTCCGGAATGGTCTTACGCTAACCTCATCGGCATCGCGATGGGCGTTCTTTCTTATATCGCCAACGCGTCGATGTACAAAGGCTATGCCGAGGGCAAGGCGTCGCTTGTTGCCATTCTTACCGCTTTATCGCCTTTGATCGTCGTGTCCGGCGCTTATTTTATGTTTGCGGAGAAATTGTCGCTTCCGCAAAGCGCCGCGTTTTTCGTCATATTGGCCGGGATCGTCATGATCCGCTACTCGAACGACTTGTCTTTGAAAAATTTGCAGGGCGTGCAGTGGGCGCTTATGGCCACCGTCATGTTCGGCTTCAACGATCTATTCAGCAAATTGGCCGTTTATTTGCAGGGAGAAGTGTTCCCGACTTTATTTTACATGTTCATTGTAGGCTCCCTGTTGTTTCTGCTTACATGGCTGCGGGAACGCCGGGCCGGCATATTCCTTGGGGAGCGGTGGTCGATCCGAAAAACGGTCGGCTGGGGCATGCTCGTCGGGATCACCAATATTTCAGGGATGGTGCTGCTGCTGTACGCCTTCGCCTCGGGAGTCACCGGGTTAGTATCGGCGGCCAGCGCGACGAATGTGCTCATTATTATTTTTTACGCGCGGATTTTCCTGAAGGAAAAATTCAAGCCGATGGAAATCGCCGGCATTGCCTGCGCTTTCATCGGCATCATGTTGCTGCGGCTATTCGCTTGATTCCGCAGCTTGATATACCTTAATCCCTCTAACGAACGTTTCCCGGAGTCGAATCGAACCGCCTTCCCGCTCAAACAGAACGAAGTCCGCCTCCGCCCCTTGGACAAGACCCTCGCTGTCGGCGGCATGCAGCAACGTCTTGGGGCGAACGGACGCCATATCCCATACATCCGGGAAAGGGATGACCTCCATCCCGGCCACATGCTCGACGCCCTTGAGCAGCATCTGCGCCGATCCCGCCAGCAGTTCGGGACGGTCTGCCAAATGCAGCCTGCCCGCGGGCGTCAGCACGACATCCCCGCCGATATGCAAACGATAGGGTCCGGCAGGCATGCCGGCCAATTGAACGGCATCGCTCACCAGAATCGCTTGATCGCCCTTCACTCTCATGATAACTTTCATGACCGAATCGGGAAGGTGAAAGCCGTCCCCGATCATGCAGGCCCATAGACGGTCTTGGGCCAACTGCTCCCATATATAATTCGGATGCCGGGGAAGCGTCAGATGCGCGCCGTTGCCCAGATGGGTCGACATCCGCGCGCCGGCGCCGACGGCTGCCCGGATTTGCTCGTCCGATGCGGCGGTATGTCCGATCGAGACGATGACTCCGCTATCCGCGCATTTCCGGATAAACTCGGTCGCATTCGGCCACTCCGGCGACATTGTGACGATCTTGATTTTGCCGTCGGCCGCCTCCTGCCAGCGCTGGAACAGATTCCAGTCGGGCGGGCGCACGAATTCCCTGTTATGCGCGCCGCGCGGACCGTCTTCGGGCGAGATGAACGGGCCCTCCAGATGAATGCCGGCAACGGCGCGATTCGTATCATCGTCCGCGCGGCAAGCCCGGGCAATCGCGCTCACCGCTTCTTCGATCGCCTCGCCCCGATTCGTTATGACGGTAGGCAGATACGAAGTGACTCCCTCTTCCCATAACGCGTGCGTAATACGCCGGGGCATCCCGTCCTCAATCGGCAGCGTGTTGAAATCCATCCCGCGATATCCGTTCACTTGCAAATCGACGAGTCCCGGCGCAATCCACGGCAACCGATCGTCCGATTCGTCCACATACTCCATTCTCCCGATCTTCCCGCTCTGAATCAGGATGCTGACCGGCCTGCCGGTTCGATAGTGGATCGCTCTAATACGACTATGTTCCATCATTCGATTCCGCTCCATACGCTTCCCTATCGACGAACAAAGTGCATTCGGGATGCGTCCTCAATATCGACGCGGGGCAATCCGTGCTGATCGGTCCGCGCAAAGCTCGTTCCACCGCCTGGCGTTTGGTTCGCCCCGGCACGATGCAAAATAAACGCTTGCCTGCAAATAACGCCGGAATCGTCAACGTAAGCGCGCGCGCCGGAACCTCGGCGAGATGGGCAAAGCATCCGTCATTCACCTGCTGCTGGCGGCACACTTCATCGAGTTCCACCGGCTTCATCCAGACCGGGTCGTTAAAATCGGCGATCGGAGGATCGTTGAAGGCGAGATGACCGTTCTCCCCGATCCCCAAACAAACGATATCGATCGGCTCTTCCCGGAGCAGGGCGGCATAACGCCGGCATTCTTCTTCGCTCGGGCCGGATCCGTCGATGAGATGCATGCCGCCCGGCTTCACGCGTCGGAATAGCCGGTCGTATAGATACGTGCTGAACTTTTGCGGCGCATCGGCAGGCAGCCCGATATATTCATCCATATGAAAGACGGTCACAAGCGACCAATCGATGCCTTCGGCCTGCGCGAGCTCATCGATAAACTCGTTTTGCGACGGCGCGGAGGCGAAAATGATCCGTACCCGGCCCTGCCGCGCAATCAATTCCTTCATCGTTTGCGCGACTTTCTCCGCCGCCGACGCTCCCATCTCTTGTCTCGTCCGGTACACCTGAATCTCCAGTTGGCCCGCCTTTTCCTCATACAGCGGCATCGTCTCTTTTGTCATTTCGTTCTCCCTCCGAGTTCGTTGCTATTCAGTCCTATCAATCGGGTTATAATTTTTTGATCCGATCTTTGAATTTGCTTATAAACCTTGCGTTCGATTCGTCTCCGCCCGTCGCATTGCCGCTCATCCAGATCGGCGGATGCATGCCTTCGGCGGCCAGCAAGCCGATCGTTTCCGCTACGAGGGAATTAAGCAGATAAGCGTTGGCAAAGGTCGATATCGCCGCAACCCGCTGCTCCAAATCCCCGACTTGGAGAATAGCGTCTCCCACAGGCACTTTACTGTCCAGCACGACATCCACGAGGTCATGCAAATTATGCTTGGACGGATGGCGGGCGACATGATCCTCCGGCGTTTCCGTCGCGTGGCGCACCGAGGTGACGCCGATCGTGCGGACGCCTCTTTTCTTCGCTTCGAGCGCCGCGTCGATCGTAGCGGAATTGATGCCGTAAGCGTTAATAATGATCAGCAAGTCTCCTTCCCGAAGCCCGTAATCCTCGATCACGATGCTGCCGTGTCCCGGCAGGCGCTCTGTCGCCATCGAACGCAATGCCCCGTTGCTAAGCAAGGTGCCCTCGTCGAGAATGGCGCTAATATGCATCAGCCCTCCCGCGCGGAAGAAAATCTCCTGCGAAGCGAGGTTGGAATGTCCGCCGGGGCCGAACGCATACACAATTTTATCCTGTTTGATCCGGTCCGCCACCATCCGGGCAGCCTTGCCGATCGCTTCCTGCTCTTCGTCGTGGAGCAGCCGGATATGTTCGGTCACTTTCTCCAAATATTGCGTCATAAGTTTTCCGGTCATTGCTTCTTCCTCCCGTCTATCCTTGAATCAATGCGCGAATCCCGTTTTTTACGGTCTCCTCCACCGATGGAGAAAACCTGGAAGGCAAACGAAAGTAACGATGCGACTCGTCCGCCTCATACCCGCCTTCCGCAATTTGCGCGGCCGTGGGAACATACCCGATCATCCCGTTGCTGTACGCGACCGGCAGCACGTCTGTGCATAGCCGTTTCGCGTAAAATCCGTACTCCGTCACAACTTCCCCGTTCATCGCCAACAAAGACAAGCCTTCGGCAATGCGAACCAAATTCATCTGAAACGGGACCGTGTGAGGCTCGGTGCCGGATTCGGTCCCGGCTTCCAGCGGCAGATCGAGTGCCGCGCTTCTGCCGGAAACCGGTCTTGGGCGCAACGCACGCATCGGACGTTCCAGCACGCGGAACGCCGCTTCCGCCAATTCGCTCCCGAACCGGACGACATCGGCCCCGTCTCCGCGGTAAAACCTTCCTTCCCGTACCAAGCGCGGCCTGACATCCCCGCAGCATCCTTGCATGAAAAACGCCGTACAGCCGCTCCCAAGCTTCGCCTCCAACAACTCCATCGCTACGCCCGGAAACTCCGAAGAAATCATGTTGAGGTCGGTCGTTGTCGGATGGCAAGCCAGATGAACGATGATCGCCTTCTCCAGGCCGTCTTCCGTTCGAAACCGTATGACGCTCACCTCGGAATCGGCGGGGCCGTCTTCGTTAGGAGCCATGACGATATGGCCGTTTTCGAGTTTGCGGCGGTTGACGCCGATCCGGCATTCGCCGCTCCCCCGCTCGATCGCGACCGGCTCAAGATTGCGCAGCGCCTCCTCAATGCCGTCAAGCAGCGCAGCTTCCAACCCGTCCACGTACGCCCGGTCCGCTTCCCCGATCTCGCTTGCAAACCGGTCGCTCGTCTGCGGCCCCGAGTGCGTATGCGTCGCATTCAAGATCACCGCCGAACGTTTAATGCCCCAACGTTCCTGGAACGCTTCGTATAAACGCTCCATCCGCTCAGGCCCCCACCAGATGATATCGGCCGAGACGATGAGCGCGAGCGGGGCCGGGCCCGAAACCGGCTGCGATTGCAAAACCATCGCCTTGACGCAGAGCGGATGCGACACTCCTTCCGAAACGCCCTGCCGGTGGCCGAACCCAGCTAATGGAACGGGATATGGCGGAGTAATATTTCTTACGGCGGTGCCTAGCTTCAGCGTAAACGACATGTCCTCATTCCCCTCCCCTAATCCGATGCGTTCGTCGACGTTGCCGACGCTTTCTCATCAAGCAGTTCGATCGTCAGCAGCACGTTGCGCATAATGTGATAAGGATCTTTCACAGGCAAAGCGACCGTTTTCTGTATCGGAACGCCCTGCCGGTCGCGGATTTGGATCCATTCGCCGATCGCCGGATCCGGGTGCGGGAAGGTACGGAACGCATAGTCATGCATCCGGCTGTACAAGTCCAGGAACTGCGAATCTTGCGTCAAGTCGTAAGACAGCAAAAACGTATACAACGCTTCCGAATGCGGCCACCATATTTTCATATCCCATGTATCGCAGATTAACGCCTCATACCTGTCGCCGATCATCCGGCCTTGCGGTTCGCCGCCGCCGCGGTCGACATAGCGGTATAACCCTCCATAGATCGGGTCCCAGCCGATATCGAACGCCTTCTTCGCCACCCGGGCGGCCTTCCCGGCCGTTTCGGAAAGACCGAGCTTCCGAGCTTCCTTCATGACGAACCACATGCATTCGATCGAATGGCCGGGCGCAATCTGCCTTGCCAATAGCGTATCGCCGTCCCTGCCGTCAATAGGGAGCAGCTCGGCGAGCAGGTCGTCGCCGTCTACGAATTTGTCCATAATCTCGTTCATATAATAGAGACTTCTGCTGCGGATGCCAGCGCCATTCGGATGTCCCGCGCGTTCGAGAGCCTCCGCCAATTCTTGCGATACGTTGAGCATAATCATCGCGAACGATTGCGAAACATAACCGTCAGGCACCGGATAAGGCTCGCTCCGAATCTTGCCCGCTTGCAGCCTGCGCTCGATGCTCCCGTATAATTGCAGCGCCCGTTCCAGCACGTCCCGGTCCCCCGCAACCCGGGCAAATTCTGTCAATCCCAATACGACGAAGCAATCCGCATAAAAGCTAAGGTCATACCCTTGCCCGGGAATGAGCTCCTTCTTCTCTCCCGTTTCCGTCAACACATACGCGCAATTTCCGTTCTTCAGGAAAACATGCTCCATCAAGAAACGCACCGTTTTCCCGGCATGCTCCAAATACATCGCCGCCTGTCCGCCTGGCGACCGCTCGTCCAGTACGCCTCGTTCGCATAAATCGGCCAGCCGCGACAAAATCCAAACGAATCTCCCTTGCGACCATGTAAATTTATCCGTGCTCAGCAATTCCGTTCCTTCATTGTTATAACAGGTGTACACCCCGCCGCGGGTCCGGTCGAGCGCCCGCAGCCAGAAGGGCAATAAATTGCGCTGCAACTGATCCCGATAAAACGAAAGCAAGTTATTCATCGTTTCACCCCGCTTGTCCTTATTTGCTTCCCGTCATACTAATGCTTTCAATAATGTGGCGCCTCAATAACACAAACACGATGAGAATCGGCAGGACCGACATGACCGAACCGGCCGACATGACCGTCATATCGATGGAGAACGCCGATTGGAACATCGCCAAACCGAGCTCCATCGTATACAGCTTCGTATCCCCGACAACGAGGAGCGGCCATATAAATGCGTTCCACGCTTCAATAAAAGCGAATATGCCGAGCGCGCTGATCGGCGCTTTGCATAGCGGCGCCACGATGCGGAGGAAGATGCGCCATTCCGACGCCCCTTCCACTCTGGCCGCTTCCAGCATTTCGTCGGGAATTTGCTGGATGATATTTTGCCGCATAAAGAAAATGCCGAAGCTCATCACCAAATACGGCGCGACGAGACCGCGAAAGCTGTTCAGCATATCGAGCTTTTGCATCTGCAAATATAAAGGGATCATATAGATTTCAAAAGGCACGATGGCTGTCGCGAGCAAAATCGTAAACAGCGCCGTCGCCCCGACGAAACGAAATTTTGCGAAAATATATCCTGCCAGGAGCGACGTAAAAACGATCGCCAGAGAGGAAGTGACGGCCATCCGCAAACTGTTCCAGAAATACAGATGGAACGGCGCAGCCTCGAATACGGCCTGGAAATTGGTCAGCTTGAACGATTCCGGGATAAACGAGGGCGGCCACACATTCAGCTCGACCGGCGTTTTGAAGGCGGTGGACACCATCCAGAGAAAAGGGATCACCATGACGATGGCACCGATGGCTAAAACAATCGTACGAATAACGCTATGAATCCGTTTTTGCGCGATCACGCTTTAACCCCCTCTTCGAAGTATTCTTCTCTCTGGCCAATCCCATTTGAATGCCCGTCAAAATCAAGACGATCAGGAACAAGACGACGGCCGAAGCGGACGCATAACCCATATTGAAAAAGCGGAACGCGTTCTCGATCATGTCGTATACGAGCACGCGCACGACATAACCCGGAGAGCCCTGAATATCCGAAGCCAAAATGTAAATTTGGCTGAAAACGTTATACCCGTGAATCAGGGTAATCACCGAGACGAACACGGTAATCGGCTTTAACAAAGGAATCGTAATATATCGAAAAGCTTTGATTCCGGTCGCTCCGTCAATCGAGGCCGCTTCGTAGTATTCTTTGGAGATGCCCGTCAAGCCTACCGTGAAAATGATCATATTGTAGCCGATCGTTTTCCAGACGGTAAGAATAATGACCGAGACGATCGCCAGCGCGGGATCCAGCAGCCACGGCTTCGGGCTCACGCCGAAAAAAGACAGGAAATAATTAAACAACCCGTATTGAGAATCGAGAATCCATTTCCACGTGACGGCCACGGGCACCATCGGCGTAATGTAAGGCAAGAAATAAAAAGCCTCGAACCACGACTTGAAACGGATCGCCTTTGACAACAGGTAGGCGATAACGAGCGCGCTCGGCACGCTGAAGATCAAGATGCCAAAAGCGATGACGGTCGTATTTTTGAGCGATGTCATAAATGCTTCGCTTTGGAACAATGTCACGAAATTTTCCATGCCGACGAAAGGTTTCTCGACAGACACCATATCCCATTGAAATAAACTGATATAGAAGGTTTTCACAATAGGAATGAATCGAAGATACGCGTAAATCGCCATAATCGGAGCCAGCCCAATGAGTACAAACCAGTGGTGCGGTTTGAGCCGGAACTTTCTTCTAGCCAAAGTTGCCATGGTTCATTCCCCTTTCCGCGTTATCCGCCGCAGTAACGTAAGGAACCCTTCCCGCGCTTGGGCCGGGTTCCTTACGCAGCTTACTCCGCCAAATGTCCCGCCTTTTTCAGAATCGCGTTGGTTTCTTTGGCCAAATCCGCCAGGAACGCTTCCATCTTGGCCGGATCATCCACGAACGAAGCGTCGGTAAAACCTTTCTCGGACAAACGGTCCGCGAACTTCGTCAATATTTCGTCGAATTCCGGAATCGTCGGGTACGCGTGCAATTCTTGCTTGGTAAAGAAGGCTTTGAACTGCGGATTTTCCTGGAAGAAGTCTTCCATATCCAAATCTTCGCGCGCAGGGAGCCATCCGGTCATCGCGACCATTTGCTTGTGGTTTTCCGGTTTCATCAAGAAGCGGATGAAATCCCAAGCCGTCTCTTCTTTCTCTTTCGCCGCATTCGTTACATAGAAATCGGACATCCCGATCACGTTCGCTTTCGGCAGCGGCGCGGTGGCATATTCGAGATTCGGCGCTTTCTCTTTAATATCGCCTATGACCCATGATTCGCGGACGAAGAAGGCGGCCAATTCCATCTCGAACGCTTCCGCGTCATGCTTAATCGTCGGATCGTCGGTTTTATACTTATGAACCATGTCGATGTACATTTGCAGCGTTTTGAGGCCGGCTTCGTTATCGTAGTTCGCTCTATATTTGCCGGGTGATACTTCCTTCACGATGCTGCCGCCATGCTGGGCCAACAACGTCCAGAACTTCTCGCCCAAACCGCTGCCGCCCCCCGTAAGGCGCAAGCTCATTCCCGCCCGCTCCAGATTGCCCGATCCGTCCTTCTTGGCCAGCTTTTGCGCGTATTCGAGAAATTGGTCGATACTGGTCGGCGGTTCGGTCAAACCCGCTTCCGCGAACATTTTCGTATTGTAATAAATGACTCCTTTGCCAAGCTGATGCGGAATGCCGTAAACGGTATTGTTCACTTGAGCCCGGTCGCTCACAATATCCGGATAAATGCCGCTCGTCACCATCTGCGCCAAATCGTCCGGAGCCTGCTTCAGCATATTGCCTTGCACATAGCGCAGAGCGATCACCGGATTAAGCGACACGATATCGGCCGCGCTGCCGGACGGAAGGCCTGCGGCTGCTTTCTTCTCGAAATCCCGGAGCGGAAAAGACGCAATGTTGATCGTGACGTTCGGATGCTCTTTCTTATACTCTTCCGCCATTTTTTTATACCACGGGTCCAATTCCGGATAACCGCCCCAAATCGTCAGCTCTACCGGCTTGCTATCCGTGGGGGATTGCTGATTATTCGAGTTCGGAGAATCGGACGAGTCCTTCACGTTGCTCCCGCCCGAGCAACCGGCCAAGGCCAGCGACAACATTACAACTAGTGAAATTACCGTAAGTACGCTCTTTTTACTTTTCACTTTCGTTCCTCCCTAAACGGATTTTGTTAATGAAGCGCTTTCAATTTGTGCTTGGGGCAACGGAGCGCCGTTACATCCGCTTGACGGAAGAACGGACGACCAATTGCTCGGACAGCGTAATCTGTTTGTATTCGGAAACGTTTTCTTCAAAAATGCGTTCGAATAATATTTTCGCCAGCAGTTTCCCGGCCTCGTAGGTCGGGATGGATACGGAAGTAAGCGGGAAGGTCATTAGCTCGATATCGTCGAAGCCGATTAAGGACAAATCGCCGGGAATGCTCAAGCCTGCCGCTTCAAACGCTTTGATGACGCCCATCGCGATCACGTCGTCGAAACAGATCAAGGCGGTGGGGCGATCCTCCATGGCGATCAGCCGGTTCCCAACATCCACTCCGTCCGCCAAATGCTTGGCTTCATGAAATACATGTCTTTCGGACAAGGTCAGGCCCCGCTCGAACAAAGTATCTTTAAATCCTTGAAACCGCTGTTTGGACGCTCTCGACGTGCGTTGGCCCGTCACGAATCCGATTTTTGCATGCCCGTATTCGATCAGGTGGTTCGTCACCTGAACGCTGCCTTGATAATCGTCAAACTCGACGTAATCGCAGGTCAACCCCGGAATTTCCCCTAACGTCGCGAACGGGATTTCCTTTCTTTTCAATTCGTAAATATGATCGAAAGTGACCCCTTCCAGCAACGGGGCGATGATCAGGCCGTCCACCCGCTTGCCGACCATTGCATTCATTTGCGCGACTTCGACCATATGGTTCTCGCCGCTGCTGCACAAGAAGACGGTATATCCATGTTCGTTGGCTACATCCTGCACCCCTTTCGTAATTCGGTTGTAAAAAGGATTGGTAATGTCTTTAATGACAAGGCCGATTGTCTTTGTAAATTTGGAAGTTAGACCCCTTGCAATTTCATTGGGAACGTATCCGTGCTTTTCCGCCGCTTCCAGCACCTTCGCTCTCGTCTTCTCGGAAAATCCGGCTTTATTGTTGAGAACGCCCGACACGGTACTTTTGGCTAAGCCTGTAATTCTGGCCAAATCGGCAATTGTAATATTCATAACCACCGCCCCTTCATATTTTGTACCGGTTCAAATTTGGTATATATTTCATTATTTAATCAGAATAGAGTGATATTTTTAATTGATATTTTCGATTTGAACCGTTTCAAATAACTTTTTTTCGATTATAAAGCGTTTTCATTTCTGTTGTCAATCTTTTTTTATCGCAGCCTAACGGAATATTGCGGTGGGATCGAAAAGCGGGGCTTGGAATCCGGTAGGCGGCTTGTGGTGGGCAGCTTGAGGTCGGCGGATTGCGAGGAGCGGATTGCGGTCGGCGGCTTGCGATGGGCAGCTTGCGAGGGTGAAGATGCACCTTTATTGCACTGGCGTTGCATCGAGCGTATCGCTGCTCTTCAAGCCCGAGGAAGCGTTTTGTCGGCCCTCTTCTGTGAAAATCCCCCTCGTTCAGATGCTAGAAAGCCAGGGTTTATTACATACGGGGCGGGATTGGATTGCTGCATGCAGTCCTGAACGATCATTTGCCGCAGAGGTTATCGAAGCTGTATAGCGTGCTGGCAAGCGATTCCCGTGGGGTAAAAAGGTAAAGCCTGCGATCAGAGTTCACTTCATCATACCTTGGCGGCTGACGATCCGCCCGAGCGGGCTAACGAAACTGATACACGCTAAAAGCCTGTAAATCATCATTTTGCAATGTCTAACGAAACTCAAACACGCTAATGAGGGGAAAAAGGCGGTACAATCGCCGATTTCCAATGAATAACGATGCGTACTTTCGCTAGAATGGGGACGTCTTCATTTTGAGTCGAATAAGAATTGCCAGTTTCGTTAGCGCCAAACAAGGAGCGTAGGTCCGCGCGAACGCCTTCGAAATGTAGGGAGATCCCCCCTTCTATATGCGCAATAAAGCCAGTTACATTAACGGTGGCGAATGATGAAGCAGACTCCATTGCGGGTTTTCGAAGCTATCAACTTCTCGATGCAACACTAGTGCGAAAATGCACCTTTATTGGTTGACTAACTGCAGAAATCCATCTATTTCGTGGCAAAACCGCCTTTTGGAGCGAATTAACTGCAAATATCCATCTATTGAAGCTCGGTTTTCTCCTTTTGCGGCCATTCGGACGGGAGCAACTGGAAAAATGCAGTTAATAGGGCAAAATTTCGCCAAATCGGGAGATGTAAATGGAAAATTGCAGTTACATCACGGGGCCAGATGGCACAGCGTTCGGAAGGGCGCATTCAAAAGCAGATTTAGGAGCACATTCAGGAGTACATTCAGGGGCACATCAATCGGGTTGACGCGATAAGGCCACGTTGACGGCGAATTTCGAACCGCCCGCATTCGTTGATCGACGATCTCGGCTTACCATCTGCCAATCCCCTTCATTAGATGCGGTACGCGCGGCCGGGTCATGCAAAAAAGCCGCTTCTTCCCCGGCATTGGAAAAGAAACCGGCTTTCTGAACGAAGGGGATTTCGACAAAAGGGGAGGAAATATGGTTATGGTAATGGTTAGGCGAAGTGTTCTTTATGCGCATCATCCCTAGCATCCATGCCGCCGGAAACAGAGTTCCGGCGGTCGAATCGCGCATCGGCGGCTTATATCGGCTTCCCGTCGCCGGAGTGCGGCGAATTGGCGGAAGCCGGGGCCGGCCGGTTTTTGACGAAGAACGTGATGCCAAAGGAGAGAACAAGCAAGCAGAACGGGATGACGCTAATTAAATATTTAAACGTCGCTTCCGGATTGGGGCCGGGATTCTCCCCGCTCACATAGCCGAAGATCATGCCGACAATCCAGAATGCCAATGCGGAGATTAGTCCGCTGGATCGGGTAATGAACCCGGACACGGCCGTATAGATCCCTTCCCTCCTCCGCCCGGTCGCTTCGGCGTCGCGGTCGATAATTTGCCCGCTCAGCACCGGCGGCGTGACGAGGAATCCCGCCAAGCCGAAACCGGCGATGACGCCGGCGATAATTCCTCCGCCGAGACCTTGGGCGAACCATAAAGGAATGACCGACAGGGCGTATACCGCCATGGACAATCTCCAGCTTCTCACCCCGCCCATCTTCTTGACGACGACATACCATACCGCCACCAGCGGGATAACCGAGACGAACACGGATGCAAGCAGAATCGATACTTGAGGCTCGGGAACTTTCAACACATATTTGGCGTAAAAAGGTATGATGGAACTAAGAAGGCCGTTAACGGTTTGTGCGAAAGAATTGGCGATATTGAAAATCCAAAATTCTTTGTTTTTCAGCGTTTCGCGGAACGCTTCTTTGAGCTTAAGCGGCGTCTCCTTGCGCGCCCGCTCGTCTTCCTTGACGGTCATGACGCATAGCGCCATGAAAACCGCGAAAGCAAGCGCAAACAGCAGCGCCATATTCGTAAAACCGTACGCGTGGAAGATGATCGGCGTGACGGCCGATCCGATCAATAAAGCCACAATTTGAAATCCTTGTTGAATGGCCGAAGCTTTGGCGCGCAGCCGGTCTCCCCGGAACAACTCGGGAAATAGGGCGCCATAGTTGACCCAAAGGATCGTGGACGCAGTCTCGAACAGGATGAGCGCAACGAGAAACCAGAGGAACAGGTCGAAGCCTTGCCATCCTTCCGGCGCGGCAAACACCATCACAAACGTTAAAACAAAAAACGGCATCGCGCCGACGATCCACGGCTTGCGTCTGCCCCACCGCGTTCTCGTACGGTCGGAGAAATAACCGAACAGCGGCTGGTCCACCGCATCCCAGATTAAATAGATCGTGCGGGCAAGCGTCGCCAATCCGACGCCGAGGCCAAGCTTTTCGACATAATAGTAACTGTAAAACGCACTGAACGCCTGTACCGGAATCATCATCGCGAGCATGCCCAGCGCAAAAGTAAAAGGGGAATTCGTAAGCCTTTTCATTCTTTTCCCTTCTTCCGTTCCGATTTTTCGCTTTATGCCGATGCTTCTCGTGATGTAAGCGCTTCTATAAAACACAATGCGTAATACACTTATTGTATGCTTGGAACGGTTCGTTGTAAAAGGTTTTATTTCGTTCCCCGTAAAAAAACCGTCCCCGGCAAACCTCGGTCTGCGTGGGGTACGGTTTTTCCTTGTCAACGCCTTACGTCTGTGCTATTGCGCGTCCGTTAATTCCGCCAACGCGGGAATCGCTTCCTGCGCTCCCATGCGGGTTACAGCGATGGAAGAGGCAAGCTGCGCGGTCGTCACGGCTTCGTCCATGCTTTTGCCCGCGACAATCATGGCCGCGAGGGTGCCGGAGAATGTGTCGCCGGCCGCCGTCGTGTCGACGGGCTTCACCTTGCGAGCCGGTTTGTACACATTCTCGGTTCCGTTGTAATACGCGACGCCCTTCTCGCCGAGCGTAATAAGCGGATAGCGTATCCCTTTGACGCGCAACCTGTCCAAGGCGGCAAACGCGTCATCCGCGCCGCGAATGTCCATATCGGCATACAGGCGGCACTCGATTTCGTTCGGCGTGAAATAATCCACTCCCCGCAAAATATCGTCGTCGATCGGAGCGGCCGGCGCCGGATTCAGGAAGACGGGCACTTTCCCTTTGAGCAGCCGCACCGTTTCGTATACCGTTTCCATAGGAATTTCCAATTGCAGCATGACCGCGTCCGCGGCAAGCAGCTCCCGTTTGAAGCTCAGCACATAATCGGGCGTTACACGGCTATTGGCGCCGCCGTCGAGAATAATGGAATTATTCCCTCGATACACGGTAATGGCGGCCACGCCAGTCGTTACGTTTGGCTCCCGCGCGATATAATCGGTGCGGACGCCATAGCCTGCGAGCCGGTCGAGCAGGGATTGCCCGAATATATCGTCCCCGACTTTGCCCATCAGCCAAGTCTGCGCCCCCATTTTGGCGCAAGCGACCGCCTGATTGGCGCCTTTCCCTCCGGGCGACAGGAAAAATCCTTCCCCTTGAATCGTTTCCCCGATTTCGGGAATGCGGCCGGTCCGCGTCACCATATCCATATTCGCGCTTCCGATAACAATGACGTTCATAGATTCCTCACCCATATTTTCATATCGCTAAAAGTTCAAAATCAAAGTATACTGCACCTGCTTCAGGGCTGTCAATTAACGGTTGCGGAACGGGCATTGCCCGCGATTGCTTTCCCGTCTTGCCGAGCCCGGACGCAACAGCGGATATCGGAGGAGAGCGATTCCCCGCCACTCTTTGCGAAATTCGGAGCACTCATAAGGCACATTCGTTCGATATTTTATAGTGAAAGTCGCTTGCCCCCTAATGTGGTTACAAAAAAGCGGCATTGCCGCCGCTTCTTTACGGAATGTAATGGGACCTGGGCCCACCTTATGTTGCAGAAAATACAACATAGCGGGCAAGAAATGCCGCCACCCTAGCGAATTGTTGTACAGAATACAACATATTCGCTAGAAATGAGCCGAAATCGCCGGATTGTCCCCGAAAATGTTGCACAAAGTACAACATAAGCAAGCAGACGGCGATAACGGGGCCTTCTATGTTGTACAACGTACAACATAGGCCTCGACCCGCGCGCACATCGCCAGGCGCTGCATGACTGACGCTGCATGACAGGCGCTGCACGACAGCCGCCCGGCCATCTGACGCAGCATGAGAGCGCCGGGCCGCAGATAACGCCTCCTTGCGTTAAATCGCCCAGCCGCCTTGGCGGAATACGGGCTCGACGGAGCCGTCGCGATGGATGCCGTCGATGTCCATCACCGCGGAGCCGATCATAAAATCGACATGCGCGATGCTGCTGTTGACGCCGCTTTGTTCCAATGCCTCGGGCGACATCGTCTCGCCGCCTTCCACGTTGAAGGCGTAACCGCTGCCGATCGCCAAATGGTTGGACGCATTCTCGTCAAACAACGTATTGTAGAACAGAATGTCCGACTGGGAGATCGGCGATTCATGCGGCACAAGCGCCACTTCGCCCAAATAGTGCGATCCCTCGTCCGTATCTACGAGCTGCTGCAATATTTCCCCGCCTTCTTCCGCCTCCACCTTCACGATCCGGCCGTTCTCGAACGTCAACTTGAAGTTGTTGATAACATTGCCGCCGTAGTTCAACGGCTTCGTGCTCGACACATAGCCATTGACGCCTTGCTTCAGAGGTACGGTAAACACTTCCTCGGTCGGCATATTGGCCATGAAGGGAACGCCCCGCTCGTCCTTGCTGCCTGCGCCCACCCATACATGCTTCTCCGGCAGCTCGATCGTCAGATCGGTGCCCGGCGCCGTATAGCGCAGCTTGTGGAAATGCTTGGCGTTCAAGATGTCCACTTTGCGGCGCAGCGTCTCGTCATGTTCCTGCCACGCTTGAACCGGATCGGGAACGTTCAGCCGCACCGCTTCGAATATCGCCGCCCACAACCGGTCGACCGCTTCCTCCGGGCTCGCTTGCGGAAATACTTTCGCCGCCCAATCCTGCGTTGCGGCCGCGACGACCGTCCAGCTCATTTTATTCGCTTGCACATAGCGCCGGAACGGATCGAGCGCTTTGCCGGACGCTTGCATCGCATTGCCGATTCGCTTCGGATCGATCCCTTTCAGCAGATCGGGGTTCGGCGACTTGATCGAGATGAAAGCCGCTCCTTGCTCCGCCAACGTAATCTTCTTCGCGGCTTCCCACTCCGGATACCGGGTAAATACGTCATCCGGCGCTTTCTCGTATTTCAACCGCGATAGCGCTTCGTCAACCCAATCCACGAACACTTCGCTTGCGCCCGCGTCGTACGCCTTGCCTGCCACAAGCCGGATAAGCGGGGCCGATTCGATTAACCCGGTAATCATCACTTGCTGTCCTTGTTGCACATTCACGCCGACCTTAACGATGAGCTCGGCATATTTCTCCAACTGTTGTTCCAATGCTTCCACGATCGTTCCTCCTGAACATGTAACGAAGCGCCGCTTCCGGTCATGCGGCCCGTAACAACCGCGGCGGAATCATGCGCTTCGCCTTCTTATTTGATGTCTTCTATTGTAACCTATTTCGCCCTGCATACAAAATGCCCGCTACAAACAAACGCTTTGGCTTACCGCTTCGCTCCCGATATCCGCGATGCCGAAACGTATCGTAAACGTCGTTCCCTTGTCGCTGCTCTGCACCTCCAGTTTGGCTTGATGCCTTGCCACGATGCTGTAGCACACGGCCAGCCCTAAGCCGGTCCCTCCTTCCTTCGTCGTGAAAAACGGCCTTCCCAGTTTCTCCAGCACTTCTTCGCTCATGCCGCAGCCTTGATCGGCGACCTTCAACACCGCCTCCCCGTTCTCGACATAGGTGGCGATCGTCAGCGTCCCCCCGGGTGACATCGCTTCCAAACCGTTGATCGACAAGTTCAAGATCAATTGGCGTATTTCATTCTCATCCAGCAGCAAGTCTCCGCACGAATCGCAGCGAAGGAACACATGCTTGCCCGACATCATCGCTTCCGCCTGAATGAGCGGATACAGCGATTCGACAATGCGATGCAGCTGCCGCGGCGCGGGATCCGTCTTCTTGTTTTTGGCCAATGATAAAAACTCGGTAATAATCCCGTTCGCCCGATCCAGTTCCCCCAGCATAATGCCCAAGTACTGTTTATCCATTCTGCCTTCCACAGCTTGGGACAATTGCAGAAACCCGCGGATCGTCGTCATCGGATTCCGAATCTCATGCGCGATTCCCGCCGCCATTTCGCCGATCAGGTTCAGTTCCGCCAATCTCGTCATCTCGTTCTCGTATAGCACATTTTCCGTAATATCGATCATGACCAACAGCAAGCATATTTCGTCGTCGATCTCGATAATTTCCGTCGATAAAAGCCCGTTGCGCGTTTCCTGCGATTTCGTGACATATTTGACCCTAACATTCCGCAACGGCCGCTCCCAACGCAGGGTTGCTTCCAGCGGCTCCGGGGCGAACTGCAATTGATGCACCGAGCCTTTCATCGCTTCGTCCCCATAACCCGTATATTTCTTCCAACTATCATTCGCGTCGATATATGTAAAATCCGACATTTTGCAAATCGACGTCAAGCAAGGGCTGGAAAGGAACATCTTTTGAAAACGCTGCTGCGATTTTTGCAATTTATCGTTCGCCTCAAGCAGCTCGCGCGTCCGTTCGTTAACCATCCACTCCAGTCTTTCGTTTTGATTTTTCAGCATCGCTTCCGCCGCGGCCAGCTTATGATTTGTCTCCTCCAATTCTAAAGCGCGTTTCTGCAGCATTTTCCGTTGGCTGTTGATTTTGTTATGGTATCGGTGAAGCTTAACGAACGCCTCAACCTTATATTTCAGCAATTCCGAATCGATCGGCTTGAACAGATAGTCGATCGAGCCCACGTAATATCCTTTCAAGACGTGATCCAGCGAAGTGCTGATCGCCGTCAAGAAAATAACGGGAACTTCCCGGCTGCGCTCCCTCTGCTTAATGAGTTCCACCGTTTCGAATCCGTTTAATCCAGGCATTTGAACGTCCATCAAAATGACGGCGAGATCGGAGATGTCTTCCGAGAGCAAATACCGGAGCGCGTCCTCCCCGGAGCGCTTCGTAATCACTTCGCGCTCCGGAGACGCTAGTATGCCCTCCAGCGCCAATAAATTTTCCGCACGGTCGTCAACCGCCAAAATTTTCACCTTACGATTCATGTTCAATCCCTCCATCCGGCGTTACATTTTTCGATAAATTTTCTCCTGCGGGTCGATCACTTCGAAGGCTTCGCGCTGCAAGTTGCGATGAATGCCTTCCTTGCGTCCCAGTCCGAGGAAGCCGGAAGCGACAAGACTGTCTTTAAACAGCTGAATAACTCTTTGATGCATAATTTCATTAAAATAGATCAACACATTCCGGCATATAATGATGTGAAATTCGTTAAACGAATGGTCTGTCGCCAAATTATGTTGCGAGAATACGATATTTTCGGATAAAAAAGGGTGAAACGCCACCTGATTTCCCTTCACCTTATAATATTCGGAAAACGCCTCCTCCCCCCCGGATTGCAAATAATTTTTCGTGTACAACTGCATCTTCTGCAGCGGAAACGAGCCGCTTTCCGCCTGTTCCAGCACTCTATGATTCATATCCGTCCCATAAATGGTGCACCGGTCGTAAAGCCCTTCCTCGTACAGCAAAATCGCCATCGAGTACACTTCTTCCCCTGTTGAGCAGCCGGCATGCCATATGCGTATCGCCGGCAAGTTTTGCAGCAACGGGACCACCTTCCGGCGTATCGCCAAGAAGAAGGAAGGGTCGCGGAACATCTCCGTTACATTGATGGAAAAATCGGAAAACAATCGCTCCATCGTCCCCGGATCATGCAAAACCGCCTCTTGCAAGGCGGAGATGCTTCGCAGCCTCTCCGCCCTAATTCTATGCCAAATTCGGCGGCGAATCGAGGAATACGAATAATTGCGAAAATCATGTCCGTAATGGCGATAAATTCCTTCAAGCAGCAAACAGATTTCGATTTCCTCCAATAAACCTTTCTCTTCTTCGTATTGATGCAGCATCTGATGTCAACTCCTAACGATGAAGCCAGACTCTTAGCAAGGATAGCAGCTGCTCGTATTGAACCGGCTTGCTGATATAATCGTTGGCCCCCGCTTCTATGCATTTTTCCCGATCGTTCTTCATCGCTTTGGCCGTCAAGGCGATAATCGGCAAATCGCGGTACGGGGCGTCGGATCCGCGAATCGCCTTCATGGCCTCGTACCCGTCCATCTTCGGCATCATAATATCCATCAGGACCAGGTCGATCTCGGGATAACGTTCCAACTGCTCCAGCCCTTCTTGCCCGTTCTCCGCGAAGAGAACCCGCACGCCCAAATTTTCCAAGGCGCCGGTTAATGCGAATATGTTCCGCATATCGTCATCCACCACGAGAACGGTTCGTCCTTGAAGCTCTTCCGCATACTCGTAAGCATCTTCTTCCATCCGCGGAAACCAGTCTGTCGACACTGCGCTTTCCGCATACGCTTGTTCCGGAAATTGCGCGCCGCCGATCGTCTTGATCGGCATAATCAGGGTGAACGTGCTTCCTTGTCCTTCCTCGCTGTCCAAATCGATTCTTCCCCCCAGCAGATTGGCAATCTCTTTGCAAATGGACAGCCCTAATCCGGTGCCTCCGTATTTGCGGCTCGTCGTACCGTCCGCCTGGCGGAACGCTTCGAATACCATTTCCTGCTGCTCTTTGGCTATGCCGATGCCCGTATCGGACACCGAAACCGCCAAATGGCTTCCGGATCTCTCCGGTTCGGCGTCCTGCGGCGCGCTTTCCGGTTGGGCAAGCCGGAAGGAGAGAACGACGCTCCCCGCTTCCGTAAATTTGAAGGCGTTGGCGAGCAAATTCGTAACGATTTGCTGCAGCTTTTGCCTGTCCGTGTATATGGACAGAGAACCGGTATTGTCATGCAGTTCGACTCGAAACTCCAGCCCTTTTTGCATCGCGGCAGGCATAAACTGGCTGCGCGCGATATCGCCGATTTCCTGCAACGAGACAATTTCCGGAACGAGCTCCATTTTGCCCGATTCGATCTTCGACAGATCTAGAATTTCGCTGATTAAATTCAGCAAATCGGTACCCGAAGCGTGAATGGTCCGCAAATATTCCAACTGCTTCGGAAACAGATTCCCTTCCTTATTGTCCTTCAACAATTGCGTCAGCAGTAGCAAGCTGTTTAACGGCGTCCTCAGTTCATGGGAGACATTCGCCAGAAATTCGGACTTATAGCGGGACCCGAGCAGAACTTGCCGGTTCTTCTCCTCCAATTCATGCTTGATCCCTTCCAATTCTTTGTTCTTGCGGTCGGTATCCTTATACTGTTCCTCCAACTGCTCGTTCAACGTCCTCAACTCTTCCTGCTGCAGCTGCAACTCTTCCGATTGCGCCTGCAGCTCTTCCGTAAACGTTTGCGATTCGCCCAGCAATTTTTGAATTTGCATATAGGAGAAAGCGCCGTTCATTGCCATGCCCAAAACCATCATCACTTCTTCGAGCGCTCTCAATTTCGCCTCGTCAAACGGTCGGAACGAAGCCATCTCCAAAACGCCGACCGCCTTGTCCTCGAACGGAATCGGGAGGAGAATCACATGGGAAGGCGCGGCCGTTCCGAGACCGGAGCGGATCGGAATGAAGTGCTGCGGCACCTCGTTCAATACAATCGGTTTGTTCTCCTTGGCGCATTGGCCGACAAGACTTTGCCCCGGGGCGAATTGCTTCTCTCCCGGAGGATCCCCGTCCACCGCATAGGACGCCGCCTTCCACAGCTTCTTCGGTCCGTCCAGCGGGCCTTCGTGCACATATACTACGCCGTATCCGGCATCCATCATCGCGGCAACCTTGTTGACAAACAGTTCCGCCAGTCTCTGCACATCCTGCACGCCTTGAAACAGAGCGGAGAATTCCCCTACCATGGATTGATGCCAATGCTGCTCTTCCAGCGTCTTCTGATATTGCCTCACATTCGCCGTATGCAGTTCCAAAGAGCTGGCCATTTGATTAAATGCGGCGGCGATGCTGCCGATTTCATCGTCGGAGGTCACTTCAATCCGCGGCAAACGGCTTGTATCGTTGAACGATACCAGATTCATTCCGGTACTGATCTTCCTTAAGCTCTTCGTTACGCTCCGCAGCACCCAGCCCGCAATCAATACGGCAACGAGGAAAATAAAGACGATCAACCCGATGAATGCGTTCCGCAACAGTTCATATTCCTTGTGCGAGGAAGCGAGCACGTCTCCCATATCCCTTTCGTACATTCCGTTAAATCCTCGAATGACATCGAACAGCTCCGCTCTTTTCGTTTCCGTTTCCATATAGAATAAGTCCAACGCGGCCTCGCGTTTCCCTTTTTCCATCAAATCAACAAGCTTGTCCAAACTTTTAAGATAGTCGGTATAAAGCGTATCGAATCGGGCTTGGAAATCGGTTCGTTCTTGCGAAGGTTTCAAAGTCTGCAGCGCGCTCCAATCTTCCGAGATTTTCTCCCGGCTGCTCGCGATCGCTTGCAAATGTTCTTTATATCTTTCTTCGTCCTGCTCCAATAATAAAGCGTTCATGACGCGACCGATGTTGTTGATTTCACCGCGGATCGAAGTCGCTCGTTTCACGCCCGCATAATTCTCGGTGACAATTTGCTGTATGCCGGATTGAAGCCGCTCCAACCCTTGAAGTCCTATGTAAGACATGACGAGAATAAGCGCCAGTACGGCTCCGTATCCTACATAGAGCTTCGTTTTGAATTTCATACGATTAACCCTCCAAACTTCACATGATTATCTGCCGGTCACCGGATCGAAGGCGTGCCTGTGGGCTGGTTTCCAAATTAGTTTTCGACAAACGCCCAGCATTTCCCTGCAATTTGAGGCAACAAAACGCTCTCGTCGCAAATGGAACTTGACAATCAATAGACAATATTAAATAATATCTATGATATAATAAACGTTTCAAGGATGTGTTTGTCTTGGATAATTCTGAACGTTTTTGGAACGCCTCTGTCGAACAATTGAAACGAGGCTACGTTCAAGAAGGGGAGTACTATATTTGCCTGCTATGCGGCCAATCGTTCGAGAAGGGAATCATATATCCGGATGGAGAGAGCGGCATTTTATACGAAGCGGAAAAATTCGCGCGCGTTCACATAGAACGGGTGCACGGTTCGGTATTCGAACACTTGATCGGACTGGATAAGAAAATGACCGGGCTGACGGAGCATCAAAACCGTCTGCTTCAACTATTCTACCAAGGAAAGAACGACGCAGAGATCCAGCGCGAGCTCGGTATCGGCAGCGCTTCAACGATCCGCAACCACCGGTTCGCGTTAAAGGAGAAGGAACGCCAGGCCAAAGTGCTGCTCACCGTCATGGAGCTGTTGAAGGAGAAGGACAGCCATGCGCCGTCTTTCGTCAACGTTCACGTTACCGCCAAATGGGTCGACGACCGTTATAATTTGACCCGGGCCGAGAACGAGAAAATATTGAATCAATATTTTCCGGACGGCAAAGACGGCCCCTTGAAGAAATTCCCGCTCAAGGAAAAACAGAGATTGGCGGTCGTCCGGCACATCGCCGCGCGTTTTCCCGGCGGACACATCTATACCGAGAAGGAAGTGAACGGCATATTGCAGGAAATTTACGACGATTACGCGATTTTGCGCAGATATTTGATTGAATACGGATTTATGGACCGCAAGCCGGACGGCAGCGAGTACTGGCTGAAAGCGGAATCTGCAAGATAGGAGCATGAACAATGGATCGCAAAAAAGAACTGCAGAGGCAGTACAAGGAAATGAAAACGGAAGCCGGCGTATACCAGATTCGCAATACGGCAAACCAAAAAATATGGGTCGAAAGCACGCCGAACTTGAGAACGCTGAACGGAAAATTATTTATGCTGAAAACAGGCGGATTTCCGAACAAAGCGTTGCAGGAAGACTGGAAACAATTCGGAGAAGAGTCTTTTGTCATAGAAATATTGGAAACGTTGAAGAAGAAGGAAGACGGCTATTTCGATTTGAAATACGAGTTGGAGAAATTGGAGCAGAAATGGTTGGATCAATTGCAGCCGTACGGCGAACGGGGGTATAACAAGCCGAAAGCCGAACGGTAGAATTCGCCCCCCTTGTCGTGAGAGCAAGGGGGGCGTTTCGCGTTCACGCGTTTAGTTGATAAAACCGGCTTTGCTCAAGAGACGCTTCAGCATAACGGCCGATTGCGCGCGCGTGGCGCTCTTGTCCGGGCCGAGCTCCGAATTCGCCATGCCTTGGATGAGCCCGGCTTCGATCGCTCCGGCGATCTCGGCTTTCGCCCATCCGATTCGGCCAGCGTCCTTATACCGGCCCAATAGATCGGCCTGCTGCGCCGCGGGTATTTCCGCAGCGACGCCGATGTAGGATAGCGCGCGGACCGTCATTGCGGCCAATTCTTCGCGCGTAATCGTTTGATCGGGCCGGAAAGTTCCGTCCGCATAGCCGTTGACGAGGCCCGCGGCGGCGGCCGCGCTCACGTCTTCGGCGTACCAGGCGGCCGCGGCCACGTCCCGGAAGTCCGTTGCGGCGGCGCCGTCCGGCTCCAGGCTCAGCGCGCGAACCAGCAGCGCCGCAAATTCGGCACGGGTAATGCTGCGATCCCCGTCGAAGCGGCTGCCGCCCCTGCCTTCCGCGACAAGCTTATTGGCCAGCATTTCCACATCTTGGCGCGCCCAATGCCGCGCCATGTCCGCGAAGCTCTTGTCATGTTCCACGATCATATAAATGCCGTTTCCTTGATGTTTCAGCGTTGCTATTGTTTGGCCGTTGCTCACGGCGAATACGGTCGGCACGAATCGGATTTGCTGCGTTGCCGGATCGTAGAGCGCTCCCGTCGCCTTGCCCGGATCTACGATGCCGTCGATGACGATCGTGCGGGATACGTAAGTGGAACCGAAAGCGACCGGCACCGCCTTCCCGGCTTTGTTGACCGCTTCTACTTGCAGCTTGTACGCATCCCCGATGCGCGTTCCGCCCGCTTTCTCCGCCGCGGCCCGGGCGGCGGCGTCTTCGCTTCCCGTCAACACGCCGAACGTAAGGCGGATTGTTAGTTGCTCCGCCTCTTCATTCAAGCGGCGCTCCAAGTCTTCCCATTTCAGAACGGAGAGCGGCAATACATACGAACCGTTGTCGCCTTTCATGAAGAGCGTGCGTCCGTCCTTGCGGCTTCCTTCCAGCAATCCCGCCGCAGGCAGTTCCAGGCGTTCTCCGGAGAACGTCACTTCGACGTTGGGGGAGGCTTGCAGCGATTCTTTTAGCTCTGAAGCATCCACCTTGCCGTCTTTGGCTGCGATCGCTCCCGCCGGTTGAGCTCCGGTATCGCCGGAACCGCCGTTCGTGCCGGAATCGGGAGCTTTATCGTTCCCGGATTGGGGATGGGAGCCCGTTCCGCCCGAATTGCCGTTGTTTCCGCCGTTATTACCGCCGTTTCCTCCCCCGTTATTGCCTCCGTCGCTTCCTTGGCCTTTCACTTGAATCGCAATCGGCTGGGTATAAATGTCGTACGGATGATCGCCATCGATATAAGCCGTATATCTTAGCAGCGCGTATGCCGTTCCCGGTTTCTTGGCGATCACTTCGCCGCCCTTTGTGTCAATCGCATTGTGGCCGTCCACGACAACGATTTCCGGTACGACCGTCGTTCGATCTCCTTTATAGGATTCGACGACAGCAGACAAGGCGACCTTATCGTTGACTTTCAGTTCCACTTTCTCTTGCTCCGGCCTGATCGCAATCGCCCAGTCCGACGCCCAATACGCATAATCGGTCGTAATGCCCCAAGCGCCCAACTCGAAGAAACGGATGAAATCGGCTTTATTATTGAACGTCCAAGGCGAGATCAAAATCCCGCGATGTTTCGCCGCTTCCATGAAGTTTTTGCCCAGCCCGCCGTAGCTTGTATTAAACGTCGCATTGAGCGGCTGAATCAGCTTCAACGTTTCCCGCAACGATTTGTTCACATTGGATTCGTTGGCGTATCCGCCGGCCAATATGCCTGACGGCATCTCCGGCATCAATTCGGCCAGCCGTCTCAGTTGGTTTGCGTCAAAGGACATCGCATTGATCGCATCCTCCGCGCCTTTCTCGCGAATGACTTTCACAAAAGCGTCGACCGCCTCGGGCGTGTTCGTTTTAATTTCCGCGAACACCATTTTTCCTTTTTCCAAAGCGAGATCGATCTGTTCGTCCAAGGTCGGAATCGGCTCGAACGGGTATCCTTCCGGAAACGGCTTATTGGCGTTCAGCTTCTTCAATTCCGCGAGCGTATAATCTTCCACTCTCCCCGTACCGTTGGTCGTGCCGTCCAACGTCGCATCGTGGACGATGACCAAATGGCCGTCTTTGGAGAGAAACATATCGTTCTCGATAAAATCGGCGCCCGCTTCCAACCCGAGCCTGTTGCTGACGATCGTATTCTCGGGCGCTACGGACGGCATTCCCCGATGGCCGATAATGTATGGCTTGCGAACGAGCGTCGTCTGATTCGCGTATACCCGCAATGCCGCGAAGGCCGTGTCGGGGGAGCCGGTGACGATGCCGTTCGCGCCGGCCGTAATGAGGCGGTGTTTGGACAGCTCGCTGTTCGCCTGACTCGTGTCTTCTTTCACCCATACGGCAATCAGGCGCTGCTGAAGATGGGCAACCTGATCGGCGGAGGCGGCGCTTTGCGGCAAGAGCGCGATTTTCGACAGGCTGGCATTCGTCTTTCTGCGAATATCAAGCAAGTCGTCCCGGCTCAGTTCGCCCCGGATGGAACCGGTGAAATCCACGATGCCGCGGATGATCGGGTAAGCGGTTCTCGCCCGATGGACGAGATCGCCGTCCGCAGACATCACAAACGCATCTTCCAAGCCGTTATCGTCGAGAAAGGCCGTCAACCGGTCGACGGTTTGCTCGTCTTTCACGTAGAAAGCCGGAATCATCCGCGCGGCAATAATGTCCAGCGCCTCTTCGAGGCTGCCGATTTCCTTCCGTCCGGCCGGATCGGTCACGTTCAAAGCTTCGTTCACATGCAGAACGACGGTTGCCGGCAGAACCGTGCCGTTCAAGTCCGACAATTCCTTCAAGCTGCCTATCTCCTTCACAACCGTGGGCGCCATCGAAATTTTCGTTTCCGGCTCCGTCACTTGCACGAACCGGTCGGCTTTCATCGGCGGCAAAGGATCTTGCCGCAGCGAGACGCGAATGTTATCCACCTTCATTTTGCTGCCGTCGGCCTGCAAACCGATTCTTCCCTTCGCGTAGGCGCTCGCCATATCCGTATCGACAATCAAGCGGCCGTCGATAAACTCCTGCACCCGGTTTTCGTAGGCAATGACCGTATAGCGGTACATTTTGCCGGCATCGATCCGCTCGGTGTGCGAGCCTCGATCCATTACGTTCCATTGGTTGGAAGGGGTGCGTTCCGCAAATTCCACGCCGTTGGCCGCGGTGGCGTTTTGGCGGACGGCCATTTGGTAATAGGGATAATTATCGTTCTGGACCCTATACATGATCGAATGCCATCTGGACGCGTCGTTCGCCGCCAGATGCGTTACATCCGCTTCGATTTGATAATTGCCGAATTGCCCTAAATAAGCCGGCAGCAGTACTCTTGACGGGTTGTCGGGAGCGGCGGCCGCGTTCATCTCGAATGCGCCGGATTTCACGCCGGCGGCTCCGGCCGTACTGCCCTGAATTCTGGTCCAGCCTTCCGGCAGCGTGCCTTCCTGCACTTGATCGAAGTTCTCTTCGTAGAGCACATACTCGGCATCTTCCGGATCTTTCGCAACGATCAGCAGATGGACGGAAGCATCGTCCTTACGCGCTTGAACCGGATACACGCCTTTGCGCATAACGAGGAGTTCGCCGTTCTCCACCCGCACGTCGGCACTGTCCGAAGCCCATTCGAAATCGCCTCCCAGCATGACGCCGGACGTAAAATCGCTCTTCTCCACCTCGAACGAGACGGCATTCAGATCGATCGCTTCCCCGGATTGGGCCAATACATACCCTTCTTCATGCTTGATCGCGATCACTTTCGCTCCGGACGCGGAAGGAGTGACGGCGATTTGGCGCGACGACGACGCATTGGAATAGACGGCCGTTACGGTCGCCGTTCCCGGTTTCAGCGGATAGATGCGGCCATCGACGATTTTGAAGACGCTCTCGTCCGAAGAATACAGCTTGATCCGGCCGGCATCCGCCGGTTCGGTAAGCCCGTCCGAATAATAGACGCTTCCCGTGACGCTGATCGGACCGGTCAAAGCCTCGACCGAATCAGGCATCGCGAGATCGAGCCGCTCGGCTGTAATTCTCGTCACTTTCAAATTGTCGAACGATACGGTGCTTTGATCCGCCTGAAATCCGATTTTCCCTCTTTCCAGCAAATCGGCGTTTAAGCTTCGATCCACCAACAGCGTAAATTCTTCATCGTCCCGTTTTTTAATATATTCCTTCACATTGTTGCCGACGACCCTTACTTTCATCGTGTAGTCCGAGCCCAAGGCAAGCGGCTGCGACCACGTTCCGCTGACAGGCACCGACCAAGCGCCGTCCGGTTTGCGGTACGCGATCTCGTAGGCCCCGTTCTGGCGTACGGCCATCTGATTGTAAGGAGGCTTGCCGTTCGAAGCGGCTCTGAAGATAAGCGATGCCCATCTTGCGCCGTTGAGCACCTTCTCGAACCTCACATCCGCTTCAATCGTATAATCGTCCCATTGCACGGGCGCGAATATTCTGCTCTGCTTGCCCGCCGCATTTCCGTCGAACGTCATCATGCCGTTGCCGTACGTATCCTGCACGACGGAGAAGGGAGGGCTGCCGGCAGCGGTATCCGACAACCAGCCGTAAGGGATTTCCCCCGGTTGAATCCCGTCGAAGTTGTCTTCCAGCAAGATAGGGTCGACTTGACCCGATACCGGATTCCCGTCGATTAAATGGATCATTCCATAGCCCGCCGTGTTGTTCCAGAAACTAGTCTCGTTATAAGCGCTCCAATAGCTCGACCTTTGCTCGGCGGAGGCCGTTCCGTACCGGTCCGTCGCGCCGATCTCCATACCGAACCGCTTGTCCGTTGCGGGATCGAACCGAAGCATATCCCAAGGCACGGCCGCCTCCAACGACCATCCGTCGCCGGTGGTGCGAATCGCACGCAAAATCTTCTTCTCGTCCTTGCCGCTATGATTGTTCAGCGCCGCGCCGAAATGAAATTCCGGCGTGGTCGTTCCCGGTTGATAGACGAACCCCAACTGCATGTCGTCTTCGGCGAACGGAGCGGACTGGTGCAGCGTCGGATCGAAGAACAGGTTGATGTTGTCTTGATCGAACCAGTACCCCGAGCCGTTATGGATGAGCGTATCGTCCTTCACTTCCACCCCGATATAAAGGTATTTGTAATCCCATAGCAGCCCGAATCGGGCGTCCTGGAAATTTCCCTCGCCCAATCTCGCGTTCAGCGGCTGGTCCATCGTCCAGAGCGATTCGTCCAAGCTTCCGTCAATGACAGGAGGGGTTGCCGTTTGGCGCACCTCCATCGTTTTTCGGTCCGTCTCCGCGGCATCAGCCTCCGCTTGCGAACCCAACCAGATTGACTCCAACGTTCCCCACAACAAAGATACGACGATCCAAACAGCCAAATACTTGGAACGGCTTTTCACTTGTCCTCAATCCCTTCCCTATTCATAGAGTTTGACAACCGCAGATTGCTACTGCCTCCTTTCTTTAACCCGATGAAGCTGCAGGCTATTTTCAGGGAAAATAAAAAACCCTTCATCCGCCGGATGAGGGCAGCGCTCGCACGCTCCGCATCCATTGCATAAAGGGCTTTCTCCTTGACTCACACCCGTCGATATTCGGCTGTCCATGCCAGGTCCTGCCATTCTACTCTATCAATCGTATGTTAAGGGTACATCAAACATGCGTAAATTATTTGTAAATTGCGCGATCCGCAGGGAAGACAAGACCGATTTGCCGTCTGGCCTCGTCCATAATGTCCATCGTCGCTAAGGAGTTGGCGTAACTGTTCGTTGCCGATTCCAGACGCCCGCTTTTCAGCACATCGATAAACTCTTGCAGTTCGTAATACATGCTTTCTTTCGTTTGGGGTTTCGTAACATCCTCAACGCTTCCGTCGCGGTAACGAATTTCGACTTTCCGGGATTGGTTGATGCGATCGACGATCATCGTTCCGTTTTCCCCTTGAATTTCGGTTGGAAGATAGGAGTTGGATATTTTCGAATGCATGATGGCCGCTTCCATTCCCTCGTAGGCCAGGAGAAGGCCGCCTTGCCCGTCCACGCCCGAATCGAGCATCGTCCCTTCCGCTTGAATCCGGTTCGGACTCCCGAACAGCACGACCAGCGGATAGATGCAGTACACGCCGAGATCCATTAAGGAGCCGTTCGAGAAGGCGGGATTAAAGGCATTCAGAATCGTGCCTTGCTTATAAGCGTCGTAGCGCGAAGAATATTGGCAATAGCTTGCAAAATAGCGGCGAACCGGCCCGATCTTGGGCAAGTGTTCGCGGATGCTTTGAAAATTCGGAAGCAGCGTCGATTTCAAAGCTTCCATTAATAATACACCATGATTTCTGGCGGCGTCTACCATTTTTTGCAACTCATGTCTATTTGATGCAGCCGGCTTCTCGCATAAAACATGCTTGCCATGACTCATGCAAAGAATCGCCTGCTCCGCATGCAAAGAATTCGGGCTGGCGATATAAACGGCATCCAGTTCGGAGCTTGCCGCCATGCTCTCCACATCGGTAAACCGATGCGGGATGTCGAATTTCGCCGCGAATTCCTTCGCTTTCTCTTCCGTCCGGGAGTAGACCGCCGTCAAAGCAAAGTCCTCCGACTGACGCGCCGCCTGAATGAAATTTTCCGTGATCCAGTTCGTTCCGATAATGCCAAATCGTATCATAGTGATCTCCCCTTTGTTCATGTGCCTACCTACTATATTAATTGATATGGCAAGTTTCGCAAGTAAGAGAACTGGGAGTAGCGGAATGATAGGGAGGTTGTTGGCGGCGGATTGGCGCCGATGCCGGCAAACGGATGGCGGGCGATGATTGTTAAGCCATTTGTTGGCGGGCGATCGGTTGGCGGACGATGATTGTTAAGCCATTTGTTGGCGGGCGATGATATTGTAACTCCGTTTCATTCGCGTTTCGCATCATACGTAACTTCAGCACGCTCTATGGCATCACATGGCGGTCTGACCGTTTTGGACGGTTCCGGCGGTCATGCCCATTGGATTTTATCCAATGTTTTTTCTATTGGAGGTGGATATGCGGCCGTTCATTGGATTTCATCCAATAGAATCAGGCGAAAACGCGTGAAACGGCGAAAAATGGGCGAATCTATTGGATGTTTTCCAATAGAACCCCGGTATGAGCTCCAAATCTGCCACTCTCGTTGTACATTTTCCAATGGATCTCTCCCAAGGCTTCAGATATGGCATCACATGGCGGTCTGACCGCTTTGGACGGTTCCGGCGGTCAGGTCCATTGGATTTTATCCAATGTTTTTTCTATTGGAGGTGGATATGCGGCCGTTCATTGGATTTCATCCAATAGAATCAGGCGAAAACGCGGCGAAACGGCGAAAAATGGGCGAATCTATTGGATGTTTTCCAATAGAACCCCGGTATGAGCTCCAAATCTACCACTCTCGTTGTACATTTTCCAATGGCGCATCATAATGACTTCGCGAGCGGTCGTTCCGTTCCAGAACGTTCCGGCCGGAATAATACGCGTTTCGACATATCTCAACGATTCGTAACGTCAGTTCCCCGGTTTTCGGCGGAACGGCATTGTCCGTTCTTGGTCGTCCTCACGCCTATTGCCTATCCCCAATTGATGAAGCAAGGCAAATGTGGTATAATCCTAAAGTATAAGCGGTTTAACTTTAATCCAATTCGCCGGAAAGGAGGAGATCTGCGGCTATAGTCAATGGGCTAAAATTTGAACCGCACTGCATACATATTGACCTCATTTTTATTGCCCTCATCCCTGTCAAGCCTGCGAGAATTCATCCTCAACATCTCGAATCTGCTAATCGTCTTTACGGTACTCACCATTCGAATCCGCTAATCGTCTTTACGATACTCACCATCTGGAATGTTCCGTTTCTTTCCCGCTTTATTTGATCGGCATCATGTTGTTATTGTGGCTGATCAGCGCTTTCACATTTCCGATTGTTAAGGAGTTGAACGCAGTATGAACGATTTCAGATTAATACGAGGATCTATCATGCGAAGATTTGCTGTTGCCATGGCAATGATTGTTTTTCTAACGACATGTTACGCAGGAACGGGCTTTGCCGAACAAGGCGATCAGGCGGTTGTTGCCAATACCTCGCTACAGGCGGAAGATCAACCGGAAAGCACCGAGAATCAATCTGCGGAGATAGAATTATCCCAAGAGGCTCTTAGGCCCGATCAGAAAGTCATGAACATGATCGACGCGCTGAACGTAACGACTCTCGCCGATCGCGAATCGGTTGTATTGGCGAGACAATACTACAATAAACTGAACACGCCGCAAAAAGAGCTAGTAACGAATTTGCACTTGCTGGAAAAAGCAGAAGCCCGGATTTTGAAATTGTGGATCGATAGCGCAGAGATCGCCTCCCCTGTCGACGAGGGCCTGCTAGGCGTGCTTACCGATACATACGACGGATTGAACGACAAGCAAAAAAGCGTTGTTGCCAACGTGTACAAACTTGACCAGCTTCAAACGAAGCTTGATGAGTTAAGGGTCGTCAAAGAAGATAACTATAAAAAAGCGAAGCAGGCGCAAGCGGTTATCGAGCGGATGCAAGTATTAAAGCTATCCGACAAGCCTGCGGCGATCAAAGCCAGAGCGGCCTACGACGCGCTGACCGACGACCAGAAAGCGGTCGTCACCAATTACGGCCTATTGAAGGAAGCGGAGAACAAGATTGCCGCCTGGGAAGGCAAACCGCTGCCGCATAAAGCGCCGGACAATATCGTCTATGCCGGCACGCGCTCCTCCGATTACGGCGTGAGCGGCCGGTGGCTGGGAACCGCCGACTGGCAGCATATTACCGATCAGATGGCCGGTTACTTCCCCGGCGCGCAGCCGACTTATATCTGGATTATCGGCAGATTGGACGAAGATGCGGGGATCGGCGGCACGAAACTCGAGTTTGAACAGCCCAATGACGGCGTCGATTACTCCGCCCTTAATATAAGCTTCGCTCCGCCTGCCAAGGAAGGCCATCTGTCTCACGAAGAGTATTTGAATTACTTCGACGAACACGGCATCAAGGTGTTCCTGCAAGTCGAATCCGGCTTTGCGGACATGAAAACGTTGATGGACTTGATTTTCGCCAAATATGGGCATCACGAGAGCGTCATTGGTTTTGGCGTTGACGTCGAGTGGTATTACGGCGTCTCCGAGGATGCAGGATTGCCGATTACCGACGCGTTAGCGAAGGATTGGGACGAACATTTGAAGTCGATTCATCCTACCTATCGTATGTTTTTGAAACATTACAACATACGCTGGCTGCCGCCGACATACCGCAGCGATATTCTGTTCGTCAACGACAGCCAGAGCATCGGCAGCATCGACGGAGAAGTGCCGGGGATGTATGACGATACGATGGGATTCATTCCCGAATTTAAGGTGTTTGCCGATTTTTTCTACCCCAATGATGTGTTGTACCAGATCGGTTACCGTAAGGACGCTATGTGGTACTATCCGCTGGACAAACCGGTTATCAAAAGTCTGAGCGAGCGATTGGCCGAAGCAACCCGGCAAAAAGCCGGCATTACTTGGGTAGACTTTACCGTCAAAGATCCGCTGACCTTCCCGGCATTGTTCAAGTCGGACCAAGAAGCCGCCGACGCGGTCAACACCTTGGTGGGATACCTGAGAAGCACGGGCAGCAATATGGTGGGCAAACGTTTTGCCGCCAATGGGGCGACCCTGACGGATGCCATGTATGTAGCGCGTCTGCGCGAAGTAGTGAACTCCCTTACCGAGGCACAGCGCGCATTATTGAATGAAAGCTATCTTGCAAATCTTATCAATCTCGAGCCAAAAGCGATCGACATCCGCATCGCTCATCTGGATACCGGCAACCTGCAAATCAAGGATAAAGGCAAAGCGGCCGGCATTCGAGCCGCCTACTCGGCACTTACTGCGGAACAAAAGGCGCAGGTAACCAATCTTCAGAAGCTCGTTGCTGCGGAGAACGTCTTGGCGTCGCTCAAAGAAGGTAACGGGAACTCCGGCGGGGGTTCGTCTAGCGGAGGTTCGTCCGGAGGCGGCAAAGCGGATGACGGCAAGTCAGGCGGAGATAACGGGGAAAATCCGGACAATCATGCAAATCAAGGCGGCAATCCCCGGGATCATGGCAGTACGGCCGGACAACAAAGCGGCTCATCCGACATAGAACTGACGGATATTGCCGGGCATTGGGCGCAAGCGTCGATCCGGGAAGCCGTAAACCTCGGAATTGTCAACGGATATGAAGACGGCAGGTTCCGGCCGAACGGTCTGGTGACGCGCAGCGAATTTACGGCGATGTTGGCACGCGCGCTGCAATGGAAGGTAGAAGACAGCGGCTTAACGTTCGCCGACCGCGACCGAATTCCCGCATGGGCGTTGCCTTTCGTACGGCAAGCGGTAGAAGCGGGCATCGTTATCGGGTATGAGGACAACACCTTCCGTCCGGCCCGCAAGATTGCCCGCACGGAAGCGGCCGTCATGATCGTGCGTTCGTTAGGCCTCAAGGCCGAATCGAAAACAGCGCTGCCCTATGCCGATGCCGATCTGATTCCGGCGTGGGCCGGTCCGTATGCGGCGGCGGCTCACGAAGCAGGTCTGATCCATGGCAGAGAAAACGGCCTTTTCGCGCCACAAGCGGACACCACCAGAGCGGAAGCCGTATCATTGATTCTAGCGATGTTGAGAAAGCATGAGAACTAGCAATCCGTGTATCGTCTGATGAAAGGCTCCTCCGCCGGGGAGTCTTCTTCTCTTTCGGGGGCCCTTGAATTTATGGTATTATTTTGGGTGAACACCGAGCTTCAAAACGATAAAGGAGTTTTCACTCATGAGTTCTAGTCCAAATATATCAACATCGTTCGCGCAGCGTGAAAAGGAAGGGCGCATCCTTATAATGACCTCGGTCGAAGCCGAGAGAGCAGCGGTAATGCGCGGACTCCAAGGCGACGGCAGGTTCGACGTCCTATTATCCGGCGTAGGGGCGGCCGTCGCCGCGGCAAGAACGGCGAAGGCGCTCGGCGCATCCGCCGGCGAGGACGGAAAGCCCGGTTACGGCTTGGTCGTCAACGCCGGGATCGCGGGCGGCTATGCCGGCCAAGCGAAGATCGGCGACATCGTGTTGGCCAGCCTCATCATTGCCGCCGATTTGGGCGCGGAGTCGCCGGAAAGATTCTTAAGCGTGGACGAGCTTGGATTCGGCTCGGCGCGCCTTCCCGTCGATGACGGCCTGGCGGGCCGCATCGTCGCCTCGTTGCAGCAAGCCGGGCTTCCCGTAAGAAGCGGACCGATTCTTACGGTCTCGACAACGACGGGTACCGCGGCAACGGCCGCGGAACTTGCGGCGCGCGTCCCCGGCGCGACAGCCGAAGCGATGGAGGGATATGGCGTAGCCGCCGCGGCCCTCGAATTCGGTCTCCCCATATTGGAGCTACGCGCCGTCTCCAATGCGGTCGGACCTCGCGACCGTTCGGCCTGGCGCATCAAAGAAGCGCTAAATGCGCTCGAAGCGGCAAGCTCTATTTTACCGGAGGTGTTATCATCATGAATATTGCTTTTTCCCCTTGTCCGAACGATACATTCGTATTTCACGCATGGGTGCACGGGCTCATCCCCGGCGCGCCCAATCTTGACGTTACTTACGCCGATATCGATATTACGAACGGCCTGGCCGCAAGCGGCAACGGGCCGGAAGCGCTGAAGATCTCCTATGCGGCTTTGCCGTGGGTGCTGTCCGAGTACGCGCTGCTGCCGTGCGGCGGAGCTTTGGGGCGGGGCTGCGGGCCGCTGGTGCTGACCAAGAACAGCGCCGCAGACGCCCAGGAACCCTCCGTATTGTCCGGCCGCAGCGTCGCCGTTCCGAGCGAACGGTCGACCGCTTACTTGCTGTTCCGCCTATGGGCGGCGCAGAACGTGCCCGGCGGAGTCGGCAACATTGTCGTCATGCCGTTCCACGAAATTATGCCGGCGGTTCGCGACGGCGCGATCGACGCCGGACTGGTCATCCATGAAGCGCGCTTCACCTATCCGACATATGGGCTTTCCATGCTGACCGACTTGGGCAATTGGTGGGAAAGCGACACCGGATTGCCGATTCCTCTCGGCGCGATCGTTGCCCGCCGCTCGCTCGATTTGCAAGCGATCGCCGGCTGGACCCGCGCTTCGGTCGAATACGCATGGGCGCATCCGGAAGCGTCGCGCGAATACGTATTAAGCCACGCTCAGGAGATGTCCCATGAGGTGGCGCAAGCTCATATCGGCCTGTATGTGAACGAATTTACGGCCGATTTGGGCGATGACGGCTATGCCGCGGTCGCCGCCTTGCTCGGCAGAGCCGCGCAAGAAGGGCTTGTGCCCGAAGTCGATTTGGCGTTATTGCGATAACGTCCGATACCGGCGCATCACATGCAACACTAGAGTATTAGGCTCGTGGTAATCCACGGGCCTTTGTTTATTCCGCCATTCGGTTGGTTAATCGTTTGAGTTTTTAAACATTTATGTATATAATGTATGTAAAATAACGAAGTGACGAATTCGCAAGTCGGTTCGCCAATTCAAGAATGGAGGAATGAGCATGAAATTAAAGGAAATTACGATTCAAACGTTTTGCCTGGATGCGATGAAAACCTTTTACTGCGAGCGCCTGGGGCTGCCTGCCAATGCAGATCGCCAAACTTCCTTTACGATCCGGATTGGAGAATCGGTTCTGACGTTTCAGGAGCATGCGGATGCCGATGCCGGTGCGGAGAACCCTTATTATCATCTTGCTTTTACCGTTCCGACCAATAAGCTTGCGGAGGCGAAGCAATGGCTCAGAGAGCGGGGAATCGATTTGCTGAAAGACGAGCAAGGCCATGACGAATTTCACTTCCAATCTTGGAATGCGACCTCCGTTTATTTCGACGATCCGAACGGCAACATCATCGAATTCATTGCTCATCATACGTTTCATAATGCCGCGGACGAACCTTTCGAAGCGAAACATCTGCTTCGAATTAGTGAAATCGGCCTGCCCGTCGACCAAGTCTCCGAGGCGCTCGGTACGATAACCGATACATTCGCCCTCGAGCTTTGGAAGGGCGACGGGAAACAATTCGCCGCGATCGGCGATGCCGAAGGACTATTCATCGTCGTCGATAAACAAAGGCCCTGGTTTCCGGAAGGAAAGATGCCGGTCGTTGCAGCCGCCAAAATCGCCGTGCAAAGCGGCAAGTCCGGTTCGCTTCAACTTCAGGAAGGCCGCTACGAACTGATCAACGAATCGTAGAGCGTACACCGCCCCGTCGAAGAATCCCAGAAGGCCCCTCTGCAAGCGAATTACACGCCTGTAAAGGGGCCTTAACGATGCAAAATATGTATAGGAAAGCACCTTACCGCATTATTGCAGCTACAACCCTTTCCCAATAAAGTTTGCCGAAACCGGCTTCTTCCCGATTTCCCGCGACCATACCGACAATTGCCCGATATGGTGGATTTCATGGGCAATGATATGGCGCATGACTTCCCCCCAACGGTAGGTTGCCTCGCTTCCGTCCGCTCTCCGATCGTGAAATAGCCTTTGCTCCATGCTCTCGTCCCAAGAGGCCAGGAATTGCTCCACTTCCGGCCGGAATGCCGTCTCCAATTGGCGGACCCGTTCCAGGCTCCGATATTCGTCGAAATTTTCCTGAAAATCGTCTTTCCCTTGCAAAACGCGAACCCAACTCCACTCCACATCGACGATATGGAAGAGGGTATGCAAAATGCCCCCTACCCCGCCTGTGCGGACGCGAAGCAGTTCATCCTCCGGGACGTCCTCGCACCACCGGTACCATTCTTCCCGAACTTGCCAATTATACCGAAAAAATAATAGAATAACGATCCCTCCGTTTTTTATTCCATCATAACGTCAAGTCACGCATTTTGTGAAGCGTCAATCCGCTCCATAAACCGGCGAGCGTAAGACGGCGACACAGTCTGTCAATGGACGTTCCACCGGCAAATTCGATATAATAACGACTACGATATTGAATATAAAGGAGCTTTAAGTTGAAAAATCTACTCGTCACCGGATACCGCGCTCATGAGCTCGGCATTTACGGACTTAAACATAAAGGCATCTCATATATTCGCCAAGCCATTGCGACCAGACTGATTCCGCTTCTGGAAGAAGGATTGGAATGGGTCATTACTCCGGGCCAATATGGGGTGGATTTATGGGCATGCGAGGCGGCGATTGCGCTTAAGAAGCAATATCCGCAATTGAAATGCTCGATCATTACGGCCTACAACCAGCCGGAAGAACGATGGAGCGAAGAGAAAAAGTCTTATTTCGAGCAAATCGTCCAACAGGTCGATTATTACGGATCGGTAAGCAACGGGCCATACAGCGGCAAATGGCAGTTTGCCGCCCGCGATGAATTGCTGTTTCGCAAGACGGACGGCATCCTGCTCGTTTATGACGAGGAGGCCGGCGAAGCCAGCCCCAAATTCGTCAAGGAACGCGCGCTGAAGAAACAGGCGCAGGACGGTTACATTTATCCCAGCATCGGTTCGGAAGAAATCCAGGCGATCGCGGACGAAGAGCAAAGCCGGGAATTCGGCGAATAAATCGAAGCTTTATTCCTTGCGCCAATCTTCTATTTTCCAAACTTGGGTCACCCAATCCGCATAGAACTCCGGCTCGTGGGAGACGAGCAGTATCGTACCCTCATAATCGATGAGCGCTTGCCGGAGCGCGGCTTTGGCGCGGACATCCAAATGATTCGTCGGCTCATCCAGCACCAGGACGTTGCTATCCGTCAGCATCAGCTCGCATAAGCGAACCTTCGCCTGTTCGCCGCCGCTTAGCGAATGCAGCGGTTGCCGAATATGCTTGTCGGTCAGCCCCGACATGGCCAGATTTTGCCGGATTTGCCGCTGCGTCAAATCGGGCCGCAAGGACCAGATCTGTTCAAGCGCCGTCGCCGAGGATGCCATATCCTCCTGAGCAAAATAAGCCGGCTTTACCCGTTCCCCCAATTGTACCGTCCCGCTCAAAGGCTCCATTAATCCAAGCAATGTTTTGAGCATTGTCGATTTCCCGATCCCGTTATAGCCGACGACGGCAATTTTGTCGCCGCGATTCACTTGAACGTCAATCGGCCCGAACAGCGGCTCGGTATAGCCGATTCGTATATTTCGCGCTTCGACGATCCGGCTGACGGGGGCGGCGTGAACGCGGAACGCAAACCGCGGCTGCGGCGCAGATGTCGGGCGATCGATGCGTTCGATTCTTTCCAGCGCTTTCTCCCGGCTTTTCGCTTGTTTCGCTTTGCGCACCTTGTTTTTTTGAATAAAACTTTCCAAGCGTACGATTTCTTTCTGCTGCCGTTCATACGCTTCCTGCAATTGCTGTCTACTCTGCTCGTAGTTACGGAGAAAGGACTTGTAATTCCCCGTATAACGCTTCAAGGATTGATGCTCCAAGTGATAGATCGCCGTTGTAATTTCATTCAAAAATCTTTCGTCATGCGACACGACCATATAGGCATGTTCATAGCTCTTCAAATACGTTGTCAGCCATTCGATATGCTTGTCGTCCAAATAGTTCGTCGGCTCGTCAAGCAGCAACACATGCGGTTCTTCCAACAAGAGCTTCCCCAGCAGCAGCTTCGTTCTCTGGCCGCCGCTCAATTCAGCCACATCGCGATCCAAGCCGATCTCGATCATGCCGAGTCCGGCCGCAACCTCTTCCATTTTCGCATCCAACCGGTAAAAATCCGCTTGTTCCAGCATGCTCTGCAGTTCTCCGAATTGCGCGATCCATCGCTCCGCATGCTCGCCCGCCGCCATCTTCTCCGCCGCCAGCAGCATGCTTTGTTCGATCTCATACAGATGCGCAAAGGCGCTCTGTAAATATTGCCTCATCGTCGTACCGGCTCGCAGCTCGATATGCTGTTGCAAATAGCCGACCTTCGAATGAGGGTGCCATTCGACGTTGCCGGCATCGGGCAACGTTTCTCCGGCCAAAATGCGCAGCAAAGTCGATTTGCCGGCGCCGTTGCTCCCGACGAGACCGGCATGCTCTCCGCGCAGCAGCCGAAAGCTAATATTTCGAAATATCGTTTTGTCCCCGAACATATGGGTCACATTGTCTACAGTTAACATACTCATATCGTTCTCTCCTTTTCGCTTTGCATTCAAGCCAAACGAGAGAACAGCCGAATAAAGAGATCCATATTCAATTCGCGTAAAGATTGTATATATAACAAAAAATGGGCAGTGCGAACAGACGCCCTACCCATTGAATATAACGGTTCATTACATGGAAGGAATCGCGTTCTTTATCTACTGTTCTTCGGTTGGCTTATCCCTGTAAATGGGCAGACTTCTCCCGTCTTAAGCCAAATCCCGTGTTAGAACAGTCGTTAAAAAGAACATTCCCTTTCCACCTCATTGAAAAATTTTGCGATACTTGTTAGAAGTATACCCAGATTCGGGGGACGTGTCAAGATTCCTCGTATCTCCCCTTTTTGTCGGTATCCCGCTCGTTAAGGAAAGATGGGGAAGCTACCCTTTTCACGTCAAAAAATCCTCTTCTTGGGAAGCGAGTGATCGCTTATCGACGAAAGCAAACGGACTTTCTGAACAAAAGGGATATCGACAAAAGGGAATGAAATAGAGTATATGCAACCACGGATTGTTTGGAAACTTCACCCTATACAATTTTCAATAAATATCATATGATATATATCAATTGGTATATATTAATGATCCAAGGAGGTCCGTCCATGCCGCCGAAAAAAAAGTTCGCTAGAGAACAAATTGTCGACGCCGCTTTCGAAATCGCCAAAACCGAAGGCATCGGCAGCATTACGATCCGCAAAATCGCCGAGAAGTTGGGCAGTTCCATCGCTCCGATCTATGTCAATTTCGAGGATGTCGACGAATTGGTCCGGGAAGTGATCCATAAAATTGCCGACATGAGCCGGGACATGTTAATGCGGCATGCTACGGGAGATCCGTTCCGCGATATCGGCTTGGCCAGCCTGCGCTTTGCGAAGGAGTATCCGGCGCTGTTCCGGGATTTGGTCATGAAGCCTAATCCGCATATGCAAGATTACGACAACGAAATGGGCATTTTGATCGAACAAATGAAGCGAGATCCTCAACTGGACGGATTTACCGGCGAGGAATTGAGAACGATTTTGCTGAAAATGAGAATTTTTCAACTGGGGCTGTCGGTCATGGCCGCAAACGGGCTTCTGCCGGAACATACGGATGAAGCATGGGAAATCGGCATGTTGGACAGCGCCGCGGCGGATGTGCTGACTGCCGCCCGTTTGCGCAAGAAAGGAGCGAGGGAATGAATCTGGATCTGGCTCAGGCGCGGATTGAGAATCATTTTAGAAACATGGTGCGGAAAGACCCTAACATTGTTAACGCCTATTTCCTGGTCCATTCGGATAAGCACGGCGTTCATTGGAATATGGCGGAAGGCGCTACCGGCAACTTGCCGGCGAACGCGCAGCAGCCTTACTATATCGCAAGCGTCACCAAATTGTTTACGTCCGTTCTCGTCGCGATGTTGGAAGAGGAAGGCAGAGTCTCCTACGAGGATCCGATCGACCGCTATATAGAGCCGGAACTGTTGCATCGGCTGCATGTATATAAGGGTAAAGAGTATACGCATGAGATCAAAATCAAACATTTATTAAATCATACTTCCGGGCTGCATGATTTTTTCCTGGATAAGCCCAAATCGGGGAGAGCGATGCTCGATCTCCTCGTCGACGAACCTTCGCGCTTTTGGTCTCCGCAAGAAGTTGTTTTATGGGCCAAAGAGCATTTACAGACCCGTTTTCCGCCGGGGAAAGGATTCCATTATTCGGATACCGGATATCATTTGCTAGGATTTATGATTGAGACAGTTACGGCGATGCCTTTGCATGAAGCATATCGACACTATATTTTTCAGCCGCTTGGAATGGTCCATTCTTATATGTCGCACCATTCCGAACCGATCGGGAGAAACGAATACCCGACCGCCGGCGTCTATTCGGGTACGGTAAATGTGGCGCACTACCCAAGCGCCAGCATCGAATATGCGGGAGGGGCCATCGTTTCTACATCCGAAGATTTGCTGAAATTTATGAAATCGTTGGCGAAGCATGAGATCATCCGGAAAGACAGCTTCGAGAAAATGAAGGATTGGTCGAAGTTTATGCTCGGCATCGATTACGGATACGGATTGGTGGCGTTTCGAACCGTTCCCGTTCTTATGCCCCAAAAATATAATGTATGGGGTAATTTCGGCTACTCCGGATCGTTCAGTTTCTACCACCCGGCGCTCGACAGCTATTTCATCGGCAGTTTAAACCAGTTTCGCTATACGCGCAAAGGAATTCGCTTGATGGGCAAAGCGATCGATACGCTATTGAAAATGTAACGGGCATCATTCGCAAGCAAATAAGCCTGCTCCTCTATGAACGGAAGGAACAGGCTTTTTGGCCGATCGTTTATTTCCCGCAGCACTTCTTATACTTCAATCCGCTGCCGCAAGGACAAGGCTCGTTGCGGCCGATCTTCTTCGAGGCAATCTGCCCATTGACCAACACCTGAAAAGGTGCCTTCGTTGGCCGTTGACCGGAGGGTACGGATATCTCCCGCAATTCCATCGCAGTATGTCCGGCGTTCCTCCACAATCTCGTATGATTATGGATATCCGTGATCAGAGAGACGACTTTCTCCGCTTGCTTCATCGTATCGAATATAATATCTCTTCTCTCAAACTCGTAAATAATGTCCTGCAACGGGGCTTCCATCGAGCAAGCGAGTTGGACATCGTCAATTAAATATTCCACCATCTGTTGATCTTTGCACAAATGTTCGGAAACATATTTTTTCAAAGCCGTTAGTTGCGGGGTCATTTCGAAATATTGGTCGTCCGCATATTTAAGAAACTCGCTCTTGGGCGGAATGTAGAAAGGCTTCCCTTCTCTGTTGTGCAGAAACGTTTCAAGATCCCCTTTCTCTTCGACGCTCATTTCCACAATATGCCCGTTCTCATAGTAGAAGACCTGCTCTCTGGCGAGAAACTCGTCAAGATAACGGTCGAGTTCTTGCCTGGTCAGATGTTCGCTATTTTGTTCATTGAAAATGTCGATCAGCTTGTCCGGTTGAATAGCGCCATATAGATGGCTGGCCGCTAGTATATATTGATACACGAGTTGACGTCTCTCGCGCGATTTCGCGAATGTCTCGGTATTTAGCGCGGCGTACGCGGCTTTCACTTCGTCAGGCATAACCAAGTAAAACTTATGATCGGTAAAATAGCTGAACACCAGGCCCCTGTCTAAAAAATGACAATAATCTCCGTACGGGATGGTATTGTTTTGGATCGGACCATTCACCAGAGATTCAAACAGCTTCCACTCTTTGGGACTCGCAATATACAAAAAAGATTCTAAAAGATCAGGGGCGGTAATATATTGCACGAGCGCATCGACCAGATCTTCTTTGTTCATCTTGGAACGTCCGGCTGCGCCGTATTCGGATGCAAGCGCGGCCAGTCTCGCCTTCGTCAGGCTGCGAAGAGCTTCCGGCAAACGGGTCATTATATCGCCAATAATGGCATGTTGAATGTTTTTTTGTTCATATAAACTATTGTAATCTATCATTTGGCACCTCTCTACTTTTAAATCCGTTAACACTACCTTGTCTACATTATACATGAAAATAACCCGCTGTGCTGTGTTTGGAAACGGAGACGTTTGCTTGAGAAGGCCGGGTTTTCACTCTTCCGAAGGCAAATAAGGGATCGTAGGTCCGCTCGACTCATCTTTTCGCCCTTTTTCCCGAAACTAAAGGCTCTACGGTCCGCCAAACCCACGACAACGACGCGGCGCCTCCAATATAAAAAGGGATCGGAAAATCGATCCCTCCATGGTTACACCATAACTTTGCAAATATTGTTCGTAAATTCAAGCGGATCGTTGATCGGCAATCCTTCAATCAAGAGCGCTTGATTGTACAGCAGATTCGTGTACAAAGCGAACTTCTCTTTATCTTTCTCATAGGCGTCTTTTAACGATTGGAACACCTCATGATTAATGTTGATCTCAAGCACTTTGTCCGCTTTGACGTCTTGCCCGTTCGGCATCGCCTTCAGCACTTTTTCCATCTCGATCGATAACTCGCCTTCCGTAGAAAGGCATACGGGATGGGATTTGAGACGTTTGGACGCTTTTACGTTCTTCACTTGCTCCGACAGGATGCTCTTCATCGATTCGAAGAGATCCTTATTGCTTTCTTCTTCCGCACCGGCCTGCTTGTCGTCCGCCTCCGTCTCGATGCCGAGATCGCCGCTCGAAACCGACTTAAACTCTTTCTCTTTGTAGGTCATAATCATCTTGACGGCAAACTCGTCGATATCGTCCGTGAAATACAAGATTTCATAGCCTTTATCGGACACGAGCTCGGTTTGCGGAAGCTTCTCGATCCGTTCGATCGATTCTCCGGAAGCGTAGTAGATGAACTTCTGGTCTTCCGGCATTCTCGATACGTATTCGTCCAGCGTAACGAGCTTCTTCTCTTTGGAAGAATAGAACAGCAGCAAATCTTGCAATTCTTCCTTATGCGTTCCGTAATCGCTGTATACGCCGAATTTCAGTTGTCTGCCGAAAGCATTGTAGAACTTCTCGTATTTCTCACGGTCGTCTTTCAACAAGCTGAGCAATTGGCTTTTGATTTTGCTCTTAATATTTTTGGCGATTAGCGTCAATTGGCGGTCATGCTGCAACATTTCCCGAGAAATGTTGAGCGACAAATCTTCGGAATCGACCATCCCTTTGACGAAGCTATAATAATCGGGGAGCAAGTCCGCGCATTTGTTCATGATCAATACGCCGTTGGAATAGAGCTCCAGCCCTTTCTCATACTCTTTCGTGTAATAATCGAAAGGCGTATGCTCGGGAATAAACAAAATCGCGTTATATACGACCGCTCCGTCCGCTTTTATGTGAACATGCGTAAGCGGATTGTCGAAGCCGTAGCGTTTTTCATGGTAAAAGTTTTCGTAATCCTCTTGCTTCAGCTCGTTCTTGTTTTTGCGCCAGATCGGCACCATGCTGTTGATCGTTTGTTCTTCTTCGTATTCCTCGAATTCGTTCTCGCTGCCTTCTTTCGGGCGCTGCCCTTTCACATCCATCTTGATCGGATAACGGATAAAGTCCGAATATTTTTTGATGATTGATCTCAAACGGTATTCTTCCAAATATTCGTCGTACTGGTCGTCTTCCGTATTTTCTTTAATATGCAGCACGATTTCCGTTCCGACCGAATCCTTCTCGCTTGGCACGATCGTATAACCGTCTGCGCCCTCGGATTCCCATTTGAACGCTTCTTCGCTGCCTATAGCTTTGCTGACTACCGTCACTTTGTCCGCAACCATGAACGCGGAGTAGAAGCCGACGCCGAATTGGCCAATAATATTATGGCCGTCTTTGGCTTCGTTCTCGTTCTTGAACGCCAAGGAGCCGCTCTTTGCGATGACCCCCAAGTTGTTCTCCAGTTCTTCTTTCGTCATCCCGATCCCTGTGTCGGTAATGGTCAACGTTCTGCTCGCCTTGTCGGCAGCTACCTTAATATAATAATTCTCCTGATTAAACTCCAGATTCTCATCGGTCAACGCTTTGTAATAGATTTTATCGATCGCGTCGCTCGCATTCGAAATGAGCTCTCTTAAAAAGATTTCCTTCTGCGTATAAATCGAATTGATCATCATTTCCAGCAATCGTTTCGATTCCGCTTTGAATTGCTTTTTTGCCATGTGTGCAAGTCTCCTTTCCATACATTTAGCACTCCCACATCCAGAGTGCTAATTCTTCTTTTTATATAACATATATTGATGGGCAATGCAAGACGAGGCGGGGAATTTAACTTTGGCACTTTCCTTTTTCCGGACCGTTTGTCCGCTTGTATTCCATAACAAAAGCCGCACCCTTGGCTTCTCCTCCTAGGTACGGCCTTCGCATATTACAATGATTGCTGGCGTTGAATGAATTGCTCCACATCCGCTACGCTGGGCACGCTGCTTGCTCCGCCGATTCGTTGCGTCGCGAGCGCCCCGCAGGCGGAAGCAAACTGCAGACATCGCTCGGGCGAGTCCCCGTTTAGATAACTATAGATGAAACCGGCATTGAACGAATCGCCCGCTCCCGTCGTATCGATCGGAACGACGTTAAAGGCAGGCATCTGTATACATTCGCCTGACGGCGCTCGATAAAGCGCTCCTGCGGCGCCTCGTTTGACCGCTGCCGCTCCGTTTCCTTCGGGCAATTGTTCCAAGGCTTGCTCCGGCCGCTCCGCACCGTAAATCCGGTTCAATTCCACTTCGCTCGGTATGAATAACGTCGTCCACGGAAGCAGCTCGTTAATTTGGTCCCGGTGCCATTGTTCGTCGATATCCCATCCGGTATCGAACGAGGTGCTGATTCCGCGCTGTACGGCTTCCCGGAAGACGTCGCTCCAATGGTCCCTCATCGTTCGCTGCAAATAATAGGAACCGAAATGGATGTGGTCCGCCTGCTCGTACATTTCCTGCGGAAGATGTTCGGGCGACAGTTCGGAAATCGCCCCCATATACGTCAGCAAGGCGCGATCTTGCTCGGTGGAGAGCGACAACGTCACGCCGGTTTGCCTATTCGGATCGACCACGACATACCTCGTATCCACCTTCATCTTTTCCAACGCTTCCAAACAAAATCGCCCGTAATGATCGTCGCCGACGACGCTGACGAAGTAAACCTGTTGCCCGAGCCCGGCCAAGCCGCACGCCGTTATGGCGGAGGAGGAGCCGAGAACCATGCTGAAGCCGGAAAGGAGCTTCTCCTTATTCCATTCCGGCATGACGTCCTCCCCGGTCATAATCAAATCCACGTTCAATTCTCCAAGCACGAAAATATTGTTGGCCATCGCTATCCCTCTTTTTTGCACGATTCTATTTCAATTCCGGAATATAGTCTTTCTCCGCTTCGTACATTTCTTCGAACATCTCCTTGATTTCGTCCAAAGAGCATACGGCCGCCGTGAGCGGATCGATCATCAGCGCATGAATCGCCATCTCTTTATCCTTGTTGAGGACGGCGGATACGGCGAGTTCGAAGTAAGACATGTTGCTCTTGCACAATGCCGCCAAATGCTCCGGCAGCCTGCCGAAATGCGTCGGATGGACGCCGTTGCGGTCGACCATGCACGCCACTTCGACGATGCCGTCGCTTGGCAAATTGTCGATCAGCCCCGTATTCGGCACATTGCCGTAAATGACGCGCGGCGTGTTGTTGACTACCGCATCGATAATGACAGCAGCATATTCATTCGATGACGTCAAATCGAGTTCCTGCTCTCCCGATACTTTCTCCATAATGTTGCGGTCGTTCTCCGCTCTCCAGGTCGGCCAGTTGTTCGCATAGAAGCCTGTGCCTCCATTATAACCGACACCGCAATGACGGTCGATCAAATCTTGGCGCTTGCGGTAATACGGAATATATTCCGAGAAGTGGCCGCTCGATTCCGAGACGAACATGCCCAAGTGCGCCATCGCGTCCAAACGGACCGGGTCCTTTTTCAACAATTCCGGATCCTTCATCTTTTCTTTTAAGACGGGGTACATGTCTTTCCCTTGATGAGTCAGTTCGACAAACCACGACATATGATTGATGCCTCCCGCTCTCCACTTCAACTCCTCATACGGCACGCCCAAATATTCCGCAAGCTGCGAAGAAGTATTTTGAATCGAGTGACATAATCCGACGACAGGCACGGAAGTCGATTTGACGGTCGCCAGCGTTACCGCCGACATCGGATTCGTATAATTCAATATGATCGATTGCGGGCAATAACGCTCGATATCTCTCACGATTTCAAGCCATGCCGGAACCGTACGCAATGTTTTGAACAGGCCGCCCGGCCCGAGCGTGTCGCCGATGCATTGCTTGACGCCGTATTTCAAAGGAATCTCGTATTCATACTTGACCGTCTGCAGACCGGCCACTTCGATTTGGTTAATGACAAAATCCGAACCCGGCAGCACTTCCTTGCGATCGAGAGATGCGACGACCTTCCATCCGTTGTTCTTGACGGAGATCACTTTTTCGACAAGTTGCTTGGCAATTTCAAGCCGTTTCGCATCGATGTCGATCAAACCGATCGTCACATCTTCCCCCAACCCCGGAATGTTCGCAATATCGACAACGATGTACTGCGTAAAGGCGCTGCCCGCGCCTACAATGCTAATTTTCGTCATGTCCATCCTCCTCATCCTTGAACCCTTCTTTTTTTGGGCACAAATTTGATTTGTTTTGCGTCATTTTTGCCCCAAACTTTATACTTAGATTCTATCGCTTCGCCTTTTTTCTGTCAATGAGAAAAATTGCGTAATGGTCGTGTTTTTCAACATTTTAGAAACTCAAGGTTTATTGATTTGTTAGGAAAACGTTTGGGTAAAAGAAAAAAACTCCTTGCGGAGTTTCGATTTAATCGTTGCCATCAAAGTTTGTGGAAGATTGCCTTATTTTCAATTCATAGGGAAGAAGCACTTTGACGGGGATGTTGCTTCGTTCTTCCAAATAATCCGCAAGCAGGCGGGCGGCGGTCAGGCCGATTTCGTACTTCGGCACATGAATCGTCGATAAGGGAGGGGAGGTATACTGCGATAAGTCGATATTGTCTACGCCGACGAAAGCCATGTCCTGCGGAATGCGAAGCCCGTGTTCGGATGCGGCGCGCATCGCGGCGATAGCCATCACGTCGCTGGCCACGAAAAAGGCGGTCGGGATCGGCCCTCCCTGTTCCAACAGCCGTTTCATCGATTCATAACTGTTCTCGATTTGCCAGTGGGCGTCGATAATCCATGCTTCGTTCAGCTCCAGGCCGGCCTCCATTAAGGCGTAATAATAACCGCGAAATCTTTTTTCCCGACGAATGTTCTTCGACAGGCCGAGGCCGCCGATAAAGCCGATTTTGCAATGCCCTTGCGATATGAGATGGTCGACCGCGGTCTTGGCGGCGGAGATGCGGTCGTAAGAGACGGTTGGAATCGTCGGATCGTTCAGATCGACGCCGACGATGACATTCACGTTCTTTTTGAAATATTCATACAGTTTGCTGTCAATGCCTTCAACGATGATCAAGCCGTCGACGCGGATGTCTTTCATCACTTTCTGTTTGACGGCAGGGTTCTGCAGCTCGTCGATCGTATGAAGATACGACAATTCATAGCCTCTTTCCGCCAGTCCCTGCTGAATGCCCTTGACGACAAGCGAAAAATAAGGATTCGAGAAGTTCCCCTGCGGCACGGAAAGGATGGCGCCTGCTTTTTTGCCGGAGGATGGAGGCAAATCCTCGCCTTTGACGAGCTTCCTGGCCCAAACGTTCGGTTTATATCCCAGCTCTTCGACCGCTTTCCAAATTTTGTCCCGGGTCGCCGCGCTGACAACTTTGCTGTTGTCGTTATTGATGACTCTGGACACGGTGGAAATGGATACGCCTACCCGTTCCGCGATATCCTTTAATGTCGCCATAATACCAGCTCCTTCGGACACATCGATTGCCCAAACGTTTTACTGATGTTCATCATATCCATTTTTCTTCTTTCTTGTCAAATGGGGCGGGCGGTCAATTTGATAGATGGTTTGTAATGCGGTTTTATTCATTTCGATCGAATGTTTTCTAGACTCGGAGACCGATCATTGGAATATGTCCAATGACATTGGCAATTTCATGGTAAAAAACGGGGCTTCGTTGGAAATGATCCGACAGATTCAAGCCGTTTTTTCGTTTTTTAGCCGATTTGAGAAGTTTTTATTGGACAGATTCCAATGAAACGACGCATGATGCAATGTATAAGGATGAGTCGTTGGATCAATTCCAATGAACGGACGGAAAGCAGGTCATTACCGGGGGCGTTGTCAGGAACTTAAACTCCGTAAGTTTAAAAAAGACCGCTGAAGACGCATCTCCAGCGGTTGAATCGGAAGCTCAAAGAAAGGTTACATGTCACCTCCCCAATCTGCGTAATTGGTACAGTCTTGGAGATTAGATCAGTTGTACGTATCGGATGCAAGTTTCAAGCCTGCGTGCGAACGCTGGGGGGCCACCTTGTACAAAATACAACATTTCGTACCTTCTTCTTACGACCATGATGGCCATGTTGTAGTTTATACAACTTTTTGGGGTCAAAACGGGCCATCTTGCCGCTTCACTTGAGATTATGCTGCACAATGTGCAACATAGCGGCCCATGCTGCCTTTTCATCCCTCAGTATGTTGTATTTCTTACAACTTGTGCGTGCAGCCCCGAGTCGAACTTCACTGAATGAAACGCACTAACCCGCATTCCAGTTCGCAATCATGCCTCTGGCCATCTCCATATCGGCTTCTTTCCCGGTGACTAGCGCGAATTTGGCTGCCAGCGCCGGGTAAGCAGCCCATTGTTCGGCAATATGTTTATGCATGCGCGGCCGTACCTTGCCGCCCGCCTTCTCGTACCGCCGGAGCAAATCCCGAAGCCCTTCTTCGCCGAAGAGAGCATAGTAGATGACAAAATCTTTACCCGGATCGGCAACTTCCGCCTCCGTCCAATCAATGAATCCCGTCACGCGCTGCGTCTCGTCGACGAGAATGTGAGGCGGATGCAAGTCGCCATGGTTCAAGGTGGAATGTTCGGGCCAATAAGAATCCGTCGCCAGCCAGTCCGACCATCGTTCATGCAGTTGATCTGGGATCGTGAAGCTGCGCTTAATCTCCTCGATATTGTCGGCGAACGCCTTGCGGGCTTCTTGCGGCGCTTTGACGCGAATGCCCGCCTGGGCTGCCGCATCATGATCGGTATGATGCAGCGCGGCCAAAGCTTCGGCGAGCGAATCGAAGAAAACATCGGTGAGCGACTGCTGCTCATATCGCCAAACGTATCCGCTGCCCGCCGGATCTACCGTCGCGATCGGCTGCCCTTCAAGCAATGGGTACGCAATCAGCTCCGGCGTAACAATGCGCCAATCCGGCACATCGACCGGAAGCCTTTCTCCTACCAGCTTAAGCGCTTTATGCTCATTGTCCGCCCGCTCCCATACATCGGAACGCCTCGGCTTGCGGAGCACCCATGGCTTGCCGGCTTCATCCGCCGCGAACGCGACGAGGAAATCCATCCCCGACTCGTTGATTTCGACTCCTTCGGCTTTCAACCTTAGCCCATGTTGCGCTGCGGCGAGCAGCAATTCATTTATCGTCGATTGATTGGAATGTAATCTTGTCATTCGAACATGCACTCCTTTTATTCAGAAAAATAAAAAACACAGACGCATCGCCGCCTGTGCTTTTCGTAATCGAAAAAAGGAATATCCTCAACCGAAGGTTCATTCATACGCAAACCAAGAAGACGACTTTCCCCGTATTGTTTACAGAGACAGAGAAAGTCTTCTCCCGCACATATAAATTAACAAAAGTTCCCGTGGATAGGCATACCAATCTCGATTACTCCGCGCACAAGCAGAGTGACATAGCAAATTTGCAATGATTTGCATTAGTTGCTTATTCGAGAATGATCTATCACACGCGACCCTCCATTCGGTAAATTACAAGTACTATAACATGAGTGACATTTTATTCGCAAGCATTGATATGATTAAGGCTGATTCATAGTCAATTCCCATTGTAAATAAGGATAGGTTTGGTTCTCCTTCATCCCCCATATGCCGGGGAAAAGCCAACCGGCAAATGTCCCGCCTTTCTTCATCTCTGCGGTCGTCTTAGGCGTCCCTTTGCCCGTATCTGATTGTTTCGACACCTCTTGATCATAATAGGAGTCTGTCACGGACCCCGAATTTGTGCCGATCAACCCGCCTCTGTCGACAGCGCTGCTGCTAATCAATCCGGCGGCATACGAGTTGATGACGCGTCCTCCACTCTCATTATTACCCGCCAAACCTCCAACGGAAACCGTTCCTCCTACCACTTCTACGGTAGAATAAGAGTTTTCAATGGTGCCATAATTGCTTCCGACAAGGCCGCCGAATTCTCTATGGTTGGCTTCCGCCCTCCCAATCGCAAACGATTGGGAAATCGTTCCGCTATTCACACCCGCTAACCCGCCGGCAGCCAAAACGTTCATTGAATCAAGACGAATATCGGCCGACGATTGTTGCACAACGGCGCCCGATTCTATGATCCCTATCAATCCGCCGGTATAAAAGACATCTCCCTTTACAACGCCTTGCACATGAACGTTCTTTACCGTGCCGCCCCCCATAACGCTGATCAAGGAAGATGAGTTTATGCCCCCCTTCACGTTGACGCCGACTAATCTAAGGTTTTGAATGCGCGCTTGCCCGGCTGTCACCCCGAACAGCCCAATGTTACTAATACCTCCGGGATTATCGATGAACAGATTGCGAATCGCATGATTACGGCCGTCGAACGATCCGGTAAACGGACGATCGGCGCTTCCGATCCCCGACCATCCCGTTCCGGTATAATAATCCGTGCCCGCAAAGTCGATATCCGCTCCAAGAACAAAACTTGCGTTCAAATGATCGCGGACACGATCTAGCTGCGCGGCCGTCTTGATGACATACGGATCGGTTTCCGTACCGCTTCCGCTGTCGAAAGATTTGACTGGGATGGGATTGCTGCGCACGCTCACATTGCCAGCAGTAAACGAAAGAACGACCTCCGAGGCATCGCCCGTCAAGCCAAGATCCGCGAAAGCAGCGATACCTTCCATCGCTATGGCTGTCGTCATCCCAATCAATGCAGCGTTCCCTTCAGAGACCTGAGCCTGAACGATAAAAGGGAAGAATTTGGTCAGATTGCCGTAAGCGTCTGTTAAGCGGATTACCGGCTGCACATCGAACGCCTTGCCTTGGACCGCGCCGCTGGGTTGTGTGGCGATTTGCAGCTGTGCGAAATCGGAAACCGTTGGAGTTATAACGATCATTGCAGACAGAGAGACTCCTTCTACTGTAAATGACAATATTTGCGGCATCGCATGATGCAGCGCAAGTTGGGCCTCCGCAACGCCGTTCGTGAATTCAACGTCCACCGATGGAGACGCGCTTGCGATCGGCGCGCCGTTCCAAGCACCGAAACTGCCGTCCGGAGCGGCGGACATTCCCGACAGCTTCACAGTTTTGCGTCCGTTGAGATGGGAAACGATTTGACCGTCCTTATCTCTGACTGCAAAGCGCAACGTACTTGCCGCGCCCGCCTGCGGCGAAACGTTATCGACGCTTACCTGAAGCATGTACTCTCCCGGACTCGTAACCGTAACCGGAATCCTTGCGTTGAAATCGCCATAGGTGACCGCGATCTCGGTCATGCCGTCGCCAACGGAGGTTACGAGTCCGGCGCCCACCATAGCTATACTCTCATCTCCGCTCGACCAGAACGCCTCGGCTGTGACATCCCGGCTCGTTCCGTCGCTCCATTGCTCCGTCAACGTAATCTGGAGTTGCAGGCCAAGAGCGGCAAACGCGATAGAATTCGGGATATATTCATAACCCGTCACCGTTGGCTCCTCGATCACATCGACCGAAACCGGGATGCTCGCTGTAAATTCGCCGTATTCAACCGTAATATAAGTCGCTCCGTTACCGATAGGGGCAACCCGGCCCGCTTCCACCGTCGCTACATTCTCGTCCCCGCTCGACCAAGAAGCATCTGCCGTAACATCCCGGCTCGTTCCGTCACTCCATTGCTCCGTCAACGTAATTTGGCGTTGCCAGCCAAGATCGTCAAAAGCGATGGATTCCGGGGCGTACACATATCCCGTAACCGTCGGCTGCCGGCCGGCCTCGACCGAAACCGGAATGCTCGCTGTGAAATCGCCGTATTTCACAGCGATACGAGTCGTTCCGCTGCCGGACGAAGTCACGAGTCCCGCGTCGACCTTTGCAATGCTCTCATCACCGCTCGACCAAGAAGCATCAGCCGTCACGTCACGGCTCGTACCATCGCTCCATCGCTCCGTCAACGCAATCCGGATTTGCTCGTCAAGACCCGTAAACACGATCGATTCCGGGGTATACACATACCCCGTAACGCTAGGCTTCGGTTTTCCCGGTCCGGGAGACGAATCCGGCGCGGAAGAGGATGAGCTTGGACTCCCCGAAGAGGGACCGGGTCTGCCCTGTTTGATGATCCCTTCGCCAATGATCGTCACGCCCGCGTGAAGAATCGCTTGCTCAACCGTCGTTCCTTTGGCCAAATAGACGATTACCCCTGTAACTCCCTTTGCAGCCTCCAGTTTCATAATGTTCCCCGTCAACAATTCAATTCCAAGATTGCTGCCGTTAATGAATACGTTGTCGAAGTTTCCCCTCAACAGCACTTTGCCCTCTTTTGGCATATCTTCGGAAATGCGGAGGGAAACGAAACCTTGACCGGTAAGACCGTTTTCTTCCAAAATGGCGTCAGAATGTACAATCGTTTCGGCAATCGACGTTTCTCCGATAGCTGCGATCCGTACGGCTGCTCCCTGCTTCCGCACGGTCAGTTTCTCCAGTTTCGAATCTTTCACTTCGACGCTGTTCCGTCCTCCGCCGCGAACGACGGTCTCTCCCTCCGCCGTAACGCATTGCAGCGCAACGCTGCCCTCGCCAACGGACTCCGCAATCGTCAAGCTCCCTTTGATCCTCGTATTTTGCAGCGTAACGCCGGCCGCCGCAATGACGACATCGCCTTCAACCGTTCTCTCTCCTGAAGACGGCCCGTATGTACCTGCTTGATCAAATCGGAGTTGCGCTTCATCTTGATCTTTGGCCGCCACCGCCTTCGCCAGCCGATCCAATGAAACGACCGCTTCCGCGCGAGTCAATTGTTTCTGCGGGCCGAAGGTGCCGTCGGGATATCCTTGCATCCAGCCCATCGCCACCACGTCCTGTATTCGACCCGCACTCCAGGCGGGGATTTCGTCGCGAAACGCCATGCCCGCCTTTCCGTCCTCATGATCCTTCTCAAGCCGATCCGCTCCCACTCTGCTCAGAATGACCGCCGCCTCTTGCCTGCTGATCGGATCGCCAGGCTTCAGCGTCCCGTCCTCGTAACCGGTAATATATCCCGCCGCCACGGCCGCGGATACGGCCGGTACATACCATGCGTCGGAAGACATGTCTGTGAAGCGAGCATCCGCCTGCTCCCGGTATGGAGCAATATGGTGAATCAGCGCAATCCATTCCGCCCTAGTAATCGGTCGATCAGGTCGAACTGAGCCGTCGGGATATCCTGAAATCCACCCTTTTTCCATCCATTCGCGCAAAGCGGTTTCCGCCCAGTGGCCGTCAATATCCGACGAGCCTTTCGCCAAAGCCCCGTACACAGGGAAAATAGAAAATAGAAGCGTACAAATGACGACCAAAGCGACCGTGCGACGAATTCGTCCTGTATACCGCATAAGCATGAAGTTTCCCCCTCAATAAATTCAACAAAATTCGCAATGATCCCTCAATTATTATAAATCAAATCGTCATATAAAAAATCTACCCCCCGGTATAGAAAGGCAGATTTTTTTTACTTATCGATAGTTTTCTGAAACAGCCCCATTCATCCTTTGACAGAGCCGGCCACTACACCGTCAATAATATTTTTCTGCATAATCAAATAGAAAACGACCAAAGGCAGCGTCGCCAACACGAGCATCGGGAAGAACGAAGTCCAGTTGGTAGAGAAAGGGCCAACGTTCTTGTATACTTCCTGCAGCAGCACGGCCTTTTTAGGATCCTGCAAGAACAACAACGGTGTCATAAAATCATTCCAGACCGCAAGCGCATCGAGAATGGCCACCGTGGCTACAATCGGTTTCAATAACGGAAAGACGATGTTCCAAAACGTACGAAAAGTTCCATAACCGTCAATGGCGGCAGCTTCTTCCAACTCTACCGGCACCGTACCGATAAATCCTTTGAACAAATAGATCGAAAGAGGGAGATTGATACAGAATACGCTGATCAAAATGACGCCCGGCAAAGTGTTCATCAGTTGCAGTCCGGCAATGATTTTATATAACGGGATAATGGCGATCTGAAACGGGATAATGAGACCGACCATGAATATGGTAAACATCCACTTGTATATTTTTTTGTTGCTTCGAGCGATCACATAAGCCGCCATGGAGGAAACAACGATCAGTAGAATAACCGCGAAACCGGTAATGATCAGGTTGTTCATCAACGCTCGCGGGAAATTCATCGCGGCAAGGGCGTTGCTATAGTTGTCGAACGTCAAGCTCCTCGGCAACCCTAGCGGACTGGCAGCAGCTTCATCGGGAGTTTTGAAGGTCGTCACGATCAAATAATAGATGGGGACCAGCATGACAGCTCCAATTAGGGCAAAGAGAAGGTTTACGGATACATTCCCGATTTGTCGTTTGTTTATCATGATAGCCGCTCCTCCCATTTATTCAACAAGAAGGTAATGATCTTCGTCATGACAAATACGATGACAAAAAACACGACGGCAATGGCGCAGGCATAAGCGTTCCGCCCGGTATTGAATCCTTCTCGAATCATCGTTGTCATAATCGTTTCCGTCGCATAGCCGGGGCCGCCTTTGGTCATGGCAAAAATGACGTCGAACACTTTCAAGCCTCCGATCAAGCTCATCAGAATATTAAAGGAAGCTGCAGGATAAAGCAGCGGCAAGGTTATGCGCCGAAACGTCTGCATTTTGCCGGCGCCGTCGATCTCGGCGGCTTCATACAGCGATGCGTCAATGCTTTTCAAATTAGCGATATAAATGACCATGCTCCACCCTGTCCATTGCCAGACCTGTGTCGACAAAACGGAATATAATGCAATCCTGTCGTCGCCCAACCAATTGACCGGATCGCCTCCGAAAAACTGCACGATATTGTTCAAGAGCCCATAATCCGCCGAAGTCATAATGTACTGGAATAAATAACCGACAACCAGAACGCTCAGGACGGCAGGGAAAAAGAAGATGGATTTCACGATGCCGGACATCAACCGGTTTCGATTCAGCAGCACCGCAAATACAATCGACAGCGCGTTTTGCACGATGGTGATGACCAGTGCATAGATGATGGAATGTTTAATGGCTGCCATGTTCTTCATATCCGCAAATAATTGCGTATAGTTATCGAGGCCGACAAATTGAAAGTTCGGTTTGTAAACCGACCAGTTCGTCACGCTATAGGCAAAACTCATCATCGTAGGCAAAATAAAGAGCATTACGAAACCGATAAAAGCCGGGAGTATCATCAACAGAAAAGTTCGATCTCTTCGCTTGGCAATCACTTCTGTTACTCCACCCTTTCCAATGAAGTGCTAGAACAAACCGGAGTGCGGAGATTCGCAATCCGGTTTGTTTTTTTGTTTATTTCGGCTTATTCCAACGTTTTCCGCATCGTATCATTGATGTTGTCGGCATCTTCCAAAGCCTGTTTCACCGTTTTCATACCTGCAAGCACTTCTTGCAGCGATTTGCCGTATCCTTCGACAATCGGATTGCCGGAAATCCAGACGGCGGTCCAAGGCGCGTATACGTTGCCTGCTTTGAACGCTTCCTCGCAATCGGCGTAGACTTCGCCCAAATCAATGTCCACGCCTTTAAGAAACGAACTTCCGGCGTTATCTTTAACCAGTGCTTGCTGCGCCTCCGGCGTCGCGGTAAGCTCCAAAATTTGCAACGCTTCAGCCTTATGGGCTGTCTTGGCATTGATCGCCAAGGCGGAACCCGGCCCGCCTACCAACCAGCCCGGGCCTTCCGTCAGACCCGGAAACGGGAACATGCCGAGTTCGAGGTCGGGATTCTTCTTCATGATCGTGACCTCGTCCCAAGGCCCGCTTTCAAACATTGCGGCTTTGCCGGTAGCAAATTCATCAAGCGCCTGGTCGTTGCTCAGACCCAGCATGTCTTTGGTCAGGATTCCTTCGGTAATAACGCGCGACCATTGTTCCACATAGGGCAGCCAGGCTTCCGCAAGCTTAACCTCTCCCCTATTAAATCGCTCGTCGAAATCTTGGTTCTCCGGATTCGAATAAAATTCGTTATTCACCAGCCCGATGCTCTGTTTCATCATAGGCTCCCAGGATTGCGCACCCATCGTTTGAGGCTTAATGCCTTTGGCGGATAAATCCTTATGAATCTGGATAAATTCATCGAACGTTCTCGGAATCTTGATATCGTTCTCACGGAAGATTGCTTTATTATAGTAAATCCCCTCGTGCCAACTCTGCAACGGCGCAGCGTAAACTTTCCCGTTCACGGAAAATGGAGTTAGACCGGACTGAACATACTTGGAAGTAAAACTCTCGTCGGTAAGCTCCATTAAATGGCCCGCACTGGCAAGCAGTCTGGTCTCACCGCCAACCTCGATGATGTCCGGGCCCTGCCCGGCCTGCAGTTGGGAATTCAGCACATTGTTGAAATTGTCCAGCGAAACAAATTCGAATACAACTTTAATATTCGGCAACTTCTCCTCCAGCATCTTCAAATAAGTGGCGCGCGTAGATTCCGGATTATAGCCCATAATGCGAATTTCCACTTGCTCCTCCTTATCCGCCTTGCCGGAAGGCGATGATCCGGAAGAATTACCGGCAGATTGGCCGTTTCCGCATCCGGCGACAATGGAAGTTGCCAATACCGCGCTAAGAAGCATGGGTAACCATCTCTTCTTCATTCATTTTTCCCCCTGTCTCGTAACTTGATCTTACCTTCAGCATCATCATATCAACTGCCCCGGCACCTATGAAGGAACTCTATTCTCGTTTTATAGCATTAAATTAATGAACTGTTCACCCGATTCCATGCACACGAAATCGATTTTGAAATCGGTTACAACAATATTACGATTGCTTTCGAATTTCTTGCATATTATTACGCTGCGCTTCGGCCGCACGGAATTCATTCGGCGTAAGCCCGGTGCTTTTCTTGAATAGTTTGGAGAAATAACTCGGATTATCATATCCCACCATATAGGCGATCTCGTAGCTCTTCAGGTCGGTCGCGCTTAACAATTCTTTCGATTTATTTAGGCGAACATCCGTTAAATACGCCCATAAGTTTTGCCCGGTTTCCCGTTTGAACAAATAACTGAAATAATTTTTACTGACTGCGAGACGGTTGCATATTTCCTCCAAAGACAAATTTCGATCGTAATGGTCATGTAAATATTGAATCCCCGCTTCCACTAAAGCGCTGTATTTAGGTCTGTCCGCATTCGGATTTTCCGAGATCGCAAACAGCAATCGCTTCATAAATCCGCTCATCTCTTCTGCTTTCGTGATTTGAGATATATCTTTATAGCTTATATTGAGAATATACCGCGTATCCGGCGTGAGCTTATTCTCGGCAATAAGTTTGTCGCGAACCGCAGAGACGGCGTTGTAGCAAAATTCAAAGAAAAGATGGAGCGAAGCGGGATCCGCTTTGCAAGACATAAGCAGCACTTCGTCCACAATCTGCGCCGCTTGCCGGATATCGTTACGTTGTAAAGCAGCCATCATATTTTGGGTAAACGGCAATAATTCCATCTGTTCAAATCGGGTTTCCTCGCAGTTATACCCGTATCCCAATATTCGTTCCTCCCCAATATAAAAACTGTAGCGGCTCAAATGACGCAAGCGATCGAATAGACGCGGCAATTCGTTGATCCCGCTTCCGAGTTGGCTGAAACAAACATAAACCTCCATCCGAATCTCTTCGGCGAAGAAAGAAACCATCTGTTCGGCGCAAAGCGGCAGCCGGCTGGAATCGCATCCGGAGAGTATGGCGGTCCAGACGTATTCCTCATAATCGAAAAGCGTGCTTATGCCGAATCGATTCATAACGGCAGCCATGCGTTCCATGATAAAACCCATCTGCGCATCCAATTGAACACTGTTTTCGATGTAATCATTGATGGAATGATCGCTAAGAACAAAGCTGAACAGGGCATAGGAATTAAGATCGATGTCCAGATTGACGGCGCTTTTGGCAGCTGCCAGAGGGTTGGTTCCTGTGCTCATATAACGGTACAATACTTGTTTTTCGTGCTGAATCCGATTTTTTGCCGCATTTTTTTCCGCCGCTTTTTTATCGCTGATTTTCGTTGCAATTTTTTGCAATGTACGTTCCAATTCGAACTCGTCTACAGGCTTTAAAATATAGTTCGAGCAACCAAGCTCAATCGCTTTTTTAACATAATCGAAATCGGCATAGGCGCTAATTAAGATAAACTCGGTCTCGGGATTCACTTCTCTTATTTTTCTTATAAAATCCAGGCCATTCAATTGAGGCATCTTAATATCCGTAATAATAATATTGGGGGTTTGTTTATAACATTGATTCAACGCTTCCAGTCCATTGTGCGCAGTGCCGATGATGCGAATCCCCAAGCTTTCCCAGTCCAAAATATGTTCCAACATTTTAACCGATAATATTTCATCATCCACGATGAGGGCCGATAACATACTGATTCTCCTTCCTTTTAGGAATCGTAATGACAATACTGGTATTCATGCCTTCCCTGGAAAACACTTTTAAGCCCGCATGCGGGCCAAAGCAGCTTTTTAACCGCTGATTCAAGTTCAACAGGCCAATACTCTTCTTTTGTTTGTAGGAATCTTGACTCGAGAGCATCTCATTAAGACGAGCCACTTCGTATGCATCGACAACCGAACCGTTATTGGCAACCGCGATATAAAATTCGTTCTCCGTATCTTCCGTCACGATAGCAATATGCCCTTCCCATTGCTGCTGAAAGCCATGTTCAATGGCGTTCTCCACAAGCGGCTGAATCATCAGTTTAGGAACCAAGAAACTTCGGAGCCGCTCGTCGCAATCGATCTGGTACGTGATCCGATTATTAAAACGAATGTTCTGGAGCAATATATAATTTTCCGTATAGGCCAATTCCTGTTCCAACTCCACTTGTTCGTATGGATTATAGACAGAGTAGGAGAGGATTTTCCCTAATAACGTAGTCGCTCTGGAAATGGATTCCACATCGCCGCATACCGCCATTGCCTTAATCGATTGCAGCACATTGTTCAGAAAATGCGGATTAATCTGATGCTGCAACACTTTAAACTGTTCCGTGGCCAGCTTTTTTTGTTCTTCTACGATTTCATTGGTCAATTGATTCATATTCGTTAACATATGTTCCGCGGTGGCGGCGATGGTATTAATTTCAACGCTTTTGGATTCCTGAAAGACAACATCCCGATTCCCCGCGGCGATCTCGTTGAATTTCGCAATCAGACCGTGCATCGGAACCAGAATCGATCTGGAGATCCATCCGGAGAAAAGAAGGACGAGGATGCAAGCGATTACAATGACCGTCATCACAAAAGTCGTATTGGTGTGGCGCATTTGTTCGATTTCGGTAAGCGGCATAATGCCCAGAATAGACCATCCGGAAATAGGCGATGTTTCATTGACGACAAGATAAGATACAGGGTTGTCCTTGCTCTTGGGCAGAACGAAAGATTTGGTCTGTTCCGTTAACGCTCTGGTTATTTCTTCTTTCTGGCTTTGCGAAAGCCGGCTGTTGTCGGCAAAATGGACGGGATGGATGCCGTCAAAGATCGCAATTTGAGTACTTCCCTTTCCGCTTCTGTCCGAAATGATCGGATCGAGGTTGAAATCGCACATTAAATACGCGCGTTTGGATAGATTGTATGGATTTGCATCGAAAATAGGCGTAATGATCGACACCGTCTCATCGCTCCAATGGTTGAGCAGATAGTCGGTAGAATGGAAGTTGGTGAAGCGGACAAATTGATCCTCGCTGACCGCGGCCTTCGCAAACCATTCCTGTTCGCCGAAATTATAGCCTTTAACCGGGGTACTGCCGTAATAATATAAACCTAAATTTCGAAAGTACCGTTCATTGAAAACATAAAAAAGTGCCCAAATCTTTGGTAGAATGGTGTTTGTCGAGAACACTACACCCAAAGAGAGGAGCACCTTTTAGGTGAAGTCTACCAC
>NZ_CAKKLI010000014.1:0-119945 GCF_918697855.1 Paenibacillus sp. CECT 9249 | reverse complement strand
GCTTGACACTCTCACTTTACCAAACGAAGTGGTGTTTTTCTATTTTGGCAAGCTGGCTATTCAACAGACCGTAAGACCGTTCTACAACTGGTTTTACATTGATTTTCTAGGTGCGAAAGTTGAGTTATTTATTATAAGCAGCCAACTTTGTTTGGCATAAGGAAAACATTTTTCATCGCACAAAAACGCTACGTGATCAAAAGATGACTTTTTGAACAACCTATTCAAACAGGCGCATTTTGCTTTATTTTTGCACGATAAATCTGCTTATTCTCAATAATTCGCAGCGGTGCGGTCCATTGTTCCGTGTCCGGCAAAGTATCCACCGCATCTTCCACCGCCTGCAACTTCGCGTCCAACTGATCGATGTAATGCAGCGCTACCGCTTCGGGAATCTGCGGCTGCACCGGACTCCCCCATTCCCCCAAATTGTGATGCGATAAAATGAGATGCTGCAAGAGAACGACCGTTTCGGAATTCGTATCGATGCCGCTTGCAATCGCCGCTTCCACAGTCCAATTGGCGGCCAATGAAATATGCCCGAGCAATTTGCCCGTGAAGCTGTAATCCTTCACGATCCCAAGTTCGGCGTCCATCTCTTCCGTTTTCGCGATATCGTGAATGAGGATGCCCGCCAGCAGCAAATCCCGGTTAAGAAACGGGCGTTGCTTCGCTACGAATTCCCCTAACTCAAGCATTCTGACAATATGGTACGCGAGTCCCGCATAAAAAGCGTGATGCATCCCTTTTCCGGCCGGATAATGCATCAGCTTATCCTCGACTTTGGCGATAACGTACTGGACAATCGTTCTCATGTCTTCATCCGTAAGGCTTGCCGCGGTCCTTTTCATAACGCCTACCAAATCGACAGGCTGGACCGGGGCCGACCGGATAAATTCCGTCAGCGAATAGCCGTCTTCATCGGTGGCCGGCCTCATCCGGACGACTTTGAATTGCAGCTTTTCCCTATATGTATGAACAATACCTTTTACCTTCACCAACATCGGCGCGAAATAGGTCTCCTTGTCGGCCGGCGCCGCATCCCAGAATTTAGCGGAAATTTCCCCGCTTCGATCGGCCAGGATCAGATCGAAATAATCCTTCGGCGGCGTGCCGTTCGTCTGCTTGACCGCAGCGCTTTTCAGCAAATAAAATCCCGTTATTTCGTCCCCGTCGGCAAACGTTTTAATTAAACTCATTGTATTCCTCTCCCATTTCAAAAAATTAAATCGACCGGCATCCATGCTCCTATCCATTATATCATGCGATTGACAGCCTTTATTGCAACAATTTATGATCGATGCCCTGTCCTTTTTATCGTTGAAGAATACAATACTTTAAGGAATTATATTAAAAGGGCGCTCTATCAACGCCCGCAAAAGGAGGGAAACGTATGGTATTCCATCTTTTGTTCCAGCTTGCTCTCATCGTTATCGTCATTCGTTCGGTCTATGTCGCCTATCAAACGATTACGAGGAAATCATGGTTTGAGATGCTGTTCCACATTTCCATCGCTATTGCGGCATTAAATTTTATCGATATTTTAAAACTTTAGCGCAGACGTGGCTCCTAAGTAAGCAAAGACAGCGAAGAGCCCAAGGATTCTCTTGGGCTCTTCATGACGCTAACCGGCTCGGTTAATCGCCGAAAGCAATATATTTGGAAAGGGGACGGTCTGAAAACACCGGATTTATTCCGTTTTCTTACCAACTTGCGATAAGGTTGTCTCGGAAGCCGGCGGTTCGCCGCAAGCGTCCGAATGTTCATTCGTCCGGGCTTTGGCGGAATGATGGATCGCTGCGAGCAACACGGCGCACGACAAGAGTGATACGGTTATTTTATCCGGTTTCATAACTATCCTTCCCCTAGATTACTCTTTTTCACGATTACATAGTTACAGTATACCGGCGCAACATTAAAACAAAATTACGCCTATATTAAAATTAGATTAAATTATGTTATTGCCATTCTTATAGTGCGTGTTCTAAAAGTCGACTTTTCAGCACCGAGAAGGTTGCGAGAACCCGAAGAAGGAGGAGCGGAGTGTAGGCAAAACCTACATGAGCACCGGACTTCGAGGGTGAATGCAAGATTCGATGTCGATTCCGCTCCCAATATACTCTTCGTGATCAAAAGTGGACTTTTTGAACAACCTCTTATCATTGCCCATCCGCCGGCATATCGTCGGACGATTCCGCAGGAGCATCCGTTGCCGCATCCTCGTCATTCGCCGGCGCATCTCCGCTATCCGCCGCCGGGTCCTCCACATTGGAATCCGTTGGAGCCTCTCCCGTGTCACCTGTATCGGTCATGCCCCCCGTATCCTCCGTGCCGCCTTCCGGAACGTCAGTCATGCCGTCCGTTGTCGTATCGCCTTGTTCCACGCCCGAATTCGTATCGTCTACGGACCCGGGATCCGCACTGCCCGAACATCCTGCCGCCACCAACATCACTGCAAGCGCCAAAAGAACCAATACATTTTTTTTATTCCATTTCATTTCCTATCCCTCCATATATAGACGTTTTCATTTTAGGTATCTCTTTGAACAAAGCTTCGAGTTCTCTTATGGGATCACATGTTAATCCCTCCTTTTTTTGTGTTAGTTTGTACTGTACAGACCGAGTCTGAAAGCAGCATTAAATGAACATTAAAGTTTAATTAAATTAAAAGGTAAATATTTACATTAGGACTGACTCTGTCTTGCAGGCAAATGAACAAAAAAAAACATGCCCGCTTAGCGGACATGTTCGTACTCCATTCTTTGTTCTGACGTCCCTTGTTATTCCCATGGATATTTCGTGAGCAGATAGTCGGCGAATTTTTTGCTTTCTTCTCTTCTGATTTTCCGCATTTCCGCCCGTTGCGGCGCGGTTTCGTGCATTTTATGCTCCTCTTCCGTTTCGGGAATGACCTTCGGCACCGGCACGGCTTTGTTATGCTCGTCGAGCCCCACGAACGTCAAAAAAGAGGTGGCCGCTATTTTCCGCTCTCCGGTTCGTAAATCTTCCGTAATGACTTTCACGAACACTTCCATCGAAGTTCTTCCCGTCCAGGTGACGAACGATTCCAAAGAAACGGAATCGGTGGGACGAATCGGATAGAGAAAATCGACCGAATCGGTAGAAGCCGTTACCGCAGTGACACGACACAGTTTGGAAGCGGATATGGAAGCGATGTCGTCGATATAGGACATTAATTTGCCCCCGAACATCGTTTCATGATTGTTGACGTCCAAGGGAAACACTCTTGATGTCTTAAAACATCTCGTCTCTTTGATATAAACGCCGTCCATGCTTGCTTGTTACGCCTCTTTCGTCGCGGTTTCTTTTCTTCAAACGGGAGACTCATCAAACCATTTCGTTTTTGATATTTGTTCCTAGTTTGCCATCATATCTCCATAAAAATACGGCACCTCTCAGGGTGCCGCAAGAGATGCTTACAGCCTAACCGGATACGCCCGCGCTTTCGTTATAAGCCGTGCCCGCCAACCGTTCCATTTCCTTAAGCACTTGCCCGCCTATACAGTCTACCACCGTATAATCGGTTGCGGTCGCGTAAACGGCCCGCAGCCGAAGACGCAGCGAATAGGCGGCAGCCAAGCAGGCCGTCGCCTGCTTCATGGCAGCCGAATAGTCCGACTTCACCCGCGCCAACTGCTCCCTATACCGTTCGTCGGTTCCCGGTTCCATCGTCCGCTCGTACATATCGAGGATTTCGTCGCCTTCCCTGCTCGGATTGTGCTCATGAGGAGCTGTACTGTCGAAAATCGCCGTCCCGAGCTCCGGGACGATCACCATATCGATACTGTTCGGGTCGAAGCCGCAATGGAACATTTCCACGTGAAAGCGGCGTTTCTCGGCTTCGGCGGCCAGCTTTTTCAGCATTGTCGACTTGCCGGAACCCGGACGTCCCTTGATAAAAATTCGCTTGCTCGCCCCCTCCGTAATGTTGGGCACATAATCGACAGCTCCCTGGGGCGTCGCCGCTCCAAGGAATAAATGCCTTATGCCGCCTGCTTCGTTCGTCCCTTGGCCGCTATCGCCGAATAATTCGGCCATAAGCTCCTCTACGACCCGATCCGCCTTCTCGAACGACATGTTCCCGATATAAATCTGTTCCCATTCGTCATGGATGCGCAAAGCGCGCTGAAAGCATTCGTACGCCTCACGATGCTCCGTACCGATTCGCTCCAGCAAATTTGCAATTTCCTCCCGGCGGTCGGCCAATCGCCCCGCGTCTACGGCTTCTCCGAAATCGAAAGTTTGCACGGCCGTCCCCGGCAGCGCCGTCTTCGCATCGGCAAAGGCAGAGCCGTCGACGACGCCGATCCGCAAATCGGCCGCGATCAACCCGTCCAGCGTTTCCGGATCCCGCGGGCTATGGAACAGTTCCAAGCGTTGCCCTCGACCCGACATATCCTCTGCGATACGGCGAATGAGCGAAGATTTCCCCGTTCCCGGTTCTCCTTGCAGCACAATGACATGCCGCAGCCCCCGAAAAGCCGATTCGTACAAGCTGTGCAAACCCCGCGCCGTATTCCCTTCCGCAAAAAAATGTCTCGTTGTGCCGAACATATTCGAACCTCTCCTTTCTGTCTGCAACTATCCATTGTATCATATGCGAGCGTCAAATAGGTGTGTTTGCCCAGCGGAAGCGGGCGGAAACAAAAAAAAGCGCATCAAATCGTTGCCGATCCGTGCGCTTTCTTATTCTAATTCTTTTGTCAAAAAAATGTCCAACGCCTTATCTCCCTGCTTTCTTACCCGTTCCTAACCGGCAATGCAATCTTTCCTTTCACGCCGTAGTGAACGGTCCATGTAATCATTTTCCCTGCGATGCTGACCGCAAGAATCGTATACAATGTTTCGGCGATCGGCAAATAAACAAGCGACAGCAATAATACGATCACGTCAAACAATATGAACATCGTTCCGATTGAAATTCCGGTCCACTTGCTCAGAAATAAAGCCAAGATGTCGTCGCCGCCCGTCGCTCCGCCGAAGCGAAGCACGATCCCGGCTCCGAATCCGGTCGTTACGCCCGACAATATCGCCGCGATGAGCATATTATGGCGAAAGTCCATGACCAAAGGCGAGAAGCGCTCGAACAAATCGTAAAATATGGACAGCGAGGCTGCGGCAATTACCGTATTGAGCAAAAAATTGCGCCCTTTCACAAACATCGCAGCGACAATGATCGGAATATCGAGCATCAGCATCGTAATCGCAGGCGACCAGTCAAACGCGTACTTGCCCAGCAATGCCAAACCGACAAAGCTTCCTTCCGCCAAATTATTCTGAAAATTGATGTGATAGTAACTAAAAGCCAAAATAAACGTACCGATTAAAATGACAGCAATTTGTTTACCCTGTTGAATCCGTTCTTCTTTTCTCCTCATATAAGTTCCCTCTTATCGTCGTTGGTTTCGTTTCAAACGTACAACCAACCACGTGAAGAAACTTCGAGGACTTCATCCTTCGCATCATCACACTCTTCTTTCGTAATTGGTTGTTGGCAAGCCGACATATCAACCAATGACGAAGCTAAGTGTAGGAGAGATCATAACGTTTCCAGACTGTCCTTTGGGAATTCGTCCTTCGGGGACACATGGTATCCTGATCCTTTCTTTTTTTGAAATGATACATTTATTATACCACAACATGCATCGTTTAAGAAGAAAGAATTTTCAGAATATTTTGTCTAATAAAGGCGGTTTTTGTATCGGAAACGTTCACCTTTCGGCCGTTTTTTCTGTGACTTAGATCACAATTCACTCCCTTTACCGGTACTATACTGGGACTCATGGCGATATGCCAAGGGATGCAACACATTATACGATGGAAAAAGAGGGATGAACGATGTTGAATCAACGAACGATATCATTAAATCGACTGTACCGGTGTTGGAGACGAACGGCCGGGCTATTACGGAAACATTTTACAAGCTCTTATTTGCGAACTACCCCGAACTTTTAAATATATTCAATCACGCCAACCAACGGCAAGGCAAACAGCAGGCGGCGCTGGCGAATGCGGTATATGCCGCCGCGGCCCACATCGATCGGCTGCATGCGATCATGCCGACGGTCGAGCAAATTGCGCATAAGCACCGTGCGCTCCCAACACCCTGCCCCCGCGCTCGCGGACGGGGTGTTGGTTTATTTTTTGCAAATCGCGAAAATTCCGCTTGAAATGAGAATCCGTATTCGCTATTCTGAATATAATCATAACAGGAACATATGTTTGATTATTGGAATAAATTATACAACCGTTAAGGAAGTGTTCGCATGAAAACCGTTCCCCAGCAAACGGAAGAAGATTTCCTGCTCGTCAAACAATACGTGCTGCTCCCGATCTTGCTCGATGTACTGGAGCGGGATATTAACGTTCTTGGAACCGTCCGTTTAAAGATGCCCGAAGTCTATATTAACCATCTGCGCCAGGTGCAAGATCAAACCCACAAAGATTTGGTACGAATCAGAAACAGGCTGAAGACGCGCGGCATTCGCGTATATGAGGAGAATCGAACGGCAAATGGCATCGAAGCCCTTTATCTTTGCCGCGGATACCACCGCAAATTGTCCATGCTGTGGAGTGTCGTGAAGTCCGACATCGAAAGGGGGCTTACCCGGTATCTTCAGAATTGAAATTTTTGACAAAACCTCGCTCGCTTCCCCTGCCTTCTTCTTTTTGCTGCTTTATCGATAACTTATTTGCTGTAGATTTAGGAGTATCTTGGCGATTTTTACATTCTAATTATTCCCATTGCATTACGAACGTACATTCTGTATATAATAAGAATACACGTTCGTATTGGGCGGCGTGTACCGACTTTGTTAGCACTTCTCCGAATCGATTATAGGAGTGAATTGCCATGCATCAAGAGCGAACCATTATGTTAATTGACGGACAATCATTCTATGCCTCGATTGAAAAGGCGGGCCGGCCGGACTTAAAAAACAAGCCGGTAGCCGTAGGCGACCCTTCCAGAAAATCCGGAATCATTCTGGCCGCTTGCCCGGTGGCCAAATCACGCGGCGTAACAACGGCCGAAAGAGTGGGCGAGGCGCTTGCGAAATGTTCCGATTTGATCGTCATACGGCCCCGAATGCAAACTTATATCACCATATCCTTGCTTCTTACCGAGATCTTCGAGTCCTTTACGGACCAGGTCGAACCTTATTCCATTGACGAACAGTTTCTTGATATTACAGGTTCTATCGGTTATTTCGGGGCGCCGGAGGAGATTGCCCGCGAGATCCAAACGCATGTCCTGCTATCGACGGGAGTTTGGACGCGTTGCGGAATTGGACCAACGAAAGTGTTGGCCAAAATGGCTACCGACAATTTTGCCAAAAAGACGTCCAAAGGCATCTTTAAACTTGGCTTCGACAATTTGGAATCCGTATTATGGCCGTTGCCGGTGCATCGAATGTTTATGGTCGCTTCCCGAATGACTCGGCATTTTACGCGCATGGGTCTTTGCACGATCGGCGACATTGCACGTCTGGAACTGAATGATTTTAAAAGGCGCATGCGGCAGGAGATGGGTAAACAAAGCGATATACAGGCGGAATATTATTGGCAGACGGCGCGTGGAATAGACCCCAGCCCTGTCGTGGCAAGCATTCGCAATCAATTAAAATCGGTTAGCCACGGCAAGGCGCTCAGAAACAGCCTTTATCGGAAGATGGAAGATATTGAGGTTGTGCTGCTGGAATTGGTGGTGGAGGTTTGCCGCCGCAGCAGAAGGCTGGGTTATATCGGGCGGGTCGTGTCCGTCGGAGCGGCGGAAACGGATGGCCAACGTTCGGCCTCGTTTCATAGACAGGTAACGATTCCTCATCCTACCTCCCTTTCACATGAAGTCGCATCGGCGGCTCTCGGAATTTTCCGTAAACATTGGAGCGGCATGCCCGTTAGCCATCTCTATGTTGCATTGACCGAGTTGACAGACGATAACGTTATTCAGCTTACTTTTTTCGACGACCGAATCAAGGCATACCGCCTGGAAAGAGTAACGGATGAGATTAAGGATAAATACGGCAGCGCCGCTATTATGAGGGCATCGTCGTTACTACAGTCCGGAGTAGCCCGCGAGCGGGCGGAACAGATTGGAGGCCATTACAAATGAGCAAACTGGACGGCAACGAACGGTGGAAGTCCAAAATGCTGCTTACCGAGCATCAAGAACAATACGAACATCGCCACGACGCAAAGAACTCCCGGAAACGGCCTACGGAGGACGAGTTGATCATGATCCGGGACTGTATCCTGCTTCCGTACATGTTAAGCATGGTACAAAAGAGCATCGAAGACATAGAGAACCGTTCCAATCTTCTAAAGCAGCTTTATTTGACCGCAGGCCGGGTATTAATGAACCGAATAAGTGCGGATTTGTACAGACTGCGCCGCGAATTGTCAAGGCGTAATATTAAAATCATGAATGACGAGCAAGCGGATATGGTAATATATCACCGTTTTATTTGCAGAGGATACGAGGAACGCTTTGGAATGGTTCGGGATGTTATGCGTTCGGAAATCAGCATTCGATTGTCCAAATATGTGAAAGAATTGGCCGGCCGAATGAGTGCAAACGAATAATCGTTACTGCCATTAAAACAATGTTTCAAATAAAAGAAATATGTTCAATAGGACGACTAAAAAAGCGATGATCCAAGCCAATATCGTTGTCAAGCGGCGATTCACTAATCCCCCCATAATATTCCTATTGCTTGTAAACATAATGAGCGGTACCAGCGCAAAAGCAATTCCAAATGAAAGCACGACTTGGCTTATCACTAGCGCATTCGTCGGATTGACGCCTGAAATAATGATTAGCAGCGGCGGAATCATCGTAATCGCTCTTCGGATATATAAATGGATTCGTTTGTTAATAAACCCTTGCATGACGATATCGCCCGACAATGTACCGACGGCGGAACTTGATAATCCCGCTATAAGCAAACCGAGAGCGAATGAAATCGAAGCAGTCGGTCCGACATACTTATGAAATTCGTCGAAAGCAATACTTAAATCTTCTATAAACAAGCCGTATTTATGAAACAATGCCGCCGACACGACCAGCATGCTCATATTGATCGCCCCCGCGACGACCATTGCTATAATAATATCGATAAGCTCAAATTTGAAAATTTGCTTTTTTTCTTTCTCGTTCTTTCCGACGACCCGATTTTGGGTAAGCGAAGAATGCAGGTAAATGGCATGCGGCATCACCGTCGCGCCCAATATGCCGGCAGCGAGCAGAATGCTATCCGTCCCTTGAAACCTTGGCGTAAATATACTTTTGGTCACAGCGGCAAAATCGGGTTTCACCAAAAAGATTTGGACCGCAAACGCCAATACGACAATAAAAACCATGGAGCCGATGACGGCCTCAAAAGTACGGTATCCCCGCCGCTGAAACTCCAATATGGCAAATGATCCGACAGCTGTAATCGCGGCAGCCGGAACCATCTGAATATGAAATAATAAATATAATCCTAACGCAGCCCCTATAAATTCCGCCAAATCCGTTGCAATAATGACAAGTTCGCTTTGAATCCATAAAAGAACGGAAACGAATTTAGGTATTCGTTCTCGTGCTACCTCGGGCAAATTTTTCCTTGTTGCGATGCCCAGCTTAGCCGACAGGGATTGAATGAGTACCGCCATTAAATTGGAGACGACAATGACCCACAGCAAAAGATATCCGTATTTCGACCCCGCTGTAATGTTTGTTGCAAAGTTGCCGGGATCAATATAGGCAACAGCCGCTATGAATGCCGGGCCCAGGAACGGGAAAATTTTTTTTACGCCTGACAGCTTCCCTTGCAGCGCCGCCTGTGCTTTCCGGGAGGTTTTTTGGGTCGGGGTTCGGTTCTTCAATGTCATCCGTCCTCCATAATTAAGATGGATAGGAAGAAAACTTAATTTAGCTTGCCCGAATCAGGGGTCCCTTATCAATCGACTGTGAAAAGCGCAAACCCAAAGTCTCTTGCAAAACGATTCGGATAAAATGGCTCCGATTGTCAAAAAATAAAGTGAAAAATTCGCAAAGTCAGGGGATTGGCATGAAGTTATCTTCGTTATTGATCGGACTCGTCACGACACGAATTTCCGGCGACCCGCATATTGAGATTAACCGCATCGTCGTCGATTCCCGACAGGTGAAGCAGGGAGATCTGTTCGTCTGCATTCCCGGCTTGACGGTCGACGGCCATCGATTCGCGGCCGAAGCGATAGCGAATGGAGCCGTTGCCTTGATGACCGACCGGGAAATGGCCGGATTGTCCGATCCGATAACGATCGTACAAGTGCGCGACACCCGGCGGGCTCTCGCCGTTATGGCCGACGCATTTTACGGGCATCCTTCCCATCGTTTGAAGCTGATCGGCGTGACCGGCACAAACGGCAAGACCACGACAACCCATATGATCGAAACGATCCTGAACCGTTACGGCCAAAAAACCGGCTTAATCGGTACAATGTACATGCGTATTGGCGAGCATCAGGAGAAAACGGTAAATACGACGCCCGAATCGTTGGAGTTGCAGCGCTATTTGCACGATATGAAAAAGCATGGGGCCGAATACGCCGTTGTGGAAGTTTCGTCTCAAGCGATCGATATGGGCAGAGTGAGAGGCTGCGATTTCAAAACGGCGGTATTCACCAATTTAACGCATGATCATTTGGATTACCACCGAACGATGGATCGATATCTTCATACGAAAGCGCTCTTGTTCGCTCAACTCGGCAATAAATTCGGGGCGCCGCCGAAGACGGCCGTATTAAATACGGACGACCCCGCGGCACAATATATCGCCGAACAAACTTCCGCGACCCTCGTCACATACGGAATCCGCCATCCCGCCGACGTATGGGCGAGCGACATACGAACGATGCCGGACGGGATGACGTTTACGGCGAATACGTTTCGGGGCGCGTTTCCGATCCGTTTAAACATTGTCGGCTGGTTTAATATTTACAACGCGCTGGCCGCGATTGCCGTTTGCCTCATCGAAGGCGTGCCCGTCGAGCGTATTCGCTCAGGCCTTGCGTCGTTTATGGGGGTGAAGGGCCGGTTCCAACCGATACGCAGCGGACAAGACTTTTCGGTTATTGTCGATTACGCGCATAATCCCGACGGGCTGGAAAAGGCTTTGAGAACGGCGCGCGAACTGACGAGCGGCAAGCTGATTTGCGTCTTCGGCTGCGAAGGCGACCGCGATCGGGAGAAGCGTCCCATGATGTCGCAAATCGCCGCGCAATGGTCCGACCTCGCGATTCTAACGTCCGACAATCCCCGTTCCGAAGATCCGGATCGCATTATTGACGAGATGGCGCGAGGGCTGGGCGCGAATCCTTTCGCCGACCGCTGTTTGCGCATTACAGACCGCAGGGAAGCGATTCGCCACGCGATCCATGCGGCAGGGACGCAGGATTGCGTCATTATTGCCGGCAAAGGGCATGAGACGGTCCAAATCGTTAAAACGGACAAGCTGCCATTCGACGACTCCGAAGTGGCCGCGGAATTCATTCGGGAGAGAAGCCGAAGCAGATAGGAGACGCTACGTCCGACCTTTTCCCCGTTGCAAGCCGGAGAGGATCATGATCGCGTACGCCCAGAAAAGCCATGCGCACAGAAGCGGAAGTTGTTCCGCGGTCAACCCGGGAAAGACCGTTTGGTACCAAGCAATACTGAACATGTCCAGCAGCATGCCGGGGACAGCCACCGAGACGGCAGCATGCATACGTTCGCCGCGGGAAACGTTTCGCAACTTGAACAACCCGATTAAGACGGGCCGCATCGCCAGAACGACGGCAAAAAGGACAACAATCAACGTCATATTGCCGGGATCGAGCAAGACCGAACCGCCGAACCTGAAAACGAGCGTAGCGGCCAGCCATAACAAAAAACCGAATATCGCAAAAAAAATCATTGCAATCCCTCCCTATTCGCTTGCGTCAAACCATAAGTTGCAAAGCCGCTCGACCGCATCGTACGCATCGTCGACGGGAAAATCCTCGTTCAACAGAGCTTGCAGCGCTAAACCGTCAATCAGCGCATTGATAAGAATCGCGGCCGTCCCGGACGGCAGTTCTTCCGTTCTCTGTCCCGCGCCGTCCAGCAATTGGCTGAGGCGGTCGTTTTCCATCCGAAGCAATGTCCCGAGTTGTTTGCGAATATCGGCTTGCTGAAAACCGGCGACTACAAGCGAATAAAACAATTGATGGTAAAAAGATCGGTATTGGCAGCGGCTTCGGGCGGATTGCAGCGCTTGCCCGATCCCCTCCCTGCACTCGAGCGAAACGGTCCGGTTATTCAAATCGTTCCATGAAGATTCGCATAAATCTTTGACAATTTCGAACAATAGCTGATCTTTCGTACGAAAGTGATAAAATACCGTGCCTTGCGTAACGCCCGCTCCCTCGGCAACCGCCTTGAGCGTGAGCTTGCCGATTCCGTCTTCTGCAATGCAACGCTTGGCTGAAGCAAGCAAATCCGCTTTCGAAACGACATTCGGTTTCGCCATAGGTTCATCTCCCTCGCATATGTAAGTTATCCAACTAACTAACTTAAGTTCATTGTAACGATCTGCCGTTTCCAAGTCAACGTCTTTTCCGAAAGGAATCGCCCAAAAAAACGCCAATACGCAAACAAGCGCCTCTCTCGAAGAAGACGCTTGTTCGATGCCCCGGCGCATTACCTGAACATGCCCCATAGCTTTAACAGATGAAACGTATTATTCGGATCGATTTTTTGATCGATAACGAACGATACGATTTGTTCTTCCTGCACACTGGTCAATCTTTCATGCAAAATGCCGCAAGCCGTCTTCAGCAGCCTGCGGACTTTGACGCGATCCTGAAGATCGTATTTCGTCACTCCGTTCATTAACTGCTTCATCCTGTCTTTGACGACGGGATTTTTCATTTTCAGCTTCACGCGCTCGACCAAGGCCGGATCGATGCCGTATTTATGATAGCTCAACGCGAGCACCTCCTGGAAAAGACCTATTTTCCAAGTATATGCCGCATAGCTTGGCTAATTGATCAATCCAACAGATCGCCCTGGAAAATTTGTTCGCGCTGCAAGAAACGGCGCAGCGGCGCATATTCCGCAGCCGTCCAGAAGCGTTCTTCCGCCACAAGCGCCGCCGCATCGTCCCTGGCCTGTTCCAGTACGGCAAAATCGCTCACCATATCGGCAAGCCGAAATTCCGGCAACCCGCTTTGTTTCGTACCGAAAAAATCGCCCGGCCCGCGCAGTTCCAAATCCCGGCGCGACACTTCGAACCCGTCGTCCGTCTCCGTCATCACCTGCATGCGTTCCTGGCCTACCTCCGATTTCGGATCGGCGATCAGCACGCAATACGATTGATGCTCGCCCCGGCCGACACGTCCGCGCAGCTGATGAAGCTGCGACAAGCCGAACCGGTCGGCATCCATGACGATCATAAGCGTCGCATTCGGCACGTCGACTCCAACTTCAACGACCGTGGTGGAGATAAGCACATGTACGCTGCCTTCGCTGAACATGCGCATCACTTCCTCCTTCTCCTGCGCCGCCATCCGGCCGTGCAGCAAGCCGATCCGGTATTGCGGCAGCGCCTGCTGCATTTGCACGTGCAGATCGATGGCGTTCTGCACGTCGAGCTTGTCCGATTCCTCAATCAGCGGACATATCATATAAGCTTGCCGGCCTTGATCGACTTCCTTGCGAATAAAGCCGAGCACCCGGTCCAGCATATCGTGCTTGACCCAATAAGTAATGATCGGTTTGCGTCCCTTCGGCCGCTCCGACAGCGTCGATACGTCCATATCCCCGAACGCCGTAATGGCGAGCGTACGCGGAATCGGCGTCGCCGTCATCGTCAGCACGTCCGGATTCATCCCTTTCCTCCGCAATATGCTGCGCTGATTGACGCCGAACCGGTGCTGCTCGTCCGTAACGACCAATCCCAATTGGCGGAAAAACACGTCCTCCTGAATGAGCGCGTGCGTACCGACAACGATATCGATGATGCCCATTTGCAGCGCGCCGAGCAATTCGCGCCGTTTGCGTTCCGTCAAGCTGCCCGTAAGCAGGCCGACTTCGATGCCATGAGGCGCGAACATTTGCTGCAGCGATCTGCTATGCTGCTCGGCCAATATTTCCGTCGGCACCATAAGCGCTCCTTGATACCCGGCCTTTACCGTCGCATACAAAGCGATCGCCGCCACCGCAGTTTTGCCCGAGCCTACATCGCCTTGAAGCAGACGGTTCATGCAATATGGGGCGCGCATATCGTTCAAAATTTCGAGAACCGCCCGCTTCTGCGCGTCCGTCAATTCATACGGCAAACTGCGCGTAAATTGACGAACCGTTGCGTTATCCACCGCTTGCGCGGCTCCGTCCATCCGGTTGCGCGTTAGAGCGCGGAACGCTTGCAGTTTCAGCTGAAACAGAAACAATTCCTCGTATACCATCCGTTTGCGGGCCAGCCCGCCTTCCGCCGCATCCTGCGGCTGATGGATATGCGCAATCGCCTGTTTCCGGGGCATAAAACCGTATTTAGCAACGAGCGGCTGCGGAAGCACTTCCTCGATCATCGCTCCGAACTGCGTCAACGCTTGCGTCATCGTCTTGCGCATCCATGCCTGCGTTATTTTGCCGCCGACGGAATAGACAGGCTGCAGCGTGCCCGAGCGGCCTCCGCCGCGATCCGGAAATTCGGATTCGCCCACGGTTAACTGCATCCTTTTCTGCTCCCATTTCCCTGTCATGACGATTTCCCTGCCGACCGTAAGCTGATCGCGCAGGAAATGGCGGTTAAACCAAGTCGCCGTCACCATCCATTGCTCAATCATCACTTTGCAGCTCAAACGCGATTTATTTCGCCCGTATCGCTGCAGCACCGGCACGCCTACGATTTTTCCGAGCACGGTAATTTTCTCCCCATCCTTAACCTCGGATAGATTCCGCAGGCGGTAGTCTTCGTAACGGTACGGGAAATATTCAAGCAGATCGTCGACCGTACAGATGCCGAAGGCGTGAAGCTCTTGTTCCTTCAGAGCTGTCACGCCATGTACTTTTCGAATCGAAATGTTATGTAGTTCCATCTTATTCCCTCATTACTTCGCTTTAGGCGGGACTCATGAACACCGCTATAACGCCGGGCCCTACGTGTGTGCCGATCACGGAGCCGATCAGCGTATAATCGACTTCCGCAACGTCGAAATGTTCGCGCAATTGCGCCTCCATCGCCTCGGCTTCGCTTCGATCGGTCGCGTATCCGATCGTAATATTGACCCTCATGCTCCCTAAATTGCCTTTTAACAACTCGATAATGCGCGCTACCGCTTTTTTATGGCCGCGCACCTTTTCGACCGCATGGACTTCGCCTTCATCGTCAATCGACAGAATCGGCTTAATATTTAGAATCGTGCCGAGCATCGCCGAAGCTTTTCCGATACGTCCGCCTTTTTGCAAATATTCCAACGTATCGACGAGAAAATATAGTTTCCTGCGCTGGCGGAGCGTTTCGACCGCTTCCAAAATTTCTTCCTTGCTCTTCCCTTCCGCGGCCAACCGGGCGGCAGTCACGACCAACATGCCAAATCCGTACGATGCGGACTTTGAATCGATAATCGTAACGTCGATCTTGTCCTCCAACATCGATTTGGCTAAGACGGCCGATTGGTATGTGCCGCTTAGCGCCGCCGAGAGATGAAACGAAATAATTTCCGTGCCGGGTTCAGCGCCAAGCCGCTCATACACTTCCACAAAGTCAACGGGCGAAGGCTGAGACGTCGTCGGCAATTTGCTCGCTTGCTGCAGTTTTTCGTAAAATTGTGCGGGCTCGATCGTAACGGCGTCCGAATACTCCTCCTCGCCGAAATGAACTTTCAGCGGGATCATGGTGATGCCCCACCTCTCCCGCACCTCGCGCGGGATGTCGGACGTACTGTCGGTAACGATTCGAATTTTCCCCATACGGTCCCTCCTCATTATTCATATAATAAGTTCAGCGCAATCCCTTAGACGATCTTCCTTCGTTTATTCAACCGAAAAGAGAAAATGATACACGGGTTGTCCGCCTTCATGCATCTCGACTTCCACATCGGGATGCGCTTCATGAAGCCATTGTACGAGTTCCTCGGTTACCGCCTCATCCGCATCCTCTCCGGTCAAAACCGTAACGATTTCGGCGCCGCCTTCCAGCAAATGATCCAGCAGACGCTTGCAAGTTTCCGTTATAGATTCCGTAGCGGCAACAATTTTCGAGTTGTGAATGCCGATATAGTTGCCGGCCTTAATCTCCAAATCGTCAAAGTTCGTATCTCTCACGGCGTACGTTACTTGTCCGGTTTGTACGCTCGCGATCGCCTGCGACATCGCTTCTTCGTTCGCTTCCGGCATTTCATCCTCTTGGAATGCAATCGCCGCGGCAATTCCTTGCGGAATCGTCTTCGAAGGGATGACCGTAACGTTGCGATCCGTCAAATCTTTCGCTTGCTGCGCGGTCAATATAATATTGGAATTGTTCGGCAGCAGGAACAGATGCTGCGCGGCGATCGAATCGATCGCTTTGACGAAGTCTTCCGTACTCGGGTTCATCGTCTGTCCGCCGGTCAATACGATATCGACGCCTAGCGAGGTGAAGATGTCGGTAATGCCTTTGCCGGACGCGACGGCAATGATGCCGTACGGCGCCATTTCTTCCGCCGGCGGTTCCGCGCTGACTTCGACTCTGGCCGGTTCAGACGAGATTGCGGCATACAACTCCGGCATCGGAGCGACGTCGCCGCCGTCGGCGAGCAAATCGCGATGCTGCTCGCGCATGTTCAAAATGTTGATTTTCGTCAATTCGCCGAATTGCAACGCCTGGGTCAGCACATCTCCCGGAGCTTTGGAATGAACATGCACTTTGACGATTTCGTCGTCGGCAATCACAATAATCGAATCCCCATTTTTTGCAAGCGCTTTCCTAAAATGTTGCTCGTCAAAGGGTTTCGAGGAAAAATTACCCAGTTTCAAATTGATGAAAAACTCCATATCGTACAGAAACTCGATATCTTCCGTTGCCAATTTCGACTGTGCCGATTGACGGCTCACGCGAATATCCGGTACGGCGCTATCTTCCGCCGGCTTGACCGACCGTTCGGCCGGAGCGGCATGTTCCGCGGCGAACGGTACGGCGCCTTGCTCCAACGCCTTCATGAAGCCTTCGTAAATATAAACCAAACCTTGCCCGCCGGAATCGACAACGCCTACTTGCTTCAGCACAGGCAGCTGTTCGGGCGTTCTCGCCAGCGCCTCCTGGGCTTTGCCGCATACTTCCCTCATCAATTCGATAACATCCGGATGGCGCCGCGCGTGCGACACCGCATGCTTCGCCGCTTCCTTCGCTACCGTTAATATCGTGCCTTCGACAGGCTTGACGACCGCTTTATAAGCCGTATCGACACCGCTTTGCAGCGCTCCTGCGAACTGCGCCGCATCCACCTCGTCCAGACCGGCCACAGCCCGGCTGAAACCTCGAAACAACTGCGACAAAATAACGCCCGAATTCCCTCGCGCGCCCATAAGCAGTCCCTTGGAGAGCACTTCGGCGCATTTGCCGATCGAAGGCGAAGATTTGGCCTTTAATTCGCCCACTCCGGCAGTCATCGTCAAGTTCATGTTCGTTCCCGTATCTCCGTCCGGAACCGGAAATACATTCAATGAATTGACATGATCCGCTTGCTCATGCAGCCGCTCGGCACCTGCCAATACCATGTTCGTAAAATCTGCTCCATTTAATGAAAGCTTCCTCAACCGTGAATTCCCCTTCCTAACTTGATACGCGGACGCCTTGCACATAAACGTTGACGACATCGACGTGAAGCCCTAGAACTTCGTTCAACACATATTTCACTTTAACCTGAATGTTATGCGCAACTTCCGATATTTTTGTTCCATAACTGACAATGATGTACAGATCGATTTGGACTTGATCGTTTTCCCTGCGTACCTCTACGCCGCGCGTTAAATTTTCGCGGCCAAGCAGTTCGGTAATTCCGTCTTTCAACTGCTTGCGCGAAACCATGCCTACGAGCCCATAACATTCCAAAGCTGCCGAACCTGCCAGGATCGACACGACATTGTCCGATATGTTTATCTTCCCATATTCCGTACCGAGTTGAATGGCCATCCTTATCCACTCCTTCTTGAGTATTATGGACTAATCAACATTGTACTATAAGATAATGGATAAATAAATAAAGTTTTTATTTGAGTTGACGAAGCTTTTTTGGCTATGCTATTATATTTAAGTATTGTTTTATGCAGGGTCTTCATACAAGGAGGTGTAACAATATGTCTCGCAAATGCTATGTAACAGGCAAAAAACCGGGAAGCGGAAATCACGTGTCTCACGCGAATAATAAAAATAGACGCACTTGGGGCGTAAACGTACAAAAAGTTCGGATTTTGGTAGACGGCAAGCCGAAACGTGTCTACGTCAGCACTCGCGCTCTGAAAGCCGGCAAAGTAACGCGCGTGTAATCCATTACGATGAATATGCAGGACAAAAAGCACCTGGCCGACAGGTGCTTTTTCTACGTTTAAATTCAATAAAGTTTGCGGTCACCGCTGCAGTTGTCGACCCCGGTCGGCACATCCATAACTCATTGAATACGCTTGTTAATTTTTATGGAACGTATTTAAGATTGCCTTCACGAATCCTCCCAAAAACTTCGGCAATTTGAACGTGTAAAATTTCATGCTTCACCCTCCCCGCTAACTTCGAACCTTCGCTATGTAAACATATGTATGCGGGGAACGCATGCCCTATTCCTCATACGGGAATCGGATGTTCCCGAATATAATTCACAAATGCCAATACGATAATGAATATAAAATAAATGACGACGGCCGACGCGATGAAACCGATGCGCATCTTGACGGATTCGAAATTTTTAAAAAACCGGATGCCTAAAAAGATGGCGGCCAGCGACGCGATCATACTGACGGGAAACGGCAGGATCGAGTATAAGCCAAGCAGCGTTCCGCATAAAACGCTGCTTACGATAAACGACAACGTCTTGGTCAAGTCGTTCTAGTCCCCTTCGCGCCGAACGCTTGCGCGAATCGCGTCGATCGCCGCTTTCCTGTCCGGATGGCCGAATATCGCACTCCCGGCTACCAGCACGTTCGCTCCTGCGGCATATACCTCAGGAGCCGTTTCCGCTTGAATGCCCCCGTCCACTTCGATATGCACATGTTGCAAGCCCTTCTCGTTCAACAGGCTGCGCAGGCGTCTAATTTTGGATAGCGTTCCGGAAATGAATTTTTGTCCGCCGAATCCCGGATTGACCGTCATAACGAGAATGAGATCGATATCGTCGAGGATCTCCTCCACCGCGGCCAGCGGCGTTGCCGGATTGATCGCGACGCCTGCCTTGACGCCAAGCTCCTTAACGGAGTGAACGACGCGATGCAGATGGGTGCACGCTTCGGCATGGACGGTAATCCAATCCGCTCCGGCCTTCGCGAAGGCGGGTACGTACAACTCCGGCTTTTCGATCATAAGATGCACGTCGAGCGGCAGCGCAGTATGCGGGCGAATCGCTTCGACGATGAGCGGCCCAATCGTAATGTTCGGGACGAACTGCCCGTCCATGACATCGACATGAATCCAATCGGCGCCTCCGCGTTCCACATCTTGAATTTCCGCGGCCAGTTTGGCGAAATCGGCTGATAAAATAGATGGTGCGATCGTTAGCATAATTAATACCTCCGTTTTTTGTCTTTCATTTCCGCATGAAATTGCACATAATGCTCATAGCGGCTTGTCGCGATGCGGCCGCTTTCCTTCGCTTCGATGACTTTGCAGCCCGGTTCATGCAAGTGGGTGCAGCCGCGAAATTTGCATTGATCGGCATATTCGCGGAATTCCCGGAAGCAGGAGCCGAGTTCCTCGACCCCAAGCTCCAGAAAGTCCAACTGGCTGAAACCCGGCGTATCCGCCACAAAGCCTCCGCCCTCGAGCGGAATGAGTTCCACATGCCGGGTCGTATGCTTCCCGCGGCCGAGCTTCGCGCTGATCCGGTTCGTCTCAAGATGCAACCCGGGAATGATGCTGTTCAACAGAGACGATTTGCCGACGCCCGATTGACCGGCGAATACGCTGATGCGCCCCGCCAGCAATTTACGAAGCCTTTCCCTCCCCGAACCGCTTACCGCGCTTGTCCCGATCACCTCGTAACCGATCGTTTCGTACATTTCCTTTGCCTGTGCCAAAAGCGCCTTATCTCCCGTCGAGGCTCCGAGCAAGTCCTCCTTCGACAAGCAAATAACCGGGTCGAGCCCGGCATGTTCGATATGAACAAGAAATTTGTCCAGCAATTGCAGATTGAGCGCAGGCTCCCGCACGGAGAATACAAGAATGCCCGTCTCCACGTTCGCGATCGGAGGCCGAATCAATTCCGAGAATCGGGGGAAGATTTCGTCCACCGTTCCTTCCCCGTTCTCGGTCAACATGTATCGAACCTTGTCCCCTACGAGCGGGGAGACGCCTTTCTTCTTGAATATTCCCCGCGCCCTGCATTGCACCGTTTCCGCTTGCGGCCCTTCCTCCGCCAGCGGCTGAACGTAATAATATCCGCTTAACGCTTTAACGATCAAGCCTTCCGGCATATAGTCGCTGCCTCCCGTTCGTAGTCTAGTCCGTAAATTGCTGTTCCGGAGCTTCTCCGTCATGATGCTGTTCTTCTTCATAGAACGCATCCGTGTCGGGAGGAATGTCGGGCTGCGGAACGTTCACCGTTCCCGTCTTCGCTTCCATATACGATACCGGGTAGGTGTCCAGGAATTCTCCATCCCGGAAGACGGATACCGCGCCGTCCTTGTTCGGCGCAAGGACGAGCTCGACCGAGAAAATTTGCGGATTGGTTATATTTTGCGTGCCCCATTCGATATTTTCGCCGCGGGCGTCCGTATAAGTTAACCGGATCTTGCTTTCCGTACCGACTTCTTTCGGCGATACCGGAATATTGAAATCATATACGATCGCCTCCGGCGGATAGCCGGAACTGACGTAGATCATAATTTCCGTTCCTTTCGAGACCGCTTCGCCCGGTTCATGCGGCCATTGCTTGAATACTTCCCCTTTCTGGAAATAGCTTGGTTCCCGCATTATGCCCCCGGATTCCTTCGCCAATTTCAAATCGTTCTTCTCGATGATAGCGATCGCTTCGCTCTCGGTTTTTCCGATCAGACTCGGCATCTTGAACGTTTCGCTGCCTTTGCTGACCGTCAGCGTAATTTGCACCGACTTCGGATCGACCATCTCGCCTTCCGCCGGGCTTTGCTTGAAGATCAGGCCGCTTTCCATCTCATCGTCATAGCCTTCCTCCTGTTTAATTTGGCTTGCGTCGATATTTTCGCTTTCGAGCATACGTACGGCGTCCGCGAATTTCTGGCCGCTCAAATCGGGCATTTTAAACTGAGGCGTGCCTTCGCTGACCGAGATGATGACGGACGAGCCCTTCTTCACTTTCGTGTTCTCAGGTTTGCTCTGGTCGAAGACGATGCCTTTATCGAACCCTTCCTTCGGTTCCCTGATAATCGGATCTTCCACTTCGAGGCCCAATTCGTGAAGCTGCTTGACCGCTTCTTCTTCCGTCAAATTGATCAACTTCGGCATCGTCACCTCGGGCACGACGACTTGGCTTAAAACGTACATAACAAGTCCGAACATCAATCCGAGCACCAGCAGCGTCGAGCCGATCCAAACGACGGGCTTGGCCCAAGGGCGATTGTTCTTGGGCTCCTCCGCTTCCCGATCCTGCTTGGGAGGCTCTTTCTTCGGTTCCCGCGAAGCGGAGGCCGAAGGCTTGGCCGTTTTCGGCTCGGGCCGGATTGCCGGAACGACGCGCGTCTTCTGATCGTCGGCATCCGCATCCGCATCGTCGTCGAACGTTATTTTCGCATCATGCAGGCGTTCCGGCGATAAGCATGTTTCCAAGTCCCGCAGCATTTCCTGCGCCGACTGGTAGCGTTCCTGCGGATTTTTACGCATCGACTTGAGAATAATATTTTCGACGCTTTGCGGAATTAACTTGTTCACTTTGCGCGGCTCTTCGAACTCGTCCTGCAAATGTTTGAGCGCTACGCTGATCGGACTTTCCCCGAGAAACGGCAACTGTCCTGTCAACATTTGGTACATCACGATGCCGAGCGAATAAAGATCCGACTTCGTTCCCGTCGCCACGCCTTTCGCATGCTCCGGCGAAAAATAGTGCACCGAACCCACAACCGAGCCGGTTTGCGTAATCGTCGACGATGTAACGGCCCGCGCAATGCCGAAATCGGTCACCTTCACGCGGCCGTTCTTGCCGATTAATATGTTATGCGGTTTAATGTCGCGATGAATGATTTCGTTATGATGCGCGTGATCGAGCGCGTCGCAAATTTGGGATGCGATATGCACCGCTTCCTCGACTTGCAGCGGTGCTTTTTCCTTAATGATCTCGTTTAAATTATGCCCTTCCACGTATTCCATGACAATATAATGCGTATCGCCTTCCTGGCCGACATCGTATATGCTGACAACGTTAGGATGCGACAACGAGGCGGCAGATTGCGCTTCGCGCCGGAAACGATGGATGAACTCCTCGTCATGGACGAATTGCTGGCGGAGCACTTTAATCGCCACATACCTGTTCAGCAGGAGGTCGAGCCCTTTATACACGAGCGCCATTCCGCCGCCGCCGATGCGCGTTACAATTTCATAACGGTTCCCCAATTCGTGACCAATCATCTATTCCACCCCCTTGCCGATACCGTTGTCCGCGTCATCCGTTTGTTCCAGCAGCACAACGGTTATGTTATCCTCTCCGCCCGCTTGCAAGGCATCCCGCAGCAGACGCTCGGCTTTCTCTTCGAGAGATAGGCTCGGCAAACTGACGATCGCCGCGATTTCTTCGTCCGTCATCAAATCGCTAAGGCCGTCGCTGCAGAGCAGCAATATTTCCCCTTGTTCCAGTTGGATCGGATTGATGTCGACCTCAACTTCGGCATCCGTTCCCAGCGCCCTGATGACAACGTTGCGCCGCGGATGACGGCGCGATTCTTCGAGGCTGATTTGGCCGGATTTCAACAATTCGTTCACCAAAGAATGATCGTCCGTCAGTTGGCGAATAACCGTGTCATTTATGTTGTATGCGCGGCTGTCCCCAATATGACCGACAAATCCGTTTTCCCCGTTCAACAGAACGGCGACGATCGTCGTGCCCATATTATGGTATCGCTCGTCTTGCGACGCCATTTCATAAATGACGTTGTTGGCATGCAATATGGCCTCGCGCAACGCCTCCGCGCACGCCGGCCCCGTTAATCCGGGGGCCAGCGGCATGAGCCTCTCCGCGACCGTTTCAACCGCGATGCGGCTAGCAACTTCCCCGGCCTGATGACCGCCCATCCCATCGGCGATGATCGCGAGCATATATCCGTTCTCAAGCCGCTGTGCCCAGGAACGGTCTTCATTCACCGCTCGCCGTCCGATATCCGTTCGATGTACGACTTTCATTTCAATCACCTCGCACCTAACTCCAAATGCTTCGCTCGCAGCTGCCCGCATGCCGCCGCAATATCATGTCCTTGTTCCCTGCGGATCGTGACATTGATCCCTTTGCTCTGCAATACCCGCTGAAACGTAAAAATATCGTTGCGCGGCGTCCGCACATAATTCCGCTCCGGAACGTAATTGACCGGAATCAAATTGACGTGGCAGAGCATGTCCTTAATCACTTCTCCCAGTTCTTCCGCATGTTCGGCTTGATCGTTGACCCCGCCGATCAACGCGTATTCGAACGTAATGCGCCGCCCGGTTTTGGCAATATAGTAACGCAGCGATTCCATGACGTCGGCAAACGGAAACCGCCGGTTGACAGGCATGAGCTTCGACCGGAGCGCATCGTTCGGCGCATGGATGGAGATAGCTAAGTTGATTTGCGTATTCTCGTCCGCAAATTTATAAATGTTCGGGACGATCCCGCTCGTCGATACGGTTATATGCCGCTGGCCGATTTTCATGCCTTTTTCATGAGTCATAATACGCAAAAATTTCATCGTCGCTTCATAATTTTCAAACGGTTCGCCCGTTCCCATAATGACGATGCTGCTCACTCTTTCGCCGCGCGGGTCCAATATTTTTTGCGCTTGAACGACTTGCGCGACGATTTCGCCGGGCGTCAAATTGCGTTTCAAACCGCCGAGCGTCGAGGCGCAAAACCGGCAGCCGATACGGCAGCCCACCTGGGTGGTGACGCAAACGCTGTTGCCGTAGTTATGCTTCATCAGCACCGTTTCGATCGCATGATCGTCATGCAGGCCGAACAGAAATTTCACGGTGCCGTCCTTCGATTCGAATTTCGTAATCTCGTTCAGCGTTACGAATTCGAATTGATCGCTTAACTTGCTTCGCAGCTCTTTCGGCAAATTGCTCATCTCTTCGAAATTGTCGGCCCGTTTGCCGTATAGCCAATCGAATACTTGGCCGGCGCGGAAACCGGGTTCCCCGTTCTCCTGCATCCATGCCTGCAATTCTTCCAATGAATAATCGTAAATAAAAGGCTTCATGATAAGTTTCCACAACCTTTAACCTGTACAGTATAGTTTCCCTAATCTATGAAAAGAACGGTCTCCACCCTATAAGAGGTTGTTCAAAAAGTCCTCTTTCGATCACTTTGTGAACACGCATAGTAATCTCTAGTGTGATCCTATTCGATTTATTTTAACATAAAAAAATGCGCCGCTAAAGTAGGCGAACCCGCTGCGGTTGGCGGGCGGGTCGGTTGCGGTCACATTTGTTTTTGCATTCTGGCGATAAAGAAGCCGTCGGAGTGGAATTGATGCGGCAAAATCCGCATCATTCCGGCGCCTGCCGGATGTGGTCCGGTGCGGCGGATTGCGCTCCGCCACGCTTCGTTCTCCGTAGACTCGTCAGCCGGTATAAAAGAAGGATTTTCTTTCAAAAAGCGGCTGATTTGCCTTTCGTTCTCCCCTTGCTCGATCGTACAGGTGCTGTAAACGAGAATGCCGCCCGGACGGAGCAACCGTCCCGCCTCGGCTAACAATTGGCGCTGCAAAACGATAATTTCCGCGATTTCCTCGCTGGCCTTCGTCCATTTCAAGTCCGGCTTGCGCCTAATGACGCCCAAACCGGAGCAGGGGGCGTCCAGCAGGACGCGGTCAAACGAAGCGTCTTCCAGCCTTTGCGTTAACAATGCCGCATCGCTTACCATCGTACGAATCGATCGAAGCTGCAAGCGGTCGGCCTGCTCGGCAATCAGCTTTTGCTTGTGCGGATGCACGTCGTTGGCCAGAATCATGCCTTGATCGTCCATCATCTCCGCCATATGCGCCGTCTTGCCTCCCGGCGCGGCGCAGCAATCCAGCACTTTCATGCCAGGCTGCGGATTTACCGCGGCGGCAACGAGCATCGAGCTTTCGTCTTGAATCGAGATGAGCCCGGCACGGTACCAATCGGTGAACGCCATATTGCCGCCGCTCTCGACGACGATGCCGTCGCTCGACAGCAGGGAAGCGCGGACTCGATGTCCGGCATCCGCCATTTTATTCATCATTTCGTCGCGGGAAATTAGCCTGCGGTTCACGCGCACGCTCACATGCGGCGGCTCGTTGTTCGAAGCGCAGATCGCCCTCGTTTCCTCTTCGCCGTACTGCTCGATGTAGCGGGCAACCATCCACTCCGGGTGGGAATGAGCAAGCGCAATCCCCTTTACCGGATCAAGCGAGGCCGGTATTTCCAGCTCGTCCGTCGCACGGAGCACATTGCGCAGCACGCCGTTCACCATGCCCGATATTCCTTGATGTCCGCGGCGCTTCGCCAAGTTAACCGCCTCGCCCACGGCCGCGTAAGGCGGAATCCGGTCCAAATAATACAGTTGGTAGAAGCTGAGCCGAAGCAAGCTTCGTACCCATGGCTGCAATTTCGACATGCCTCTGGATACGAATCTCTCCAAAAAATAATCGATCGTATTCAAACGCTGAATCGTACCGTACACCAATTCCGTTGCGAAGGAAGCTTCTTCGCGCGCGAGCTGATGCTTTTGCAGCGTTTGGTTTAACAGCAAGTTGCTGTAAGACCGCTCTTGTTCCACTTTGGTCAGCACGTCGAGGGCCACCTCGCGCGCCGACGGTTTATGCCGGGATTGACTCACGTCAGTATCGTCCCTTTCGTCAATTTACTGCCGCGCGCGAATTCGGACACGTCCATCGCTTTTTTGCCCGCAGGCTGCACTTTCGTCAGCCATAGCGAGCCGTCGCCCGTCTTCACTTCGATGCCGTTCTCGCCGACGGTTAACACCGTTCCCGGCGCGGCGCCGCCTTCCGCTGTCCGTTCCGGCTTGCGGCAAGCCCAAACTTTGAACACTTCCCCGTTCCAATGCGTAAACGCTCCGGACCAAGGTACCAATCCGCGCACTTGATTATACGTTTCCCAAGACGAGCGGTTCCAATCGATCCGTTCGTCCTCGCGCGTTAAATTGGGCGCATAGGTGGCTTCGGCGTCGTTCTGCGGCTCGGCGGCGATTTCTCCCGCGATTAGCCGGGGCAACGTCCGGCGCAGCAAGTCGGCGCCGGCTAGGCTCAGCTTCTCGAATAACGTACCCGACGTATCCTCATCGGCAATTTCCACCTCGACGCGGCTGATCATGTCGCCGGTATCCAATCCTTCCGCCATATACATAATCGTCACGCCGGTTTTTTTCTCGCCGTTCATAATGCAGCGTTGAATCGGGGCGCCGCCCCGGTATTTGGGCAGGAGCGAGCCGTGCACGTTGATGCAGCCGAGCCGCGGCAGTTCTAGCACAGCCTTCGGCAATATTTGTCCGTACGCTGCCGTTACGATCAAATCCGGCCTCAATGCCGCAATTTCCGCAATCGCCTCCGGACTGCGCATTTTGACCGGCTGCAGTACGGGCAAGCCGCGCGACTCGGCAAGCTCCTTGACCGGCGGAGGCGTCATGACGCGCTTTCTCCCTTTCGGACGGTCGGGCTGGGTGACGACGGCCGCTATGTTATATCCTTCTTCGAGCAGCATATGTAGGGAAGGCACGGCGAAATCCGGCGTGCCCATAAATACGATGTTCATCTGTCATTCCCTGCCTTTGCGCGGCTGAATTTCATATACGCTTTCCGCGATATCCGTAAACAATACGCCGTTTAAGTGGTCGATTTCGTGCTGGAACGCGCGGGCGAGCAAGTCGGTGCCCGTAATCGTCACTTCGACCCCGTCGCGATTCAGCCCCTTAACGGTTACTTGCTGTGCGCGCCGAACGTCTCCGTTCAGCCCGGGAATGCTCAGGCAGCCTTCGGGCCCGAACTGCTCCCCTTCTTTCGCTACAAGCTCGGGATTAATCAATTCGATCAGCCCGTTTTCGTCGCCGACATCCACGACGATGACGCGTTTCAATATGCCGATTTGCGGCGCGGCCAAACCGACGCCCTCGGCGTCATACATCGTCTCCGCCATATCGTTCAACAATTTATGAATGTTCGGCGTTATCTTCGTAACTTCTTTCGCTACTTCATGCAGCACCGGATCAGGCTCTTTCACAATCAAACGAATGGCCATTATCGCACCTTCCTTATCTCTTTCCCATTGATAACGTCAATGATTACATAAGCATTTGCGGGTCGACGTCGACGCCGATTTGCAGCTGATGGCGCCTCATCGCGTCGTCGAACTCCATCGTCGTCCGACGGATCATGCCCGCCAAATCCATGCTTCCCCGATATTTTATCATACATTGGAATCGGTATCTATTTTTCAAGCGCGGAATGGGCGACGCGACGGGACCGAGCAATTCCATCGCGTCAGGTTGGCTGCTATGGAGCGGAGCGAGCCATCCTGCCGCGGCCGCTTCTTCCTTCAGCCGGTTTGCGAAATTTTCGCTCATTCGCACAAGCAGCGGCAACTGCTCATGCGAGAAGGTGATCAATATAAGGCGGCAGTAGGGCGGATAAATCCGCTTCAGCCGATGCTCCAACTCATCCGAGACGAACGCTTCGTAATGATGTTCTCCGGCGTGTACGATCGAATAATGTTCCGGCGTGTACGTTTGCACGAACACTTCGCCGGGCAAGTGATGCCGGCCCGCGCGGCCCGCAACCTGCGTAAGCAGTTGGAACGTTTTCTCGGCGGAGCGGAAATCCGGAATATTGAGCGCCGAATCTGCCGTTATGACCCCGACGAGCGTAACGTCGGGGAAGTCGAGCCCTTTCGCCACCATTTGCGTGCCTAGCAGCACATCGGCCTTACGGTCCCGGAATATGCCGAGCAGCTTCTCGTGAGCCCCCTTCGCGGATGTCGTATCGACATCCATACGCACGACGCGAATGCCGGGAAAAAGCTTCGCTAGCTCCTCCTCCACCCGCTGGGTTCCTGTGCCGAAATAGCGAATATGCTCGCTGCCGCACGACGGGCACACCGAGGACGCCGTTTCGGCATAGCCGCAGTAATGGCAGCGCAAGCGGTTCGACTTTTGATGATAGGTGAGCGAAATGTCGCAGTCCGGACACCCGGCGACATATCCGCAAGTTCTGCACATGACGAAGGTAGAGTATCCCCTTCGGTTGAGCAGCAGCACGATTTGCTCGCGCCGCTCCAGGCGGGCCGCAATCGCTTGATGAAGCGCGCGGCTGAACATGGAGCGGTTTCCGTTCTTCAATTCTTCCCGCAAATCGACGATATGCACTTGCGGCAATTTCCTGCCTCCGACGCGAGTCGGCATTTCCAGCAGCTTCAGCCGCAGTTCCGTTCGTCCCTCTTCCTTCATTGAGCGGGCTTCGGCGTTCGACGCAACGGCCGCCTCCCGCCCGGCTCGCGAGCGGACCGCCGCCTCGTAGCTTTCCAACGAAGGGGTGGCCGAACCGAGCACGACGACCGCGCCATGCCGTTCCGCGCGTTTCATGGCGACATCGCGGGCGTGATACTTCGGGCTCTCCTCTTGCTTGTAGGAAGTTTCATGTTCTTCGTCGATAATGATCAGCCCGAGCCGTTCGAACGGGGCGAAGACGGCCGAACGCGCCCCGATCGCCACCTTCACTCGCCCTTCGCGGATTTTGCGCCATTCGTCATACCGTTCTCCGTCGGACAAACGGCTATGCATGACGGCGACCATCGATCCGAAGCGGCTTTTGAACCGCTCCACCATTTGCGGCGTGAGCGAAATTTCCGGCACAAGCACGATCGCCGCGCGATCTTGAGCTATGCATCGCTCGATCGCCTGCAAATACACCTCGGTCTTGCCGCTTCCGGTCACGCCGTGCAGCAAATAGGCTTCATGCCGGCGCGCGTCCAAGTCGGAAGCGATTTGCGCGTAGACGCGGCTTTGTTCCGCCGTGAGCGGCAACGGTTCCGTAGGCCGGAAGCGGCGCTCCGCGTAGGGATCGCGGAAAACTTCCACATCCCGTATTTCGATCCATCCTTTGTCCGCCAGCCCCTTGACCGTTGCCGCCGTCGTGCCGAGCTGAGCAATCAGATCTCGCAGCCCGATCGGTTCCATACGGTCAAGTAAAAAGGCGAGCACTTCCTTTTGTTTGCGGGCTTTCGCGGACAACGATTCCAACGCCGCTTCCGCTTCCCACGCATCAATGCGCAACTCGACGGTTTTCACCGTCTTCTTGGCTAATTTGTCTTTAATGTTCTGTGTTTCGATCAATTTGCCCGTCCGCAGCAGACGCTTGATCAAGGAGGCATCGTTTGGAAAGGATTGCTTCAATTGCTCCAGACGGATCGGGGCGTTCCGCTCGACATATTCGAGCACTTCGCTCTCCGCCGGCTCCGCAAGCAATTCCGCCGCCCATCCGTCCGCTTCTCCGTTCGGGCCGCCTTCCGCACCCGGTTCGGGCAAGCTGACGTATCTTTCCGCTTTTCCCTTCAACGCTCTTGGAATCATTGCCTGCAAAGCGGTTATTTCATGGCATACGTACTGCGCGCTCATCCACGCGCCCAGCTCAATCAAGTCCGGCGAGAGCGGAGGCGTAAGATCCAGCAGCTCTTGAACCGGCTTCACCCGGCCGGCGTCCATATCCGAATCGGCGCTGAGCGCGACAACGAATCCTTGCACGACTCTTGGGCCGAACGGAACGCCTACGCGGCTCCCCACCTCGATCCAAGGCGCAAGCTCGGCCGGAACGGCATAATCGAACGGCCGGTTCGTTTGCTTGCTGGGCACATCCACGATGACTTTGGCATAACGCATCAATCCGTTTCACCCGCCAACCGACCGGCGACGAACTGCAGCAATCGGAAGGCCACTTCCGATTTCGCCATTTGCGGCAACGTTTCGACCAGCCCGTTACGGTCGTATATTTGAACGATATTCGTATCCTTGCCGAAACCGGCGCCTTCCGCCGTAACGTCGTTCGCTACCAGCAGATCGCAGTTTTTGCGGCGCAGCTTGTCCATCGCGTATTGTTCCAAGTTATCCGTTTCCGCGGCAAAACCTATCACATACTGGGTTGTTTTCCGCGCGCCGACTTCTTGCAAAATATCCGGCGTTTTCTCCAGATGGAGCGTAAGCTCCCCGCCCGACTTTTTTATTTTGCGCAGGGCTGCTTGAACCGGCCGGTAATCGGCCACAGCCGCCGCCTTGACGATGATGTCCGATTCGGCCATATGCCGCATGACCGCATCAAACATGTCTTGCGCGGAAACGACCCGGGTCACTTGAATCCCGGACGGCGGATCGATGGCGGCATTCGCCGCGATCAGATGCACCCGCGCCCCCATCGCATGCGCCGCTTCCGCAATGGCAAATCCCATTTTGCCGGAGGAATCGTTCGTAATGTACCTTACCGGATCGATCCGCTCGATCGTTCCCCCCGCCGTCACCAACACGCTTCGCCCTTTGAGCGGCTCGTTCCGCCGCCCGCGCCGCGCGAAGAACGACTCGATCCACGCGAATATCTCCTCAGGCTCCGCCAGCCTTCCTTTGCCGACGTATCCGCACGCAAGCTGCCCGAAGCCCGGCTCGACAAACATGACGCCGCGCTTCCGCAGCGTCTCCATATTGGCGACAACCGTCGGATGCTCGTACATATGAACGTTCATGGCGGGAGCAACGACGATCGGAGCAGTCGTGGCGAGCAAAGTCGTTGACAGCATATCGTCGGCCAGGCCGTACGTCATCTTGGCGATCGCGTTCGCCGTTGCGGGAGCGATTACAACCAGATCGGCGCGGTCCGCCAAATCGATATGCGATACCACCGAAGGATCGCGTTCGTCGAACGTATCGGTATAGACCGGATGACGCGTAATCGTCTGCAATGTTAGCTCGGTTACGAATTTCGCGGCCGACTTCGTCATAATGACATGAACCTCCGCACCGCTCTGCGCAAGCTTGCTGCAAAGCGCGATTGCCTTATAGGCCGCAATTCCGCCGGTAATGCCCACGATAATCGTTTTTCCTTTTACCATATGGCCACCCTCCTTGCCGAAAAAAATAACAACCTTTCGGTTGTCAGAGCAATGATCATCTACGAATCGTTTATTGCTTGCTTCGGTCGATCTGCACGAAATCGCCGTAAATTTCCTCTAACGCGACGCCTACGAACTTATGGGATTTCGGGTTGCGCAGTTCGCTTTTCTCCCCGTCTCTAAGCTGTCTGGCTCTGCGGGATGCCGCTACAACGAGCGAATATTTGCTGTCTACTTTGTTCATCATTTCGTCTATAGACGGATACAACACGAATTACCACTCCTTTTCCAAATCTATTTCACAATTTTGCAATGTTCCGCCACGATAATCGCCTGGATCCGATCGCACGCCTTCTCGATTTCATCGTTGACGACCGCGTAATCGTAATGTTTCATCAGATTGATTTCATCGACCGCGACGGACATGCGGTGATCGATCACGGAATCGTTCTCCGTTCCCCGGCCTTTAATCCGATCTTTCAATTCGTCCATGGAAGGAGGCAATAAAAATATAAAGATGCCCTGCGGAAATGTTTCTTTTACTTTCAATGCTCCCTGCACTTCGATTTCCAGAATGATATCTTTGCCTTGAGCGAGCGTCTGCTCGACGAACCGGCGGGGCGTTCCGTAGTAGTTGCCTACGTATTCCGCATATTCCAACAGCTCGTCCCGTTCGATCATGTCAAGAAACTGTTCCCTCGTCTTAAAGAAATAATTCACGCCGTCCTCTTCGCCAAGCCGCGGCTGGCGCGTCGTAGCGGAAACCGAGTAGACGAGCTCGGAGCTTCTCTTGCGCAGCGCGCCGCATACCGTGCCTTTGCCGACGCCGGAAGGACCGGACAAAACAATTAACAAACCTGATCTCATAATCTTCTCCATCTTTATTCGTCGTTGTCGTCATCTTTCGTCGATAAGCGATGCGCAACCGTTTCGGGTTGAACCGCGGATAAAATGACATGATCGCTGTCGGTAATAATAACCGCTCGTGTACGGCGCCCGTAAGTAGCGTCAATCAGCATATGGCGATCGCGCGCCTCTTGAATGATTCTTTTGATCGGTGCGGATTCCGGGCTTACGATTGAAATGATTCGATTCGCTGACACGATGTTGCCGAAACCGATGTTAATCAGTTTGATTGCCATTTTTTTGGTTCCCCCTATAAAAGTTCCTTTATTCCATATTAGCCACTTGCTCGCGAATCTTTTCCAGTTCGGCTTTCATGTCTACGACACGGTTCACAAGCGCCAAATGATTGGCTTTGGAGCCAATCGTATTCACTTCCCGGTTCATCTCTTGAATGAGAAAATCGAGTTTGCGCCCGACCGGATCTTCGGATTGCAGCAGTTGCCTGCATTGTTCGAAATGGCTGCGCAGCCGTGTCAACTCTTCGTCGATATTGGAGCGTTCGGCAAATAGAGCGACTTCCATTCCGAATTTATATTCGTCGATTGTAAAAGCGGAGTCTTGCAAATCTTCCAGCTTCTGCTTCAGCTTCGTGCGGTATTCCTCGACGACCGTCGGAGCGAGACCCGCCATTTCGGCGTGGATCGACTCCAAGTACAAGAGCCGGTCCATGATGTCCCGGGCAAGATGCTCGCCCTCGCGCGCCCGCATACGGCAAAGCCCGTCAAGCGCTTCGCTGAGCCCCGCAAGCAGTTCCTTCTCCATCTCTTCCTCGGACAGCGTCGCTTCATCGCGCATCGCGATGACGTCGGGCAGCTGCAATATATCCTGCAGCCTTACCGAATCGGTCAAGCCGTAACGGTTCCTCAGCCGATCCGCCGCCTGCATATACGCTTCGACCATCGGCCATTGAATATCGACGGCGGACTCGCCCTCTCCTTCGCGTTCCCGATGGATAAAAATATCGACCCGTCCGCGCTTAATGCGCTGTTGGACGGCGCGTTTCATCGCTTCTTCGAAGCAAGTCCATTCCCTGGGCATCCGCACGACGATTTCACTGTAACGATGGTTGACCGATTTGATCTCGATTTGCACTTTATATCCGCCGAAATGGTTGGCGGAATGACCGTATCCGGTCATGCTTCGTACCATGGAAACCACATCCATTACACTATTTTAATTCATTCCGGTAACCGACACAAGTGGGAATCCGGGCGGGCCGCTTTTTCTCTCACATATTGCGTTAACTGGACGGTCATCTCGTAAAACATGAATGGAGTAATCAAATAAATGCCGTTAAAATATCGGACCGCCGTATCCAGCAATTGCTTCGCGATTTCAACTCCTACTTTGCGCCCTTCCTCCCCTTCGAGTCCGGCCATTCGTTTGCGGACTTCGTCGGATAGTTGGATGCCGGGCACTTCATTATGCAAATATTCGGCGTTTCTCCCGCTGGCCAGCGGCATGATGCCGATAAAAATCGGAATGCTCAAATGTTTGGTCGACTCGTAAATTTTGACGATTAACTCGGGATCGTATACCGGCTGCGTCATAATATAGTCCGCGCCGGCCTCGATTTTTTTCTCCATCCGTTGAACCGCTTTATCCAAATTTTTCACATTCGGATTCAAAGCCGCGCCGACGACGAACTTCGCCTTTTGTTTCAACGGTTTGCCCGAGAACGCGATCCCTTCGTTCAATTGTTTGATCATCCGAATAATTTCGAACGAACTCAGGTCGTATACCGAGCTGGAACCCGGCAAATCCCCGAACCGGGCGGGATCTCCCGTCACCGCAAGCACATGATCGATACCGAGCGCGTCGAGCCCCATCATATGGGATTGCGTGCCGATCAAGTTGCGGTCGCGGCAGGCGATATGGACGAGCGGGCGCAGCCCGATTTCGTCCTTAACCTTCAATCCGAGCGCCATGTTGCTCATGCGGGTAACCGCGAGCGAATTGTCGGCGAGCGTGAGCGCGTCCGCCTGCACATCCCTCAGCGCCCGCGCCCCGTTCATAAATTTCGTAATATCGAGATCGCGCGGCGGATCGAGCTCTACGATGACCGTATGGCGGCTCCGCACGAGGTCAACCAGCGAAGGCTCGCGGCTTGCGCCGCCGGATTGGGCCGCATCGGCGTCCGTCCGGCTTCCCTCCACGGCCAAGCTTTCCGCTTGCGCCGGTTCCGCAACCGGCGCGATCGTTGCCGCCGCCGCGCCGGACTCATACGCCGCCGTTTCCGGCACATAGCCGGCAAGCGCTCCTGCCATCGCCGCGATATGCTTCGGCGTGGTGCCGCAGCATCCGCCGATAATTCGGGCGCCGCCGACGGCAAATTTCAAAGCGAATTCCGCGAAATATTCCGGAGTGGCCATATATTCATATTTTCCATCTATATAATCGGGAATACCTGCATTTGGAAATACGGATAACGGGACTCCCGCTCCTCCTTGCAAGGTTTGGATCGAACGCATTATGCCGTTCGGACCCGTGCGGCAGTTGAATCCGATCACATCCGCTCCTTCGCCCGCCAGCACGCGGAACGATTCGGCCAGCGTCCGGCCGTCCAACGTTCTGCCCCCGTCTTCCACCGCAAACTGGCATATAACCGGAAGCGGGCTTCGTTTCCGCACTTCGCGCAGCGCAAGCTGCAATTCTTCCAAATCGTAAAACGTTTCCAGCAAAATGCCGTCCACATCTTCTTCCAGCAAGGCGCTTATATGTTGTTCGAAATTGAGCGCAAGCTCGGCATCGGATATGTTTTTCCGTTTGCCGGCGCGGATCGAGCCGACCGCCCCGACGACATAGGCTTGATCGCCGGCGGCCTGACGGGCGATTCTCGCCCCGGCACGGTTAATTTCCTCCACCTTGCCTTCCAAGCCGTATTTGGAGAGCTTATCCCGATTGGCAGAGAACGTATTCGTTTCGATCAGGAGGGCTCCCGCATCCACATATTGTTTATGCACGTCCGCGATGACCTCGGGACGAAGCAAATTCAATTCTTCATACGAAATGCCCACCGGAAAACCCATTTGATATAAGTAAGTCCCCATCGCTCCGTCGCCGACAAGAACTTGTTGCCGCAACGCTTCGCGGAAATCCGTTTTCATCTCCATCCCATCCTTAAGCAAGCTATCCATAATACTTTATCATAAATCGGGCCGAAACATAAGAGTTTTGAACCTATTTTCACAAAACCGACCGAACGCGAACATCCCGCCCCACGTTGTACGCGTGGCGACGGGATGATCGGCATTATCGAGGCAAGCCTTTATACAATTATGAAGCCCGAACGTTCGTGCTTCCAATCATCGGACGGCCCGGCTTCGAACGTTTCGATTTGCCGTCGGACAGCACGCTGCCGATTCCCATCACGAAAGTCGGAATGCCTGCCATGACGAACGTAATCGCCCATTCCCGCATGCCTAACGAAACCGTCTTGAATATCGGCTGAAGCGGTTCGATATAGATGACGGCAAGCAGCAGCAAAACGGAAGATATGACGGACAATACGAGATAGCGGTTTTGAAACAGGTTGCGATGGAAAATGGAACGGGAGCTGCGGCAGTCGAATACATGAATCAATTGCGCCATGACAAGCGTGGCGAAAGCGACCGTTTGCGCCAGCGTCAGCTGCGCGGCGCTTTGCGGATCGACCCGCAGCGTCAGCCAAAAGGCGGCGAGCGTGCAAATGCCGATCAATACGCCGCGGCTAATAATTTTCCACCCGAGCCTTCTGGCAAAAATATTTTCCTTGGCGCCGCGCGGCTTTTGCTCCATCAAATCTTTCTCGGCCTGGTCGACGCCGAGCGCCATCGCAGGCAAACCGTCGGTCACCAAATTGACCCACAATATTTGAATCGGAACGAGCGGCAGCGGGAATCCCATCATCATCGCGAGAAACATCGTCAATATTTCCCCGACGTTGGAGGCCAGCAAATAGCGAATAAATTTGCGGATATTCTCGTATATGCCGCGGCCTTCCTCAATCGCCGCCACGATCGTGGAGAAATTGTCGTCGCTAAGCACAAGCGACGAAGCTTCCTTGGATACGTCCGTGCCCGTAATCCCCATCGCAATGCCGATATCGGCCGCTTTGATGGCGGGAGCGTCGTTGACCCCGTCGCCGGTCATCGCAACGACATGCCCGCCGCGCTGCAGCGATTTGACGATTCTGAGCTTATGCTCCGGCGATACGCGGGCGTAGACGTACACGCGCTCGACATGCTGGTCGAGTTGATCGTCCGTCATGGCCGACAATTGCTGGCCGGAGAGCGCCTGCCCGCCGCGCGGCATAATGCCGAGCTGTCCGGCGATCGCTTCGGCCGTCGTTTGATGATCTCCGGTAATCATGACCGTCTTGATGCCGGCGCGGCGGCAAGTTGCGATCGCATCGCGCACCTCCCGGCGCGGCGGGTCGATCATGCCTGTCAGGCCGACGAAGACGAGCTGCTTCTCCACATCCTCGTCCGTATTGCACGGATCGGTCGGCTTCAAATCGCGGTACGCCATCCCGAGAACGCGCAATGCCGATTTCGCCATCGCCTCGTTCGCCGCAAGCACCTTCTGCTTCAGCGTTGCCGTAAAAGGCACGACTTTGCCGTCCCATAGCATATAGGCGCATTGTTCGAGCATCACGTCGGGCGCGCCTTTCGTACAGATTAAACGTCCGCCCTGATGCTTCACCAGCACCGACATTCGCTTCCGTTCCGAATCGAACGGAAATTCCCGTTCCCGCACATACATGGCGCCGAGAGACTGCGCCGTCATCCCCATTTTGACCGCCAGCGCGACAAGCGCGCCTTCCGTCGGGTCTCCCTTCAGCTCCCATGTCGATTTCAGCTCTTCCTTCGCTTTTTTCTTGCGTTGTTCTTCGGGGAAGGTTTCATAGATCGAAGCGTTGTTGCACAAGGCGCCAACTTGCAACAACCGGCGCAGCGCCTGATCGTTTTTCAGCTCCACCGGTTTGCCGTCGTCCAGAATTTGCCCGAACGGTTCGTATCCTTCTCCCGTCACTTCCAAATTGCGGCCGCCTAGCCACAGACGGGTGACCGTCATTTTGTTTTGCGTCAGCGTGCCCGTTTTGTCCGAACAGATGACGGAGGCGCATCCCAACGTTTCGACGGAAGGCAGCTTCCTGACAATCGCCTTGCGCTTAATCATCCGCTGTACGCCGAGCGCGAGCGCGATCGTGACGATCGCCGGCAACCCTTCGGGTATGGCGGCAACCGCAAGGCTAACGCCGGCCAGAAACATGCCGTACGCCGGTTGCCCGTGCAATATCCCGGCGACGACAACCATGACCGTCAAGCCGAGAGCGACGACAATCAATATTTTGCCAAGCTGTTCCAAACGGCGCTGCAGCGGCGTCTCCGCCGACTCGGTGCTTTGAATCAATCCCGCGATTTTGCCCATTTCCGTATCCATGCCGGTTCGAACGACGATGCCTTTGCCCGTGCCGCGCGTCATCATCGTACCCATAAAGCCTAAATTTTTCATATCGCCGAGCGGAACGTCCGCTTCGTCGATTCGCTCGCAATGTTTGCTCACGGGGACCGACTCTCCCGTCAACGCCGATTCTTCGACATAGCAACTGTTCGTTTCGATAAAACGGATGTCGGCCGGAATCCGGTCCCCGCTCTCCAGCAGAACGACGTCGCCCGGGACGAGCATGCTCGCCTGAATTTGCCGCACTTCCCCGTCCCGTAACACTTTGGCGGTTGGAGCGGATAATTGTTTCAATGCGCGAAGCGAACGCTCCGCGCGAAATTCTTGTATAAACCCGAGAATCGCGTTCAGTACGATAATCGCGATAATCGTAATCGCATCCAAATATTCGCCGAGCAACCCCGAGATGAGCGTCGCCCCCACCAGCACAAGAATCATAAAATCTTTAAATTGATTCAACAACAGCGTAATCGGGGAGATCTTTTCCCCTTCCGACAGTTCATTCGGCCCGAATCGCTCGTAGCGCTTGCGCGCTTCCTCGGACAAAAGCCCCTGTCCGGTGACATCCAGCGTCTGCTGCAGCTCCAGTGTATCCATCTGGTGCCAATTTTTACGTTCCATGCTCCGATTACCCCTCCCGCTTCCGCATTGATTGATCATTAGGATCGGCATCCGCCAAGCCGGACAAAAGCATCCTTGGACAGACACCTAGGGTAAATGTATTCTGACAAGCCGTAAAATATCCCAAATTGGGCTCTTCCAGCGAGGCAAATTTTTTTGAAGCGCTCAAACCGAAAGCGGCCGGGGGCGAATCGGCATCGTTATTCGTTTGGCGGGACGGCCAAGTTGGCAATGGCTTCCCCGTTCCCGGTTACGAATTGAACCGAAGAGACCGGGTATCCGGACGGAATGTCGACTTTGATCACCTGAAACGGATACGTCAATACCGTCAAGTAATCCATATCGGGCAGCGGCTGCAATTCATGGAACATAACCGTAATCCGTCCGTCTTGCATCGTCACACTGGATGCCGCGATACTGTAGCCGCTGCTTCCTTTTTCGCCCGCGAACAGCCCGATCAGAAGCTCGTCCTTCGCCGCTTCCCGTTTCTCTTCGACCTTGTCGCGCTGCTTGCGGACAAACTCCTTCCATGTTTGCGGAGTAAACAGCGTGAAACTGCGGTCTTTTTGGCCGCGGCTTGCATCCGTTAGATTCGCTTCGGCAATCACTTCGAAAGGAAGCGTCATAACGCCCGACATATTCCGAAGCAAGCGCAAAGAGTTTTGGAATCGAATGAAATCCTGCCGTTCGACGCCGGGTGCCGACAGTTCAAATCGGTGCCCCGCCGAGGACCAAGTCAGCTTGGTTTCGTTTCCTCGCCGGCTCCACTCGCTTTCCCGATCCGGCGCATCGCGTTCTGCAGGACTTTGGGAGAAGAGGAGCGTTTGCGTTTCGTTTTCGTTCGTATAGATCCCTCTAAAGGTTGCGCCCTGCGCTTCCACATATTGAAGCCGGTACCCTGCGGGCAGTTCGCCGGGGACGTAAACTTCCGCTTGCTTCGCATGTTTTAGCGCTTCGAAATCGGAGTAACGCTCCCATTTGTCCGGTAGTTTTATACGCACCGTCTTTTTGGCCGGTATTCCGGCAGCGCCTCCTTCGACAACACGCACCGATTGTTCGAAATCGACCTTCACGCCTTTCGCCTCGGAATAGAGGGCAAACTGCAAGGCCAGCACGCCGGCGACCGGCAGCAGACCGTACACCCATCGTTTTTTCACGGTATCCCTTCTTTCTGAAATAGGTTTTATGTAATGAACGGAAACGATTGCCATATTGTTGCATGGCTCAAACGTGAGCCGACGGAAGTTTCGCCTCCTTATGAATAAGCCGGAATCCGATTTTTGCCGCTAGCGTTGCATTGAGCGTTTTGCCGCGCTTCCGGCAACAAGTCATTTACGGACAGGTTCAACTCTGCGGATACGGCAAACCCCTTTTGTCGAAATCCCCCTCGCTCAGCAGGCTGAAACAGTGTCCGGCACAATAACCCCAGTCGGTATTTAGGATGCAATATCCTCATGATGCTTCGCTTCTGAACGAGGGGGATTTTCACAAACGGCCGAAAGAAGCTTGATCTGCACGAAAGGTACGAAAAAGCCTATTGCAACGCGAATGAGTTTTTGCACTTAAATTTTTTCCGAAAGTATGGCATCATTAGAAAATAGACGAAATGGCGAAATGGAGATAATGATATGGCATTAGACGGAATCGTAACGAGAGCCGTCGTCGCAGAGCTGCAGCGCTGCGTCGGCAGCCGTATTAATAAAATTTATCAACCGACCGAGCATGACCTCGTATTTCAGCTTCGTTCGCAAGGGGAGAACGTGAAGCTGCTATTGTCGGCGAATCCAACCTACCCCCGCGTCCATTTGACGCAACAGCAATTTCTCAATCCGCAGGAAGCGCCGATGTTCTGTATGCTGATGCGCAAACATTGCGAAGGAGCCGTCATCGAATCGGTGCGCCAAGTCGAGATGGAACGAATCATTCATATCGAAGTGCGGCAGCGCGACGAACTAGGCGACATATCGGTCAAAAGAATCGTAATCGAACTGATGGGAAGGCACAGCAACATCATTCTAACCGATCCGCCGACCGGCACGATTGTGGACGGAATCCATCACGTGACGCCAGCGATTAGCAGCTACCGCATCGTTATGCCCGGGTTCGGCTACGTCGCGCCGCCGCAACAGCATAAACGGCATCCGTTGGAAGTGGCGGAGGACGAGTTTGCAGCCATTATGACTGCGGCTGCCGAGCCGGACGCCGCAAACGGGGAAGAACCCGCGGCGGCCCGGGAGACCGATATCGCGCATACGCTGGTCGACCGCTTCAGCGGGTTAAGCCCGCTGATCGCCCGGGAAATCGAATATCGCAGCCGCCAGGAAGCGCCCGCTTCGGCGACATCCGGACTTGCGAGTTTATGGCGCGCTTTCGCCGCGCTGATGCAAGACGTCCGCGACAACCGCTACGCGCCGACCCTTGCGGAGAACGAGAAGGGCAAGACGTTCTTCTCCGCCGTTGCCTTGACCGCAATCGAAGGCAAGCTGCAAACGTTCGATACGATCAGCGCTTGCATGCAAGCCTTCTACGGGGATAAAGCGTTGAGAGATACCGTGAAGCAGCGGGTCGGCGACTTAATTCGATTCGTGCAGAACGAGAAGAACAAAAACGTCAAAAAAATCGACAAGCTGCGCGAATCGTTGGAGGAAGCGAAAGACGCCGATCAATACCGCATTGCGGGGGAATTGCTGTTTGCTTCGATTCATCAAATCGAACGCGGGCAAAAAGAAATCGAGGTCGTCAATTATTACGACGAAGAACAACGCCCGATCCGGATCGCCCTCGATCCGCTGCTGTCACCGTCCGAGAACGCGCAACGCTATTTAAAAAAATATAACAAATATAAAAATAGCTTAGCCGTAATCGAGCAGCAAATGGACATGGCGCAGGAGGAAATCCGTTACTTCGAATCGCTCCTACAGCAATTGGAACAAGCGTCGCTGCACGATATTGACGAAATTCGCGAGGAATTGATCGAGCAAGGCTATTTGCGCGATCGCGCGAAAAAAACGCGCAAAAAGAAAAAATCGGACAAACCGACCGTCCAATGCTTCACCTCGTCGGAAGGAATCCCGATCTATGTGGGCAAAAACAATATTCAAAACGAATATGTAACGAACCGCCTCGCCAACCCGTCGGATACATGGCTGCATACGAAAGACATTCCGGGTTCGCATGTCGTCATCCGCGGCACCGATTACAGCGACGCGACGCTGGAAGAAGCGGCGCAGCTTGCCGCCTATTTCAGTCAGGCGAAGCAATCGAGCATGGTTCCGGTGGATTACACGCTGATCCGCCATGTCCGCAAGCCAAACGGCGCCAAGCCGGGCTTCGTCATCTATGAAAACCAAAAAACGCTCTATATTACGCCGGACGAGCAAAAAATAAAAAGCATGCCGAGCACGCTGAAAAATAATTAAAACGGGATCTATGAATGCTCTCCCTGCAATGTAAATGCGAATTTCGCCCGAGCAGCTGCAATTTTCCAGCTATTTCAGCCCGGATGACCGTAAACAATGGGATACGAGGTCGATGAAACGAATCATTGCCACGAGCGTTTGCATCGAATGTTTTATTGCGTTTCAAGCCGACGATTCCGATTGGGATGAACAAAGTTTAACGGATTTTGGAGGCCTTATTCGATCCAATAACGCTGTTATGGCGGAGTTAGCGGATTTGAGGGTTCTATTTTTGTCGAAACTAACAACACCAGGGATTCTCAGGCCGATCGCGCCATGTTAACGGTTCGAAAATCCGTTAATTCCAAATATTCGACTGGGATTTAAAAAATAAGACCTCGGAAATCCGTTATATTTGCTTGGCACCGCATCCCAGTTAGAAAATTTAATGCACGCTAGCGAACCATTGCGGTTACTGTGCACCAGAATGGATGTTAGTCGAGTAATAAAAGAACCGGGGAGGAAAAAGCCCGCCGGGGGCGGTTTCCGGCTGCCGAATGCGCAAAAAAGGCTGTCTCTTCGTCAAATTGACGTAGAAACAGCCTTTCCTATGGTTAAAACATCGGCCGCGCGCCGATTTGCGTCACGACTTTGGACGAAATTTGAATCGCCTTTTCCGCCGCGCGGGTCGGGTCGCCGGTCCGCACATACGTGCTTAGAAACGTTCCGGTGAACGAATCCCCCGCTCCGGTAGCGTCGATCGCCTTCACTTTCGGCGCCGGAATTTGCACGCATAATTCATTATCGAACATGAGGCAGCCGTCGGCTCCCAATTTCAGGACAGGGTAAGGGACATACGTTTTTAATGCGGCCAAAATTTTATGAGGCTCCGTTTCCCCTGTCAAAAACACGCCCTCGTCGTAGTTCGGGAACAGAAATGTAACGCCTTCCAAAAACCGCAGAAATTCTTCCTTCCTTCCCTCCAGGAAATGGGTAGAACTCGGATCGAGCGCAATCGGAATGTTGCGGGAAACAGCGATGCGCTTGGCATGCTCGACCGCTTGGCGCGGCTGGTCCACGAACAGGCTATAGCCTGACAAGTACAGCAAATCGCTGTCCTCGATGCCGGTAATATCGCTTTCCGACAGCAGCAAATTGGCTCCGCGGTCCGGAATCATCGAGCGCTCGCCGGTCTCGCTGTCAATAAGCACGACGATTTTCCCGGTCGGCGCATGCGGATCGACTGCGATGCCGCCGGCGGTTCCCTGCTTCCGCACTGTATCGATTAAGAACGTGCCGAACACGTCATCGCCCACTTTGCCGATCAGCCGGGTCTCCGATCCGTCCCGCGCCGACCAATAGGCGACATTGTTCGCTTGCCCGCCCGCACAAACTTCAATCGATCCGTCCGTATCCGTTCCGAATTTCGTCGCTTCCTTCGTCACCAAAATATCGACAAGCAAATCGCCAATTACGGTAATCATACGCCATGGAAAGCAACCGCGATTTTCGCAGCGGTTTTCGCATTATTTTTCATCAGCTTAATATTCGAATCCAGGCTCTTGCCTCCTGTCGTTTCTTTAATTTTCGACAGCAGGAACGGCGTAACCGGCTTGCCGGAAATGCCTTTTTGCTCGGCTTCTTTCAAAGCTTCGGTGATCGTCGTTTCCACCAATTGCGGATCAAGCTCCGCTTCTTCCGGAATCGGCACGGCGACGGATACCGCATAGCGGAATTTCATCTCGTCTCTTACTTTCAGCAAATCAACCAATTCGTTCAATTCGATTTTCTCGACGGAATGCCCCGAATCGCGCACATAAAATCCGGGATAGCGATCCGTTTCGTAGCCGTACACAGGCACGCCCAGCGTTTCCAAATATTCGATCGTTTTCGGAATATCGAGAATCGATTTCACGCCGGAGCTGACGATGCAGATCGGGCAGTCGGCGAGCAGCGTCAAATCGGCCGAAATATCGTACGATTCGTTTACCCCGCGATGTACGCCGCCCAGTCCGCCTGTCGCGAAGAAGCGAATGCCGGCCAAGTTGGCTGCATAAGCGGTCGCCGCCACCGTCGTCGCGCCGATCAAATTGCCGGACAATACGCGCGGGAAATCGCGGATGCTCGCTTTAAATACGTTCTGGTCCGTACCCAAACGCTCGATTTCTTCTTTGGACAAGCCGATGCAAATTTTGCCGTCCATAATGGCGATCGTTGCCGGCACCGCGCCTTGTTCGCGGATGAGCTCCTCAACGTCCAGCGCCATTTTCACATTGTCCGGATAAGGCATACCGTGGGAAATGATCGTCGATTCCAATGCCACAATCGGCTTGGATGCCGCTAATGCTTGCTGTACCTCTTCGTTGATTTTCAGAAAACTCATGTCAATTCCTCCTATTTTGTATTCATAGTGTTTGTAAAACTGCTTCCAAACAATCCGTGCGGCGAACATTTGCGGCCGATTTGATTGAAAGCGATGAATAAACTTATCGACATTATTGCTATCGTTGGCAATTTTAAAAGGGAACAGCCGATCCGTTTGAATAACGTTGACTGCCGAACGGGGAACTCGGTTCTTAGATCGATTCCCTTTCAACAATGGTCGGCATAATCATGATGCGTTTGGCTGACACGTCTTTCCGCTCGATCTGTTCGATCAGCAATTGCAGCGCGGTTTCGGCGATTTCCGCCTTCGGCTGGTCGATCGTGCTAAGCGCCGGGAACAAGTATTGCCCCATTTTCAAGTTATCGATGCCGAGAATGCCTATATCCTCGCCGATCTTCACCCCGTTCTCGGCAAGTGCGCGATATACGCCAAGCGCGCGTTCGTCGCCGGAAACGAAGATCGTTTGCACGCCGCTAACATCGTTGATCAGCTTCAACGTCGCGCGGTAACTCGATTCAAGATCGGTCAAACCGAATATGACCGGATTCGTCAGCTGTTTCTCATTGCAAAATTGGCGAAATCCTTCGGCCCTTTCCTGATTGACCACCGATTTTTCGTTCCCGAGCAAAAACGCGAAGTGGACGAAGCCGTTTTCATAAATATACTTTGCCCCTAAATAACCCGCGTATTTGTTGTCCAGATCGACATACGACGTTTCGTAGTGGCTATTGTCCTTGCCGATGACGGCGAACGGAATTTTCCGTTCGTGGAAATATTCAATCCGCTTATCCCCGACTTGCGGGTCGAAAATAATCGCGCCGTCGCACAGGCCGTGCTTGACCAAATAAAACCCGTCGTTCTCGTCTTCCTCGAAACTGTCGGGAGACGAGGCCGATATGAGCATGCGAAGATTTTTCGACTTCACCAACCGCTGCAGTTCGACCAAAATTTCGTTATGATATGCCCCCCAGTACACCCCCTGACGTTGATCGATAAAAACGACGATTTGATTCGTTCGTTTTTCCTTCAAACTTCTCGCTATCATATTGACCGAGAAGCCCAGTTCTTCGATAACGGCTTGAACCTTTTCCCGCGTTTCTTTCTTGACGTTCGGATCGTTGTTAATGACGCGCGAGACGGTACGGATCGAGATTCCACTTGCTGCGGCGACATCTTTAATCGTAACCTTTTTCATCGCTTCATACCTCTAAATTCAGCTTTGCCAACGATGGCATTTCTTATGCTTTCATCATATTCGATCCCGATCCGGTTGTCAACAACAAAAAAACGCAGGCTATACATACCCGCGTTTCATATCTCGTTGGAACCCTAAATATCTTGTGCCTTGAAAGGTTAATTTCCCCGTGTCGCCTTCCGCCAACTGCCCGTATTCATTTCCGGCCACCCGAAATTCGAGCCGGTCCCCGCTTTCCACTTCGAATGTCACATAGTACGTCGTGTCGGTATGGCTATGCATATGCCCGTCATGCGTATTATGACGATGCCTAACATCGGTTCGTTTGCCGATCAGCCTCGCATCTACCGACAGCACCGGCTGCTTATTGTTATGCGACCATTGCGACACGCCTTTGAAAACCGAGAAAAGGATCGCGATTATAATGACGGCGAATACGATAAAGAAAAAAACCGGAAAAAGATCCCATATGCCCCCGAACGGACTTCCGAATCCTCCCACATCCATGACGAATCCCACCTCTATCATTCATATAGTCCGACACGCTCCAACGTTTATTGTTCCCCGCGCCGCAGACGCGGCAATATATCGACGCTCACCGTGCGTCCCCCAATATCGCCGTGAAATACGATCCCTTGCCTGGCGCCGTGAAAATCGGATCCTGCCGTCGCGATCAATCCGTGACGTTCCGCCATCGCCGTATACCGTGCTTGGTCGGCTGGCGAATGATCCGAATGATGCGCTTCAATGCCTGCGATGTTCGTTTCGCGGATGATCCGCTCCACCAGCGCGTCGTCGCCGTAGAGCCCCGGGTGAGCCAGGACCGGCGTTCCTCCGGCTTCGCGTATCCATTGAACCGCTTGTTGCGGCAAAATACGGGGAGGATTCACATAGGCCGCTCCCCGCTCGCCCAAATACCGGTCGAACGCATCGCGTAGATCGGCGGCATACCCTTTCCGCACGAGAACGTCGGCAATATGCGGCCGGCCGATCGATTCGTCCGGCATAAGCGCGCGGCCGAGTTGGGCAACGACTTCGTTCATCGTAATCGGGATGCCGAGTTCTTGAAGCTTGGCGATCAGCATATCGTTGCGCCGTTCGCGTATCGAGCGAAGTTCCCCGAGCCGTTCCAGAAACGTCTCTTGCTTGCAATCGATATAATAACCGAGAACGTGGATATCCGTTCCGGACAGGACGGTGCTGATTTCCACGCCGGGAACGACGACGATGCCGAGCCGCTTCCCTTCCTGCAAAGCTTCTTCGACGCCCGCAACCGTATCATGGTCGGTGATGGCCACCGCGGCGAGCCCGGCAGCCTTGGCCAGTCGCACGTTCTCAGCAGGCGGCTGCATGCCGTCGGAAGCGCTTGTATGGGTATGCAGATCGGCACGCCCGTCATTCGAACCGTTAGACATCATCTCAATCCTCTCTTGATGGTATGGGCGCGGGCGCCTGTTCCCGCAAAAACGTTAAGAACGTAACGGCCGTAATCGGCAATATTGTCGATTTTAAATAAATGGAATAAAAGCGGCGTTTAAATTCAATGCCGCGAATATCGATGATTTTGACGAGCCCTAGCGCCACTTCATGCTTCACGGAAGACGGCGACAAAACGGCAATGCCCAGGCCCGCTTCCACCGCCGATTTGACCGCTCCCGTACTGCCAAGCTCCATGACGGCGCGAACGGATTTCATCTCGATGTTTCGAAGCCGCAGCTCCTCTTCCATCACTTGCCGCGTTCCGGAGCCTTGCTCGCGCAAAATGAACGGATATTGCAGCACTTCCTCCATCTCAACCTGCTCGAATTCGGCCAGCGGATGGCCCGCGGGAACGATCAGCTTCAATTCGTCATGCATAACGGCATCGATTTGCATATCCGGATGTTCCACCGGCGCCTCGATCAAACCGAAATTGAGCTGGTGGCTCCGTATTTCCTCCAAAATTTGCGCCGTGTTGATCACTTTCATGCTGATTGTTATTTTCGGATATTGTTGGCCGAACGGGCCGAGCAGCCGCGGCAGCACATATTCGCCGATCGTCAAGCTGGCGCCGAGTTGGAGCCTGCCTTGCAGCATATGCGTAAATTTGGACATCGTCACTTCCGTTTCTTTCACGAGATCGATGCTTTTACGGGCGAACGGCAGCAACGCCCTTCCCGCTTCGGACAGCTCGATTTTTTTCGTGGAACGGTGCAGCAATTTGGTGCCGAAATAATCCTCCAACCCTTGAATCTGCATCGTCACGGCGGGCTGCGTCATATGCAATGCTTGCGCTGCCGCGGAGAAGCTTCCCTTTTCCGCTACCGTATAAAATATGTGAAGCTGGTGAAAATTAAACGCCATTTTCCCTCCTAAAAAAAGCATGCGGCGATTTATCCGCATGCTTGCATATTTGAAACGGTTTATTTGCGTTTACGGCTATTTTTGATCAGTGTCATCCGGCGAGAGTGGCGCAGCCAGGAATAATACGTTTTCAAATCGCGGAGCTCGATCGTTTCGGACATGCGCCCCAAAAACGTAACGATAATCATTTTATGCAGAGGGTTTCCCGCAATGTCGATTTCATTTTCCAAAATAGGAAATTCCGCCACAACAACGAGATCTTCATCAATAAGATATACGTCCTGTTCATTACGATAGTAAGGTTGAATGCGGTTCTGTTTCAAGCATTCCCAAATAAACATGGCAATATCGTCATAGCCGGTTTTGTCGCGCTCAACACGTTCGGCCCAACGATTTAGTGCATGGTTCGTAATCACGACGTCCGCAACCTTCTTATCGCCTAAGGTTACGTAGAAAGGCTCATACGTGCTGTAACGCTCCATAACCTTATCTCTCATTGGGGTACCACTCTCCATTAGATAGGTCTTACTACCTAAGTATATACCCATTATATTACATGATTGCTGAATATTTCTCAAGACTTTATTTTAATGAATATGATGAAGTTATATACTGTAAAACCTCGTTTTATCCGGAATATCCTTGGAATATTCCGTTTTGATTTCATTCCGGTAAGAACGTTCGATGCGTTTGACGAAAGCGAGCCTGCGCACGTTTTTCATCGCCTCTTCCGCACGGTCCGCATTCACATACATAACAACATAATGCATTCTACGCGAAATATAATGAACGGTTCCGTATTTCTCCAGATTTCTGGCCGCTTTCAGATCCGACACCCAAATAATATACCCCGTACGTTCCGCAAACATCGATAACCCCCTCTTTCAACCTACTAACCGCATGATCCGGCGCAACCGCCGCCGCCGCCGCAATTGCAGCCGCCCCGTTTCGGGTTCGGATCGTTGCTGGGAACCTTGATCGTTTCCGATACCGAATAGGCGATCGTAGCAGATATATTGTACAGCATTTCATCCAGCAGTCTTTCCGCTTCTTTAAACCGTCTGACTTCCTCGTACGATTCCAATTCCTTCTCCGCTTGCTCCATGCTGTCCTTGGCCGCATGATAATCGGGATGGAAATGGCCGAAGCGTTGGCATTCCTCGAAAAGCTCCTTTTTCTTGACGAACTGCCGGATCGCCGCCTGAATTGCCTCGTTTCCTTCGACCCGCCGCTTCCAAAACAAATAATTTGCAACATCGGCAGAATTATTAATCATATCGCCCAACTCATAGGCGTTCGTCAGCAGCGAGGCCATATCGATCGTGTTCACTTGGGACACGCTCATATTCTCATCTCGCTTTACTATAAATTTGTTGCAACTCTATCATATCATGAAAAAGGATGTTGTTCGAATTTTTTTTCATCCGTTCCCGGAACGACCAGCTTCATTTCCTCCCAATCGCTCGGAAACAGCCGTTGTTTTCCCGCATCGTCCGCGCCGTACCAATATCCTTCCACCGACCAGTCTTCTTTCGTCGATTGCACGCGAAGAGGGAGGAAGGGCATCGCCTGCCCGTCTTTTTGCAGCACGACTTGCGTCTGCCATTCGACCGCGAGCTCCATCATTTCTTTGCGCGTCGACGCATGATAAGAGCGCATTTGCTTCGTCCACATATTCGGCAACGTTTCCAGTTTCGGAAACAGTTCGTTCAAATCGGGAATTTCCATATCCAAATCATAATAAACCAATGAAGAGCCGGTGTAAACGATTCCTTGGGAAGCGAAGTCTCCGGCATCGTCTCCCGCCCCGTTCCAAGCGCCGTCGTCAAGCAAACGGTTAGCCGCAGGCGCCGAATCCAGACGCGGGAACGATGGGGCGGGCAGGGCGCCTTCCCCCGCAATTTGCCTTTTCGGCGTATATCCGATTTGTTCCAACAACGGCCGAATTTCTTCGATCCGTTCCTTGGCGACGATAAAATCCGTCTCGCCCAGCGGCTGCAGCATGCCGTTCAGCAGGGAGGAGTTCCGTATCGCGGCGGCGACTTCGCCGTCTTCGCAGCGCAATAGCGTCGTTTCGGCGAAATGCACCTTGCCGTATTGCGACTTCCATTGTTCCAGCGCGATAAGAACGTTGTCGGGTATGCCCGCGGCGGACCATTCGCCGAGCAACCGTTCGATATCATGCGGCGATCTGCCGTTTTCCACCGCATGGACGAAACTTTCCTTAGCGAGAACATAAATAACGGCGATATCGCTTTTAAGCCGTTTCGCGCAGCATTCCAATTCCCATCGCACCGCAAACGGCACATCCGGAGGAACGATAATTTCAAAGTCCGGCTGTACGTAAAAAGAAGGGCGAAAATGCGCCCCGATCGCGCAATCCCCCATTCGTTCCAGCGAATCCGCCTCATATTCCCGGTCCGCCTCAAAGCGCGTACCGCAAATCCAGCGAAACAGCAAATCGCCTTCCTTGCCCCGCCCGAGCTCTATCCAGCCCAGCGCGCATAGCACGCTTAGCCAGCCTTCCCAAATCGTCTCCGCCGTCATCTCCCGGGACAGTTCGCTTTGCGGTCCGAATTCGTGCAGACGAATCCACTCAGCCGCATCCTCCGCGCGGTACCAACGCCCCGGCGTCAATTCGCCGAAGCAGAGAGCGTATGCCAAATGCTGCAGCCAGCCTTCGCGCGGAGTATACCGTTCGACGAACAAACGGAGCAATTCGGCCTGCATCCGCTCCGCCGGCAGATGCAGCCATTCGTTCAGGCGCGGGAAAACCAACTGGAACCGCTCGGATTCCTTGCGCAGCAGTCCTAGCCGCAACGCCATATCCAGAACCAAAACGAAGGCGGGCGAATAGATTTCGGCATGCGCATACGCAAGCCTAAGCGGCGCGACGTCGCGGTCGCTAAGCTCCAGCTCGGAGGAAAGCTTCTGTATGTTTCGTTTATGAACCGTCCCTTTGCCCGTCAGCGGAAGACCGTGTTTGGCGGTAAACGACAAGGTATAGAACAATTCGTAGACGAGTCCCCGCTTCGCTTCGCGAACAACGTTCGCCGCGCCGGCTTCGTTCTCGTCAAGCGGCTGCAGGCGCAGAGGAGCGACTTCCCGCTGCAAGAGCGGAAACAGATCGATCGGAATAAAAAAAAGCCGCTCTCCCCACGTTTTTTTGACCGCGTAAAGAAGACCTTTTTGTCTCAGGCGCATCCAGCCCACTTTGATTTGCGCTCCGCTCAACCGTCCATCCGCCATCTTATCCAGATCGGCCATCTCGAACGGCGCAAGAGCATGCCTTTTTACTATGCGTTCAAGGGCGGCAAGCTCAAGCGGGGAAAGCCCGGCGATCGCCGATGACGCGTCCGGCCGTCCGCCGAACCGTTGCGCTTCCTCCCCTTCCGCCGTCCGCTTGAACCGGCGAAATATTTCATTCGTATTCATGTTCCCGCCACCTCCTGATAGCGCCGCATCGCATCTTCGCCGACCGTTTCAATCTCGTACGTATAGCCTTGTTCAACGAGAAACAGCTGCCTTTTTATCGCAAAATCCTGTTCTTTCGAATGCGAAGAAACCAATGTATAAAAATATGCATCGCTTCCGCCCCGCTTCGGCCGCAAAATGCGTCCGAGCCGCTGCGCTTCCTCCTGCCTCGAACCGTAGCTGCCCGAAATTTGGATCAGCACCGTCGCATCCGGCAAATCGACGGCAAAATTCGCCACCTTGGACACGACCAGCAGTTTGATCGCTCCGCTGCGGAATTCGGCGTATAGCTCGTTGCGCCGCTCCTGCGGCATCGAACCGGTAATGAGCTGCGCGGATAACGCCTCCGAAATAAGGCGAAGCTGATCCAAATATTGCCCGATAACAAGCGTAGGCACTCCGTCATGCTGCGCAAGCAAACGGCAAACCCAATGCAGCTTGTCCGGATTCTCGCAAGCGATGCGAAATTGATGTTTCGGCTCCGCCAGCCGGTAGCGCTCGAGGGAAGGGGGCCGCAGCGGCAGCCGAATTTCCCGGCAACGGACGCGAGCGATCCATCCTTCGCGCTCCAATCGTTTCCAAGGCAATTCCAGCCGTTTCGGGCCAATTAGCGAAAAAACATCCTTCTCGCAACCGTCCTCGCGAACCAAGGTCGCCGTAAGCCCGAGTCTCCGCGTCGCCTGGATGTCTGCGGTCGCGCGAAAGACGGGTGCCGGCAGCAAATGAACTTCGTCGTATATGATCAAACCCCAGTCCCGTTCGTTAAACAGCTTCATATGCGAGAAATCGTCCGTTTTCCGTTTGCGGTGCGTCAATATATGGTACGTTGCGATCGTAACCGGCTTTACTTGTTTCGTAAGGCCGGAATATTCGCCGACATCGTCCGCCGCGATCGTCGTTTTGTCGAGCAGTTCCGCCTTCCACTGGCGCACGGACGTTACATTCGAGGTCAGAATGAGCGTCTCGCATTGCAATCTCGCCATGGAGGCGATGCCTACCACCGTTTTGCCGGCGCCGCATGGCAAAACGAGCACGCCGCTTCCTCCCGGGTCCGCGCCCCCTTTGCCTGTAAATGCGTCCGCCGCCAGCCGCTGATAGTCGCGCAAGCGAAACTCCCCTCCTCCGGGCAGCTCCTGCCGTAAGGACACGGCAAGCGGCCTTCCTTCATGGTATCCGACGAGATCGACGACGGGATAGCCCAGTCTGGTTAATTCCTGTTTCAACAAGCCGCGATGGCGCGGCAGAACGGAGACGGTTGTGCGGCTTGTCCGCAAGCCGAAATAAGAACACGCGGTTTTCTCCGCGTGCAATTCGTCGAGCGTCTCTTCGTCCGCCGCTGCCAGTTGCAGCGTTTGGCCGGCTTTCTCCAGGCGGAGCTTCCCGTAACGCGACATCCACAGTCGAATTTGCCGCTCGACCGCAGACGGAAGATCCCATCTGGAATACCCTCTCAGCGCGGAGACGACCTCCTCCGCGGTTAAGCCGGATGCGGCCGCATTCCATAAAGATAAAGGCGTAATCCGGTACGTATGTACGGAGACAGGGCTTTTCACCAATTCGGCAAAGCGAAACAGCATGTCGCGCGCCTCTTCGAACGAAGGATGTTCCGTCTCCAGCAGTACGGTAAAATCCGTTTGTACGATGCAAGGTTTGGCGGATCGATGAAACGGCACCTGTCTTCCTCCTAACATTTAGTGGACGTAATGGTTTTCCGAAATTTCGCTGAGCGCTTGCCCGGCTTCGTTCACGAATATATGTCTGATCGCCAGATCGCCCAGCGAAACGATGCCGACCAATTCGCCGTTCTCCACGATCGGCAAACGCCGGATTTGTTGATCGGCCATCAATTGGGCCGCATCGTCCACCGACATATCCGGGGACGCGGTCCGAATCGAAGAAGTCATCACTTTATCGACGGTTTCCGAGCCGGAATGCTTCTCCGCATACCCGCGCAACACCAAATCGCGGTCCGTAACGACCCCGACCATTTTTTTGCCGTCCAGGACGGGAATAAAGCCGATATCGTTCTCTTTCATTTTCACCGCGATTTCGTATAAACTATCGTTCCGGTTCGCCGTTACGCAATCCTTGGACATAATGTCTCTTACATTTCTCATGTGAATCCTCCTAAAAGTTTTGTGAAGCTTCGCTTCTTGGGTGATCTTCGCAACAAAACTCGCTTCGGAAGCATATGCCTAAGTTTTGTGAAGCAATTGCCTCTTGCTTAGTCCTCGCAACAAAACTTACTTCGGAAGCATACGCTTTGCATATGCACTGCAAATAGATTGCCCGAAAGCGGGAGGAAACATTCATAGACCGCAACCGAAAAGTCAAACTTTTCGGCGCGGCCGGAAACTCTTTATTTGCCGTCTAAAGCATAGTCGACCGCCATCCGAATCATCACCTTGGCCGCATTCATCATCGACGCTTCGTCGATATCGAACCGGGGATGATGGTGCGGATGCACAATCCCGTCGCGCTCGTTCCCCGCTCCTACGAATAGGAAGCAACCGGGAACGCGCTGCAAATAATAGGCGAAATCTTCAGCCGGCATGACCGGCCGGCAGCGCTCGACCTTCGCCTCCCCGAACAATGCCGTCGCAACGCGGAAAAACCGTTCCGTTTCCCGTTCATCGTTCACCAGCGTCGGATAGCCTTCCAAATATTGGATCTCGGCTTCCGCGCCGTACATTGCGCAGGAGTTGCGCACCGTCGCTTCGATTCGGTCGCGAATCAATGTCCGCGTATGCTCGTCGAACGTTCGGACCGTCCCCTTCAAACGGCAGCGGTCGGCAATGACGTTCTGGGTCGTCCCGGCTTGAATCGATCCGACCGACACGACCGCAGGTTGAAGCGGATCGACGCTGCGGCTCACGACGGTTTGCAGATGGAGGACGATCGACGCCCCGACGACGACGCTGTCCACCGTATCATGCGGCAAGCCGCCGTGTCCGCCTTTGCCGATGACATCGATGACGAAATCGTCTACCGAAGCCATCATCGGCCCGGGAGCGGACGATACTTTCCCTGCCTCGAGCGGCGTCCATAAATGAACGCCGTAGATGACATCGACGCCATCAAGCGCACCGTCGCCGATCATTCGGATCGCTCCGCCCGGAATCACCTCTTCCGCCGGCTGAAACAGAAAGCGGATTTCCCCGCGGAGCAGGCTGCGGCGCTCGCTGAAATACGAAGCGACTCCGAGCAGCGTCGCCGTATGCCCGTCATGCCCGCAAGCATGCATGACCCCTTCCGTTTTCGATGCATATCCGCACTCTTTCTCATCCTGAATGGGGAGCGCGTCGATATCGGCGCGCAAGGCGACGACAGGCCCCTCCAAGCTTCCTTTTAATATGCCGACCACTCCATGTCCCCCGACGCCGGTTCGAACGTCCATACCCAAATTCCGCAATGTCTCGGCCACGAATCGGGAAGTGTTATATTCCTGAAACGACAATTCCGGATGTTGATGCAAATATCTGCGCCATTCCACCATTCGCGGAAATATGCGATCCAATAGGGATTGATCGATTTCCTTATTCACTCAAAACACCCCCGCAAGAATTGAAATATCTCTGTTCATAAATTTTCGCCCATTCGATCCGAATTTGTCTATACCCATTTCACAAAATATTCAAAACCATAATTCACCAACTGTCGGGACTCAAGGCTTGCACAACTTTGGGAAACATACTATCATGAAAAGAGAAGATGAACGCTAAGGATGATGGCGTATGCTTCCGCTGCGAAGCGCAGCCCGAAGCATTTTCCAAAATTATGAGGGGGAACGATAACGATGCTATTTGAAAATACAGGCCTGGTTGGATTGAAAAGCGATCTGGCCTATTTGGACGAATCGATGGATAAAGTCGGATTTTTCCGTTCGCAATGGGATTACAATTTCGCTACATACGACCTCAAATTCGAAGACAAGAAGAACAATGCGGATTATTATTTGCGCATCAATACGAGACCGATTGACGGAAAACTGGAAAGCCCGCATGCCGTATTGGAGATTGAAGCGGTCTACATGGGCAAAGCGATGCGCCCGCAAGGCATCGAATACGAAAGCCCGATTCCGCAGCATTTGCTGACCAATGCGACGCAGAGACTGGAAGATCTCAAAAGATTGTTGGATGCATAGCAGGTAAACAATGAGAGAAACTGAGCCACAAACGAAGAAAGGTGCACCGGATTTCCAACTGTTGATCCTCACCTTGATGTTGGTGGGATTCGGTTTAGTTATGGTTTTCAGCGCAAGCTCTAGCATTACCGTGATCAGCAAAAATTTCAATTACGATTCCTTATACTTTACGAAACGGCAACTGTTGTGGGCCGGTCTTGGCGGGCTCGCCATGCTCGTCGCCATGAATATTCATTATGCCAAATATAAAAAGCTGTTCGTGCCCGTCTTCGTCATTACGATTATTATGTTAATGCTCGTTCCTTATATCGGAGTCGTCAGAAACGGGGCGAGAAGCTGGTTCGGCGTAGGGTCGCTCGGCATTCAACCTACGGAACTTGCCAAAATTACGACCATTCTCTACCTAGCCGCCTTGATCACGAAAAAAGGGGATCATTTCCGTAATTTTCGCAAAGGCTTTCTTCCGGTTATGCTGATCGTCGGTTTTATTGCCGGCTTAATTATGCTCCAGCCCGATCTGGGTTCATGCCTCATTCTCGTCGCCTGCTGCGGCATTATCATCATTGCCGGAGGCGCGAACTTGAAGCATATCTTCGCCTCGATTCTTGTGCTAATCATCGGAGCGAGCCTGGTCGTCAGCGTCAATGCTTTGTTCAACCCGGATCGAGGCTCGGACTATCGCGCAGGCCGGATCGCGTCTTTCCTCGACCCGTGGGGAGATCCGCAAGGCTCCGGATATCATCTGCTCAGTTCTCTAAAGGCGTTGGGCCACGGCGGCTTAACGGGAGCCGGTTTCGGACAAAGCATTCAAAAGCTGCACTATCTCCCGTATCCGTATAATGATTTTATTTTTGCGGTCATCGGCGAAGAATTCGGTTTTATCGGCAGCGCCGCATTTTTGCTTTGTTATTTGTACTTTATATGGAGGGGGCTTATCGTTTCCTTGCGTTGCCCCGATCCGTACGGTACGCTCGTCGGAGTTGGCATCGTCGGCTTAATCGCCGTACAAGCCTTTATCAATATCGGCGGGGTGTCCCATACGATACCGATTACCGGCGTTACATTGCCGTTCATTAGTTACGGAGGTTCCTCGCTGTTGATTATGATGGCCAGCATGGGCATATTGTTAAGCATTTCACGCGAATACAACCGGGTACAGCGAACGGAGAAGCCGAAACGGTTCTAGCGCAAAAAAGAAACATCCTTTCGACGCTATGGCGTAAGCGACTCGGGATGTTTCTTTCTTTTCAAACGAACATCGTAATGATAACTATTATCTTCATTCGCTTCTGCGGTCATTCGCTACTTAACCCGATTCATCAATTCTTCGGTTTCTTCCTCTTTAAAGGAGACGCCTTCCACTTTCACATTGACTTCGACGACGCGAAGCCCGGTCATATTTTCCACCGTTTCACGCACGTTTTGCTGAAGTTCAAGACAAACCTTATGAATCGATGTGCCGTATTGGACGATGACGCGCAAATCGATAGCCGCCTCTAATTGGCCGACTTCAACGGTAACGCCCTTTTGCGCGTTTTTCCCCGACAGCCGCTTTGCCCATCCTTCCGATATGCCGCCCGACATGGCCGTTATTCCTGGAGTTTCCAAAGCAGCCAAACCCGCGATCGTAGCCACTACATCATCAGAAATACGAATTAGTCCATTTTGAAGCTCTTCAGACATACTTCTCACTCCTTCTTCAACCTTCTATGACATTAGTTTAAAGCCTTTTGGAGCGGAAAGCAAATGCGGCGATTATCGATTCGCTTCACATGTTTGCCGGATTTGGGGTATATTATAATCCATAGAAGCGCGCAAGCTTCATTCAATTGCAATTGAGGTGTCCATTTTGAACCAAAAACTGTTTTTCGCCTTACTGGCCGTTTCGTTTCTTTTGAGCGGGGCGGCGCATTATGCCGGATGGAACGAAACGGTGCAGTTCGTTATTTCCGCGGTCGCTATCGTCTTCGTAGCCGGCTTTCTAGGGAAAGCGACGGAAAACGTGGCGCATTACGCGGGGCAACGCATAGGCGGACTGTTGAATGCAACGTTTGGAAATGCGGCGGAGCTGATCATCGCCATCTTCTTGATCAGAGAAGGATTGTTCGATATGGTCAAGGCGAGCCTGACCGGTGCGATTATCGGCAATTTGCTGCTCGTTCTCGGCCTTAGCCTATTCCTGGGCGGCTTAAAGCATAAAATTCAAACGTTCAACCGAACGCTTGCCGGTCATAACGGTTCTTTAATGTCGATCGCTATCATCTCTCTGTTCATTCCGGCGATGTTCGCCGGCACGAAAGCGATCACGCATGAGGAGACGCAGTTGCTCAGCTTTGCCGTGGCGGGAATTTTAATCGCGGCATACATATTATGGCTCTTATTTTCTTTGGGGACGCATAAGCGGTTTTTGGCGGACGAAGCCCATCCCGGCGAAACTCGTGAACCGGAAGAGGAAAAGCCCGCTTGGTCGAGATCGATGTCGATCGTCGCTCTCGTCGTCGCAACGGTGATGGTCGCTTTCGTCAGCGAATGGCTCGTCGGAACGATTCATGCCTTCACGGATCGATTCGGCATGTCCGAGCTGTTCGTAGGCGCGTTCATTATCGCCATTATCGGCAATGCCGCCGAGCATAGCGCCGCCGTTATGCTTGCGATGAAGAACAAAATCGGCGCTTCGGTGGAAATCGCGGTCGGCAGCAGTTTGCAAATCGCCCTGTTCGTCGCCCCCGTCCTCGTATTTGTCAGCTTTTTGTTCGGCAATCCGATGGATTTTGTCTTTACGACGATCGAATTGGTCGCAATCGGCGTTGCCGTCATTATCGCCAAATCGATCACGCAAGACGGCGCGACGAATTGGTACGAAGGCTTCCTTCTCGTGAGCGTTTACGCGATTTTGGGCGTCGCATTTTTTTTAATTTAAATGTAAAGTTCAAAAAGTCCACTTTTTGAACAACCCCTTTTAATGAAAAAAAAGAGTAGTCTTCGACGGAAGGCTACTCTTTTTGGTTTAATGCTTCATACAGCGAGGCTAAATTGCGCTCCAAATTGCTGATCAGTTCTTTGCCGACGCTCTCCTGAATCAATCCGGCTCTGACGGCAAAATCAACTTCGCGGGAAAAGCCGTACATTTGCGTATCGAGCACTTCCTCGTATAAAGGACATTTGCGCGTCGTCAAATTCTCCATCTGAACTTCAATCAATTTCTCGATTTTATCTGCATCCCCTTGAAGAAGAGATAACGCTTTATGGTGTAAATGCTCCATAATTTCCGATGAAGACATGTAACTTCCCCCCTGTGTCCAACTTCATCATCTTTCTATCCCTAATATTAGACGAAAACGAGAGTTTACACAAGGAATTCTGTAAAACAATTAAATATAAGCGGCTGCGAAACGCCGAAAAAAAGAAAGTCCCGATCCGTAGGGAACGGGATGCTCTCTTATTCTTCTACAACGGTCACGTTAAGATTATGCTTGGCAAACACTTCTGCCATCGCCGCTTTCGCTTCATCCGCGTCGGGACCGTGCACATGCAATTCGTATTGGTGGTTGTTCAACAACGTCGTGAACAATCCGAGAATGCTTTTGACATCGATATACTTGTTTTCGGTTTGAAGTACGATGGACGATCTGAATTTGCTGGCCGTTTGCGCGATTTCTACAATTGCGGTATTGTTGGACATGACAATCCCTCCGTCAATGTTCATTATAATGAATCTCCCTTAATGATACATTGACTTCCTATTTTTTAGCAAGAAGAAGTTTCACGATTTTAAGTTTTCGGGATTCAATCCTTGCAGTTCAGGCAGGACGAAGATGCCGTCTTTGCGAATCAATACGTCGTCGAAGTAGATTTCCCCGCCTCCGTATTCCGGACGTTGAATCAATACGATATCCCAGTGAATCGATGACTCGTTTCCGTTATCGGTCTCGTCGTAGGTTTGCCCCGGCGTAAAATGCAAGCTGCCGGCTATTTTCTCGTCGAACAGCGTATCTTTCATCGGCGTCAAAATATACGGATTGAAGCCGATTGCGAACTCCCCGATATACCGCGCTCCTTCGTCGGTATCAAGAATCGCGTCCAGTTGCTCTTTGCTGCCCGATTCCGCGTCCGCTTCTACAATTTTTCCGTTTTCGAAACGGAAGCGGATATTGGCGAACGATATGCCGTTATATACCGTCGGCGTATTGTATGTGATCGAACCGTTTACGGAATCGCGGACCGGCGCGGTGAACACTTCGCCATCCGGTATGTTTCGATGCCCGGAACATTTCTTCGCCCCGATTCCTTTGATGGAGAATGACAAATCGGTTCCCGGCCCGACGATGCGCACCCGGTCGGTGCGGGCCATCAAATCGGCCAGCGCATCTTGCGCTTTATCCATTTTCGCATAATCGAGGTTGCATACATCGAAATAGAAATCTTCGAACGCGTCCGTACTCATGTTGGCGAGCTGCGCCATGGAAGGGCTCGGGTAACGGAGTATCACCCATTTCGTCCGTTTTACCCGTTCATCCAAATGAACTTTATGGCTATAGATCGATTGATACCATTTCATTTGCTCGTCGGGAACGTCGGACAGTTCGCTAACGTTCTCGCCCGAACGAATGCCGATATAGCAATCCATTTTTTTCATTCGTTCCAAATCCAGTTCGGCCCACGTTTCAATCTGCTCCTTGTTCGCATGCGTAAGCAGCGTGCGGTGAACATTGCGGTCGGTCAGTTCCACGAACGAATTCCCGCCGCGCTTCGCCACTTCTTCAAGGATGCACTTGAGCAATTCGCGTTCGGAACCGATCATTTCGACGAGTACGTTTTCGCCGGGCTGAACGTCGACGGAGTAGCATACTAAATTTTGGGCCAATTTTTGCAATCTTGTATCTCTCATTGCTAAATATTCCCTCCTCCTAATCGAAAAAAACTTAATAATGCTATGTATTCAGCAATACAATCTATTGTACCATGGTCAAATCTATTCGTCATCTTTTCGTTGCGAAGTTTATCGATAATTTTTAAAATAGGCGTCCGTAATCAGTTCTTCGCGGCGATCCGTTCCTTCCGCTTTATATCGGGAAGCGGTGACCGACACGAGACGATGCGGCAAATTCGTCTTCCGGTGAATCCATAACGTATATGTCGTATCCACCTGCGCGTCTTTCAGCATCTGTTCAAGCTGATTGCGTCCCTGATTGACAACATCCGCCAGCTCCGAGCGCAGCCGTTTCGTTTCCGCAGCGGACAAAACCGGGCGGGATGAGGTTTGCAGCAATGGTGCGCTCAGCTTGTCCATCTCATCGCGCAGCTGCCGGCCCAGAAGTTCTTTCGCATCCTCCGGATTGAGCACGATCTCCAGTACCGCGAAGCCGCGGCCCGATTGATCTTCAAGCAAAGAGACCGTTTTGCGCGAAGCGTGGATCGCCTCCATCTGTACGAGCGGATTCCATCGCTCCGATACGTTCGTTTGCTTGGAATTGATCCCTTGCCCTCTGACCGCGATTTGCTTATGGTTCCGTACAACGCCTTCGAATTCAAGATGCTGCAGCGGTGCGGACGAATGCCCCGACAGCGATTTCACATTTCCGCTAAACGTGAAATCGTCGACGCCCGACAGACCCGACAATGCCATAGAGAATAATTTCTCGGGTTGTGGCGAGAATAGCGTGCAGCCGGCCGTCGCCAGAGATGCGATCCATAAAGCCAGCGTTCCGGCAGCGATCGTTCTCCATTTGTTTTTCATGCGATGTTCGCCTCCGTTCATCGTTTGGACTTCGTCCCTTATCGTCTCCTTTTCTTCCCAACTTATACGCATATGAAAAACGCCCGTCTCTTGAACGGGCGCTAATGAGGCATCAACCATTTTAATGGATTTTAATTTGATTTCTGCCGTTTTTCTTGGCACGGTATAATGCCATGTCCGCCTTGTAGAATAGCGATTCCACGCTTACCTTCTCGTCCTCCCAGTTCCAATCGGCGATTCCGCACGATACGGTGACGCCGGGTTCCGTCTCCTCCGCAACCCTCGAGCGGATTCGTTCGGCGGCATGCAGCGTCTGCTGCGCGTTCAACTGGGGAAAATAAACGGCGAGCTCTTCCCCGCCCCAACGCGCGGCAATATCCGTTTCGCGGATGGCGGTGCGGATAATATCGCATACTTGCTTCAAAATTTTGTCCCCGACCTGATGGCCGTACGTATCGTTAATTTGTTTGAAATGATCGATATCGATGACGACGAGCGATCCGCAGAAATCGATTTTTTGCTTCTGGTTAATTTGGCCGTCCAAGTAATGGCGGGCGTATAAGCCGGTCAAATTGTCCCGGTTCGCCATGAGCTGCACTTTCGCATGCAGCGACGCATTCGCGATCGCCACGCCGATATGGGCCGATAGCGTCTGCAGCAGCTTGAAATTATCGTATGAGAAATAATTCGATTCTTTGTGCGAGAGCAAAATCGCCCCGTTAACTTCCGAATTGACGACAAGCGGGGTTGCGATTAAAGATCTGGATTCGGTCTCATCCATCAGCATGGAACGGACTTTGGATTGAGCGCGGTAATCCGGCAAAATAATCGGTTCCTTCGTCGAATAGATCAATCCTCCGAAGCCGTAATCGAGCGTGAACAATTCTTTGGAGATCGTCGCCAAGTTGCACGCCATCACTTTAAAATTGTTTTTGTCTTTATCGAGTTGCAATATGCAGCAATAATCCGCTTTAAATATCGTCAACAATTCGTATGTCGCGAAATTGAATATTTCATGCAAACTTAAACTTTGGTTCAATCTTTTCGTCAATTCGTTAATTAACCGCAGCTCGCTGATCAATAAATTCGCCTGCTCGTGCAGCTTGGCGTTCTCAAAGGCGGTACCCGCCGTATCGGCAAGCATGGTGATCAGTTGTATGTCCAGATCGCCTAGCAATTGTTCCTCCGCTGTGAGAAGAAGAACGCCGTAAGCCCCTTGCTTGCCGCTGAGCGGAACGGCGATTTTCAACAATGCGGAATCATTCTTTCCGATAACCGTCTCTTGTACCACTTTTCCTTCCATAAAAGCGCGGACGCGCAAATCGTCTTTCGAGTTTCGGAATCGTAACGGTTTGACATGGATGTTAGTGCTGCGTTGATCTTGGGAGATGTATAATTCCAACTGTACGGTAGGATATATGTGAGCAATGCTGTCTATGACTTCCGTGAGCACGGAGTCGACGTCGATCGTACCGTGAATCTTTTGTACGGCGTTGAATAAAATCGTTTTCTTGCGCGCCGCCTCGTCGGCTTGCCGCTGCAATCTCATGACGTCGCGTATAAAGACGAGTTCGAATCGCCGGTAAAAGCAATTGCGGAAATGAAGCGATCCGTTCGTCAGCAATTCCGGCATGTACGCTTCAAACGATTGCAACGGAATGCGGCAAGCGAAGAGCGCAAACAGTTCCGCTCCGCTTCGCGTCATTACCGGTACGAGGATTGTGGCATACGAATGCAAATCTACGCGTGAATGGCGGCCGCCTTTCCAAATGACGGGGGCTTTGGCCGCAAGACAAGACGCAACCGCTTGCTCGTCCCACGGCAGCCCGGAATCGGCGCCGGTCTGTTCGCCGCTGCTTGCCGCCAAATTGCCTTCATGGTCGAATAAGGCGATGGACGCTTGTTGAACGAAGGGCAACGATTCCGACTGCCGGAGCCATTCGTTGAAGCTTTGCACGAGCATCGGCCGGATGTATGGGAAATCGAAAGCGGTAATATCCTGCTCTTGCAGCCAAGAATCGCTGTAATATACGCTTAAAGGCGGATCGGTCGACTGGCCTGTATGATCATGTTTATTTTCTACATTCGTATCGCGTAGATTTTCAATCACACTTTGCTCCCCCCACCCTAATGTCCAAAAATACAATAAAGACGTTCATAATTCTAATGACTCACTTTCATCATACCGTGTTTCTACCATTTTTGCACTAGTATTATCGCAAATTCAATTATTTTTTTAGGTCGTAAGAACTAGTTTTTCATTATGAGTCCGTTATGCAAATCTTCCCTTGACATTGCCTTCTATTTTCATATAATATTTATTGTTGAGTACAAATGTACAAATATTGATAGCACATGGGCGAAGCGATTGTGTCACCCTCGCGAATTTTGTTGCTGACAAGACAGCGGCTGAACTTTCTTGTCAGAGTCGATAAGGGCGCTATCCCCTCGTTTGACGCAAACAAAATTCGGCGCAATGAAAGCCATGCCCAACATCACACTACAAAACGAGCGTTCAAAAAGCACTTTTTTGATCGTCTCTGACAAAGGAGTCTATTTATACATGTCACGTTACACAGGTCCGAAATTCAAACTAAGCCGCCGTCTTGGCATTTCCTTGAGCGGCACCGGCAAAGAATTGAAACGCCCGTTCCCTCCAGGCCAACATGGCCCGGGACAACGCAAAAAAATTAGCAACTACGGCATGCAGCTTCAAGAGAAGCAAAAATTGCGCCATATGTACGGCTTGAACGAGAAACAATTCCGCAACTTGTTTGACAAAGCTGCCAAAATGCAAGGCATCGCCGGTGAAAACTTCATGATCTTGCTGGAAAGCCGTTTGGACAACCTCGTTTACCGTCTGGGACTTTCCAACTCCCGTGCCGGCGCTCGCCAATTGGTCGCTCACGGCCATGTTACCGTTAACGGCAAAAAGGTTGACATTCCTTCGTATATCGTAAGCACAGGCGATGTGATCAGCCTTCGCGAAAGAAGCAGAAACCTTGCCACGGTAAAAGAAGCGCTCGAAAACCGCAATCATCTTGCGGCATATCTTGAGTTTAACGAGAACGCGATGGAAGGCAAATATATCCGTTTGCCTGAGCGTTCCGAGCTTCCTCAAGAAATCGACGAGAAGCAAATCGTCGAGTTCTACAGCCGATAAGAACGACAAAACAACAACCTTGCCTCGGTTATGCCGAAGCAAGGTTGTTTTTCTTTGCCCGCTTCCCCGCTTACGACGCCGGCATGTGCCGGGACGCTCCTTCTTTGTCTTCCGCCGGCGTAAAGAAGAAATAAAACAACGCAATGACGCCGAGCAAACCCGCGCTGATCCAAACGGTGGCCGTCTCGCCGTATATGCCGGCGATCGCCCCACCTATCGCCGGTCCGATCATGACGCCGATCCCTTCCACGCTGGACAGTACGCCCCAGCCCATTCCCGGATGTTCCTGCGGCACATAGCGCGCCATAAGCGCATTCCAGGCGGGCATCGCGGCCGCAAAGGCGATTCCGATCAGGACGGCGAAGGGAATCATATAGGCGAGACCGCGAATAAACGTGATGCCGAACAAGAAGGCCGTGATCGCCCCGAAACCGATCACCAGAAAGACTCTGTAATGCAGACGATCCGTCCACTTCCCCATCGGAATGAGCAATGCCGTGGCGCATATCCCGCCGACCAACAACAAGAGCGAATATTGGGAATAATTCAATTCAAGCGTATTCGCCGCAAAGCCGGGCAATATCGGCACAAGCATCCCGCCCGCCGTCGTCTGCAGCACCATTCCCGGAATGAGCGGCTTCATCCGAACCAGCTTATTGCGCAATTCGATCCATTGCCGTTTCAACGGAATTTGCCGGAGCGCCGAATTCGCCTCGGGCTCGAACGGCAATGCCGCAGCGCATCCTGCGCAGCACATCGCCATCAGCACGGTAAAAGCAGTAAATATATCATGATCGATCAAAAAATTCGTAATGACGAGTCCGCCCCCTAGACTTGCAAACCAGGCGGTATACAACATTCCCATCTGCGACGCCCGGCCGACCGGGTTTACTTCGCTTAAGCAGATGAGCCATATCGGAGACACCCCGATGCCGATCAAAGCGGTCCCCGTCACGAAAGACCAAACGGATCCGGCATAATTCGCGAGCAGCAAGCCCCCTGTTACGCAAGCAAGCGAGAAGTATAAAATCAACCTCGGATTCAGCCGGTCAAGCCAGAAGCCGGCGACGCATTTGATGAGCGTATCCGCGACATAATGAATCGATATCGCGATTCCGATCACGGACGCGGACAATTGCAACTCATTCGCGGCATATGCCGGCAAATAGGAAAACACAAACCCGCTCCGCGCAAATTCGATAAAAAATAAAATAGAGACCGCATGGATAAATGTGGAGTTCCGGATTCGATTCCGCTTCATATCATCGATTTCTTCCTTCCTGACTCGATTTCCAAAATTTATTATATATTCGGCGCAGGAACAGCCGCAAATGACTTAAGGCCAGTTTCATACTGGACTAAAGTCAAAGGCGGAGGCCCCTCCTTATTATCGGTCTTTCCTCCCCTTTCTTGAACAATTATCCAAAAGTCAAAGGCTTTATGCTATAATATACCTGTTATAAAGGAGGAACCGATACATGGTTGGAGACAATGTAGAGCAGCAAAAGGACAGTTCCGAACCGAACAAAGGAAAGCGGCGCAGGTCGGCAGGCCGAATCATCTGGAATATTGCCAAATGGTTGTTTGCCGTCATCTTCATCATCGGCTTGTTCGGCGGAGGAGCTGTATTCGGTTACGTCGCTTCGATCGTGAAAGACGAACCGATCCGTTCCCAAGCGCTCATCCAAGAGAAAATTAGCGAAAATACCGAAACCGGTTTTGTCTATTTCAACGACGGCACCTTAATCGGCCAGCTTCGGACCGACGAAGACCGAAGACTGGTAGATTTAAAGCAAATTCCACAGCCCTTGATCGACGCGCTCTTGGCTACGGAAGACAACAATTTCTATAACCATATTGGAATCGACTTCAAGGGAACGACGCGAGCGGTGCTGCAAAAAGTGCTGAACAAAGAAACGCAAACGGGCGGAAGCACACTGACGCAGCAATTGGCCAGAAGGGTTTTTCTTAATTTGGACAGGACCAACGACCGGAAAGTGAAGGAAATTTTCCTGGCGTTGCGGCTGGAACGTTTTTTATCCAAAGACGAAATATTGGCGGCTTATTTAAATAAAGTTCCTTTCGGCAGCGGCTCCCAAGGTTATCAATTGCACGGCGTCAAGGCGGCGGCGAAAGGCATTTTCAACATCGACCAGCTCGACCAATTGAACATCGCCCAGAGCGCTTATATTGCGGGATTGCCGCAGCTTCCTTCCGTCTACTCCGCCTTTAACGGCAAAGGCGAATTTAGCGAGAAAGGCTTTAAGCGAGCGATCGAAAGACAACAATTAGTATTGCGCCGCATGCTGGAAGAGTCGAAAATTACGAAAGAACAATACGATGAGGCTTTGCGATTCGACATAAAAAGTTCTCTGGCCAAACCGGCGGCGAACAAAGCATACAATACATATCCTTACCTCATGATGGAAGCCGAACGCGAAGCGGCCAAAATTCTGGTCATGCAAAAAGATTCGTCCTTGACCGCTGCGGATTTATCCAAAAAGGAATACAGCGAACTTTTGGAAGAAGGACGCGAACATTTGCTGCGGGGCGGCTACAGAATTTATATGACGATCGACAAGCAAATTTACGATCTCATGCATCAAATATCGAGCAATCCGGATCACTTCTCCCCCGATCACGACGTCAAAGGGGTGGAGCAAATTGCCGCCGTCATGCTCGATCATAAAACAGGCGCGATTCTTGGAATGATCGAAGGCAGAGACTATTACTTGGAACAAATGAACTTTGCAACGCAAATGCTGCGGCAGCCGGGCTCCGCGATGAAACCGATCGCGGCGTATTTGCCGGCATTGGAGGAAGGCTTAATCCAGCCGGGCAGCATTATCGACGATGCGCCGATTGTGCTGAAGAACGGCACGAACGGCTATCATATACCAATGAACGTGAATCGCACATATGAAGGTTTGGTAACGGCGCGCCACGCGCTGAATAAGTCGTTGAACTTGCCCGCTCTGAAAATATTTTTAGAAAAGCTCGGCATCGAGAAATCATGGGAATTCGTCAAGAAAGTCGGCATTCACTCCATTCAACCGGAAGATTACCATGCCCAGACCGGCGTCATCGGAGGATTGAAGTACGGCGTATCGGTTGAGGAGTTGACGAATGCGTACGGCACGATCGCCAACCGCGGCGTGTTCAACGACGCTTATATCATCGGCAAAATTGTGGATTCGAAAGGAAATATCGTTTACCAGCACGAATTGAAGCCGGAAACGGTCGTTTCCGAACAGACTGCCTACTTAATGACCGATATGCTTAGAACGGTCGTTACGTCCGGAACGGCTTCCCGCATTACTTCCGAATTTAAAAATTATAAGAAAATTCCGATCGTAGGCAAAACGGGAACGACGCAAAACTATGCGGACGTATGGTTCCTCGGCTACTCGCCGGATATTACGCTCGGCGTATGGGCAGGCTACGACCAGCCGATTCATACGCTTTCGACGGACGGCAGAACGCGCGCCCGCAAAATTTGGGCAACCATTATGAACGAGGTAACGGATGCGCGACCGGATCTATTCAAGACGGCAAGTTTCGAAAAGCCGGACGGCATCGTGTCAATGACCGTCTCCGGATACAGCGGCAAGCTGCCGTCGGAATTAACGAGACAATCCGGACGGCTCGTTACGGATATTTTCAATAAAAAATACGTCCCTACCGAGCAGGAAGACGTGCTTGTCAGCATGAAATACGTTACTTACAACGGAGTCAATTATATACCGCATCCGACTACGCCGGATGACATGCTGCGCGAGAAGATCGTCGTGAAACGGGAAAAGCCGTTGCAAGAACTGATGAAGGAAATCGAGCAAGCATTGCCGAGAGTGACGAGCAAAAACCGCGGATCCTTGCAGTCGTACTTGCCGAAAGATGCCGGTCTCGACGCTCCTGCTTCCGAAGATCCGAGGATCGACGACGGAGCGACGCCGAATCCGCCGCAAAACGTACGCCTGGAGAAGCTTGACGGACCGGTGCGCATCTCTTTTACCGCCTCCGGGGAAACGGATGTGGCCGGTTACCGCGTGTACCGTTCAATGAACGGCGCGCCCTATCAGAAGATTGGCACGGTGCTCACAGGCGATGAGCTGCAATTGAAGAACGACATATCGTCAAGCAATCAATATAGCTATTATGTAACCGCAGTGGATATCGCCGGGAACGAATCGGCCCCAAGCCAAATCGTCTCCCTTGACGGCGGCGGCAGCCCGGTCTTCCCGGATTTGCCCGGCCTCGGCGAGGAAGGATCGGATGGCGGCGAAGATTCGGATACTACGGCAACAAGTGCGCCCAGTACGCCGCATAAGCCGACCGTGGCGGCCAATGCGCTCGGCCTGTCGTTATCTTGGAAAGAAAACGGCGCCGGCGAGCAAATTAAACAGTATACGATCTATTACAGCGAATCGAAAGACGGCACATACAAAAAATTGTCGACCACGACCGTACCTAAATTTGATTATATCGGGGCCGGTTTATCCGGATGGTATCGCATTACCGCCTCGAACAGTTTCGGCGAATCCTCGCCTTCCGAAGCCGTGGAGTTTAAAGAGTAACGAATCCTTCGCAACAACGTGCAAAATCCCGTATCACGCCGAACGTGATACGGGATTTATTTTCGCTTCGAAACGTCTTGCGACAGATGCCGTTCGCAATCTAGAGCTTTCCGTTTATTTTACAGCGCCTGCGGTCATGCCGCTCGCGATTTGTCGTTGGAAGACGATATAAATGATCAATACCGGCAGAATGGACAGTACGAGACCGGCGAAGAGCGGCCCCCATTCCGTGCGGTATTGCATTTCGGCTTGCATGACCGCGATGCCGATCGGCAGCGTATATTTGGACGGATCGTTGACAAGCACGGTCCCCATAATATATTCGTTCCATATGTTTAATACATTCATAATTCCGACCGTAATTAATCCGGGCTGCGCAAGCGGCAGCATAATCCGGAAGAACGAGCCGTAAAACGAAGCGCCGTCGATCGATGCGGATTCGTCCAATTCTTTCGGCAATGTTTTGAAAAATCCGACCATGACGAATATGCCGAAAGGAAGGACGCTCGCAGCGTATACAAGCGTTAAACCGAATAAATTGTTAATAAGCCCGAATCTGTTCAAGAGGAAAAAGAGCGGGATGAGCCCGAGTATCATCGGAATCATCATGGAAGCCAAATAGGTGTTGTACAGAACTTGGCTGCCGGTAAACCGGAAACGCGCGATAACGTAAGATGTCGTCGAGGAAAGCAGCAATGCGAGCAAAGTGCTTCCTACCGTAACAATCAAAGAATTCGTAAAATAAGTGCCCACATGATAATTGTTCCAAACATTGGAGAAATTCTCCCAAACGAGCGGAATTTGCGGCAAACTCCAAGGTTTATTAAGCAGAAATTGCTGATTGTCTTTCAACGCGCCTAGAATAGTCCATACAAGCGGATAAAGAACGCATACCGCCCATATCATCATGAAGGCAAGCGCAATGGCGCGCAGAAACGAAAATCGTTTTCGATTGTCCATAGTTCGATCGTTTGCCTCCTTATGAAATCTCGTACGTTTCTTTGCGCATCAAGCGTTGAAGCGACAATATCGTAATTAAAGACAGCACAAGGATCAGCACGCCGATTGCCGCCGCATATCCCATATGGAACTGCCTGAAACCCATTTGATACAAATAGGAGCCCATTACTTGCGTTGCGTTGTCCGGGCCGCCCTCCGTCATAATCCAGACGATAATGAAAGAGCCGTTCAGCGTCGTCATGACGATATGCAAGACGGACACTTTGATTTGCTCCCATGTGAGCGACATCGTAATATGAATAAATTGCTGCCATTGCGATGCCCCGTCCAGGCCGGCCGCTTCGTAGATCGAATCGGGAATGTTCAATATCGCGGCGATTAACAAAATCATATAAAACCCGATCCCCGCCCAAATCGATGGCGGCAGGAGCGACCAAATCGCATAGGCGGCGTCGCCGAGCCACGGCGTCGTCACCGGTTCCTTCGTGAATAGCGACAAAAACGAATTCAAAAATCCGATGGTCGGATTGTAAATATAATTCCATAATACGCCGATCACGACGACCGAAATGACGTTCGGAATAAAGAAGATCGAGCGGAAAAATCCGGACCATATCATGCGCAGCCTCGTAACCGCCACCGCGAAAAAGGTAGCGAGCAGCATAATCCCGATCGCCTTGCCGACGACGAGAAAATAGTCGTTCAAGATGGCCCAGCCGATAATATTGTCATGGAGCAGCAGTTCCTTAAAGTTGTCCAAGCCGATAAATTCCATATTCGCCCGGCTGCTGGAACCGGACCAGTCGAAAAAGCTAATATAAAGCCCGTCAAAGATCGGGTAAATCGTAAACAAGCAAAAAAACAAGAATGTTGGTACGATAAATATAAAAATGAAAATTTTCCGTTTCGTTTTCCAACTCATTGTACTCGGGGTCCTGTTCACCGTTCTCCCTGTCGCGCTCTCCAAGTCCGAGCTTCCGTTCAACGGCTTTCCCCTCCATTTCCGTATCGATTTTCAACATGTTAAAGCGTCCCGGGGGAAACGCTTTTCCCCCAAGACGTTGAATTATTGTTATTTCCGCGCTTTCGCCGCCGCTTTTTCCAGCCGGTCCATCCACTCTTCCGGTTGGATTTTGCCCGTCATCAGCGCTAACGTAGCATTTTGCTTTTCCGTGTCGACATCCGCATTCAATTGGACGTAAGGTGCGACAATCGTGTTGTCGGAGCCGTAAAACTTCATCGCTCTCTTCGATAATGCGCTCGCATCCGAATTTTCCAAGTCCACTTTAATGTTGCCTAATGCGCCCGTTTCAACGGCCCATGTCGTTGCCGACTGTTTCGTGAAGAGGAATTCCAGGAACGCTTTCGCAGCGTCCGGATTTTTCGCGTTTTTCGAAATGGCGACCGTAGCCGTAAACGGAATAGCGATATATTTCCCTCCCGGAGCTTGCGTAATGGAAGGCATGAAGCCGAAATCGAAACCTTCCGGAACATCCTTTTTCATCTCGTTCTCCAGCCACAAGCCGTTCGGAATAAATGCGTCCTTATGCTGCAAGAACATCGCTTGCGAATCGGTATGATTGATTTGCGCCGAAGCCGGATCGATAATTTTGGCGTCGCGGATTTTCACCATTTGATCCAACGCTTTTTTGACCGGCTCGCTTTTGAAGATGCCTTCTTCGAGCGCCGCCATTCTTTGCAAAATGGAAGTGTCGTTATCGTTATTGACGACAAACGCCGAATCCAAAATGCCGCCGTGGAAGTAGTACGGGTATTTGCCGGTGAAAATCAACGGATACATTTTACCGGAGTCTTGAATTTGCTTGGAAATGCTCATGAAACTTTCGAAATCCGTCGGTTCGCTCCAGTTGTTTTTCGTAAATTCGGCTTTATCGTAAAATATGCCCCACGAACCGAAGACAAACGGAATGTCATAATATTTGTCGCCTTCGTATTGGATCGGCTGCAGCAGCAACTGATCCATAATTTTGTCGCCGTCGGCGTTTTTAGCTTCCTTGATGTAATCGGTTAAATCCATCAATTGGCCGTCGAGCACCATTTGCGTCGCGTTCGAGCCCGCTCCGTCGATGTATACGAAATCAGGCGTATCCCCGGAAATCCAGCGCGGCTTCATTTGTTCGTTAATTTTCGGTCCGGCGGATTCTTTAATGTTTACATTCGGGTATTTTTCTTTAAACGCGGCGAGAATTTTTTTCCAACCTTGGTCGCCGTAACCGCCTACAAAGTATTGAATTTCAAAATCGCCGGAAATCTCTTTCGCGGCGGGCTCGCCGCCGCCTTCCGTCGTACCGCTGTCCGTATTGTTGTTCGTGTTCGTATTCGTATCCGTACCGGAATCGGACCCCGCTTCCGTCTTCGCTCCCTCGTTCGGTTGTTCCGCCGTTTTGGAACCGCAGGCTGCCGCCAACGTAAGAACGAGCATGGCGATGAGCAGCACTGTTATTGATTTCCCCCATCTGATTTTCATTTTTTAAACTCCTTCCAGCGTCGTTTAAAATTTTACAAAACAATTCGACACAACAAAAAGGGCATACGTCAAAGAAGTTTGCTAGCCAACCTCCATAACGCATGCCCTGTCAAGGTAACATGTTATGTTCATGAATTATTTTGTTCACAGAAATCATAACGTCTGCTTCATAAATTTGTCAATACATTTTTTGCAAAAAGTTGAATATATTTGTTCGTTAATCTTCGATCGTCGAAAGATCGCCAGTCGGCAAGTTCAATTCCCATGCCTTCAATACGCGGCGCATAATTTTGCCGGACCGGGTTTTCGGCAATTTATCCTTAAATTCGATTTCCCGCGGCGCGGCATGCGCAGCGAGGCCTTCTTTGACGAATTTGGCGATCTCCGCTTTCAATTCGTCCGAAGGCTCATACCCTTCCCGCAGCGATATGAACGCCTTGATCAATTCCCCGCGCACCGGATCCGGCTTGCCGATGACGCCCGCTTCGGCCACCGCCGGATGCTCGATCAGCTTGCTCTCGACCTCGAACGGCCCAACCCGCTCGCCGGCCGTATTAATGACGTCGTCCACCCGGCCTTGGAACCAGAAATAACCGTCTTCGTCCATATAAGCCGAATCGCCGGATACGTACCAGCCCTGAAAGCGGAAATACTCCTCGTATTTGGCAGGGTTGTTCCAGATTTGGCGCATCATCGACGGCCAAGGCGTCTTAATGGCCAAATTGCCCATCCGGTACGGAGGCAGCACATTGCCGCTATCGTCGATAATCGCCGCCTGTACGCCGGGTACCGGACGTCCCATCGATCCCGGTTTGATCGGCATGCTCGGATAGTTGCATATGAGTTGACCGCCCGTTTCCGTCATCCACCACGTGTCGTGTATGCGCTGATTGAACGCTTTCATGCCCCAGCGCACCACTTCCGGATTAAGCGGCTCACCGACGGAAAGAACGTGCCGCAAGCTGGACAGATCGAATTTGGCGAGCGTTTCCTCGCCCGATCCCAGCAGCATCCGAAGCGACGTAGGTGCCGTATACCATACGGTTACTTTATATTTCTCAATCGTGTTGTACCAATCGGACGGGTTGAACCGGCCGCCGCGGACTACGTTCGTCGCCCCGTTCAGCCACGGCCCGAAGATGCCGTACGAAGTTCCGGTTACCCAACCCGGATCGGCCGTACACCAATAAACGTCGTCCGGCTGCAAATCGAGCACGACTTTCCCGGTATAATAATGCTGCAGCATGGCGTTCTGCACATGAAATACGCCTTTGGGCTTGCCGGTCGAACCGGAGGTGTAATGCATAATGAGGCCGTCTTCGCGTCCCAGCCATTCAATCTCCGTCTCATCGGAAGCTTGCTGCATTTCCGCGAAATAATCGATCGTCCCGGCACTCGCCTCCACATTTTGCCCGACGAGCACGACATGCTTCAATTCCGGCAATTCGTCGCGGCGTACGCGGTATTCCAGCTCAGGCGTCGTGACGACGGCCACGGCGCCGCTGTCCTCAAGCCGGTCTTTGACCGCCGTTTCCATGAAAGCCTCGAACAGAGGTCCCACGACCGCGCCTACTTTCAAAATGCCGAACAAAGCGATATATAATTCCGGGGAGCGAGGCATAAAAATAAAGACGCGGTCCCCTCTCTGTATTCCATACTTGCGCAGCACGTTGGCGAATTGGTTCGATTTGCGCGACAATTCCGCGAACGTGTACTTCTCGTCGCGCTCCGCATTGCTGTAGTACAATGCGATCTTATCCCCGAGCCCGTTCTCCACATGCCTGTCGAGCGCCTCATACGCCATATTCACTTTTCCCGTTTCGTACCAGGAGAAATGTTTCTCGACTTCCTCCCAGTTGAAACCCGCATACTCTTCCTCGTAATTTTTCAAGTTCGAATTTGTCGCCACAACTTGCAGTACTTCGTCTTGCATGTTCTCCATTTTCCATCCTCCCATTTCATTTACAAATATAAGTTTCCTTTACTCGCAATTTAGGTCAAAAAACGGCAATTTAAACGCTTTCAAGGGAAATAAAACGTAGGTCGCAGGATGAATCTCATGCTGTCAATACGATCGATCAGAAAAGTTTGTATATTTTATGGCAACAACCATTATAGCATACCTGACTTCATTCGCCTATTCCTTTTCAAAAAATCGTTTTTTTGTTATAAGTTAATAGAGATGAAAGGAGTTGTGCTCGTGGAACATCGGAAAATTTATCACGCCCATGTGTTGCAGTTTCAGGATAAAGTGCTGATCGTCGAAGGTCCGGTTCGCGCCGAAACGCTCAAAACGCTGCAGATGCACCCGGGTCTGCGCGCCTTTCGAAGGCCGAAGGAACAGCATGAAGCCTTGATCGAAATTAGCGAGCTGCCGGAAGGCAGAATTATCGTCGCAAGGGACGAGCATACGATCGTCGGATACGTAACATTTCACTATCCGGACGAATTGGAGCGCTGGTCGGAAGGCAACATGGAAGATTTGATCGAACTCGGGGCGGTTGAAGTAGCCAAAGAATACCGCAGTTTCGGCCTTGGCAAAAAAATGATCCAAACCGCGTTCGAAGACGATCAGATGGAAAACTATATCGTGTTCACAACGGAATATTACTGGCATTGGGATTTGGACGGCAGCGGGTTGAGCGTATGGGATTACCGCAAAATGATGGAGAAACTGATGCAATCGGTCGGCATGATTTGGTACGCCACGGACGATCCGGAAATTTGCTCGCATCCGGCCAACTGCTTGATGGTCCGCATCGGCAAGGACGTTCCGAATTCCTCGGAACAGCAATTCGACCGCGTCCGTTTCCAACGGAGATTCATGTATTAATTATAGCTCGCGAGGGGGTGGCGTTCGACTTATGTCGTCTGCAAACGCTTTATTCGTTCACCATAACGATACGTTAACATATCGCTTCAACGATGATCATCCGTTCAATCAGAACCGGCTGAAGCTGACGGGCGATCTGCTGACACAGATCGGCGCTCTTCGCCAGGAGCAAATCGTATTGCCCCGTACGGCGGCGGACGAGGATCTTCTTCATATCCATCAACCGAAATATATCGAAGCCGTCAAGGCGCTCAGCGAAGCCGAGCCTGCGGCCGATTGGACCCGGCTTGCGGAACTTTTCGGGCTGAATACCGAAGAAACTCCCTACTTCGCGCAAATGCATGAAGCGGCGGCTGCGATTGTCGGCGGGTCGCTGACGGCGGCGGATGCGGTGATGTCCGGCCGATGCTTGCATGCGCTGCATCTCGGCGGAGGGCTGCATCATGCATTATCCGGGAGAGCGGCCGGTTTCTGTATCTATAACGACGCTTCCATCGCCATCGCTCATATCCGCAAACGTTACGGCGCCAGAGTGTTGTACATCGATACGGACGTCCATCACGGCGACGGCGTGCAATGGTCTTTCTATACCGATCCGGACGTCTGCACCTACTCGATCCACGAAACGGGCAAATATTTGTTTCCCGGCACCGGATTCGTGCATGAACGAGGCGAATCGGACGGCTACGGGACATGCTTCAACATTCCTTTGGAACCGTTTACCGAGGATGAGTCGTGGATGCAATGCTTTCGCGAAACGGTCGTTCGCGTCACGTCCGTCTTCCGGCCCGACGTCATCGTCAGCCAGCACGGCTGCGACGCCCACGCCTACGATCCGCTGTCGCATCAGCATTGCAGCATGCGCATATACGCCGAAATGCCGGCGATTATACACGAGCTTGCGCATCGTTTCTGCGGCGGGCGATGGATTGCGCTCGGCGGAGGAGGCTATGACATATGGCGAGTCGTTCCGCGGGCATGGAGCCTTCTATGGCTTGAAATGAACGATGACCCGCTGCTGCGCGCAATCAAGGAAAATCCGCTTACGCCTTTGCCGCGCCCATGGCTCGAGCGCTGGCAGCAAAAAACCTCGCTACCGCTCCCCGCAACCTGGTTGGATGACCTAACCGAATGGGAAGCGATACCGAGGCGTACGGAAATTTGCAACAGAAATTTGCGCACGATCGAAATCGCCATGCAAGATATTCCTTAATTAGAAATGATTTATCATTTCGCTAATAATTTGAACCGAATGCTCGGAAGCCTGTTTCGTAAACTCGGGAAAATTCGTATGCGCGGAACCGTCCGCTTTGTCCGACATCGAACGAATGACGACAAACGGCGTTCCGTTCATCGCGCATACTTGAGCGACGGCGGCTCCTTCCATTTCGACGCATGCGCCGTCCATCGTTTCGAACAACTCCTTGACGATGGAACGGTCGGCGATAAATTGATCCCCGGACAATACTTTGCCGAGCATATGCCGCCCGCCGAACAGTCCTTCGCATGCTGCGGCGGCAAGCTCGACCAAGTCGGGAGCCGCCGCAAATTCCGAGCGTTCCTGAAAAGGAATGACGCCGCGCGGAAAGCCGAGCGCGCTTACGTCTATATCATGCTGCATGCAAGTCGTGGACACGACGATATCGCCAATGTTTAACGAAGGGTGCAACGCGCCCGCTACGCCGGTGAACAATATGCAATCGACGCCGTAAGCGTCGATCAAAATTTGCGTCGTAACCGCGGCGTTCACTTTGCCGACGCCCGACTTGCAAACGACGACGTTGCGATCGCGGAACACTCCTTCGTGGTAAACGACGCCCGCCCGCTCAGTACGCCGCACTTGTTCCAATTGCTGAAGCAACAGCTCGATTTCCTCGTCCATCGCTCCGATGATTCCAATTTTGCGGTATTGATGTTTCATCCCGTTACTCCCCATCACGAATTGACATGGCTCACGGACAGGCGAAGGATCGTCTCATGCGGCAAGATGACATGGGATTGCTCCACGTTCTCCTTCTTCATGAGCTTGGTCAATAAGCGCATCGCTACCGCGCCGATATCGTACATAGGCTGGGCTACGGTCGTCAACTGCGGACGAACCATCGATGCCATCCGAATATTGTCAACGCTGATCACGGAAAAATCGTCGGGAACTCTCAATCCTGCGTCTTGGATGCTGTGAATGGCGCCGATCGCCATTTCGTCCGTTGCCGTAAATACGGCCGTCGGTCTTCGTTTCAATCCGAGGAAGTATTTCATTGCTTCGACGCCGGATTCGTAACGGTAGTTGCCGATACGCACCAAATCCTCCTGATACGTAATACCCGCCGTTTCCAGAGCTCGTTTGTAGCCTTGGAAGCGGGCATAACCGTTCGCCGGATCCTGCAGCGTGCCGCTGATCATCGCGATTTCCCGATGGCCGTGGCGAATGAGCGTGCTGACCGCGTCGAACGCCGCGCCTTCGTGATCGATGTCTACCGAAGGTATAGCGCCATGCTCGTCCTTCGTCGCGCACAACACAATCGGCACGGACGATGTTTGGAACGCTTGAATATGGTCGTCTGTGACCGTGCCTCCCATGAACAGCAATCCGTCAACCTGCTTCTCGAGCAGCGTGTTAATGACGCGGATCTCCTTCTCTTTCTTCTTATCGGCATTGCAAAGAATGATATTGTAATGGTACATGTTCGCGATATCTTCGATGCCTCGAGCAATTTCCGCGAAAATTTGATTGGAGATGTCCGGAATGACTACTCCGACCGTCGTCGTCTTCTTGCTGGCCAATCCTCTCGCTACCGCATTCGGGCGATAGCCCAAACGTTCGATTGCTTCGTACACTTTTTTGCGGGTTTGCGGTTTAACGTTCGGGTTGTTGTTTACGACCCGAGAAACTGTCGCCATCGATACCCCCGCTTCTCTTGCTACATCGTAAATAGTTACCGTCACATTCCTTCTCTCCAATATCTACAGATTTTTTAGAGCATATTTAGCAAATTTTCCAAATGGGTCGTTTCATTGCAGTACATATTAAATGTAATAATACGACAATTTTTTACTTTTCGCAACGTAACAGCGCATTCACCTTATTGTATCATACTCCAAAGTAGCTCCGCGAGCGGCGGTCCTTCCCTCAAGCTTGCGCATCGCTAGGAGCTTACTTCGCATTCGATCGATAGGCATGCAAGGAAAACGACGTAATTTGCGTTAATCGTTTCTCGATCTCCGCCGTCCAATGTCGATCGCTCAACGATCGAGCCAATAAATAAAGATCCAGCAATTGATTAATTCTCTCTTCCAGCATCGCCTCAATATTGCGAACATTGGCGTAAGCGAGGCCCTGCGTAAAGACTTCGTACAGAACGTCGACCAGTTCGTTGCAATCTTCGAAACGAATCGGGTGCTCGTCCGGATTCGAACCCAGATTCGCTATCAATTCCTTCAAATCCCGCTTCACGTCGTAGAGCACTTCGCTTTGCGAGCAAGAGCCGCATGAGAAAATCGGAACATTGGCGATTTCCGTTTTGCCTGCATAAACGACAGTTCGAAGCAACAATTTCATCTCATTACCGCATTGGCAACGTTTGTGCACACTGACCACCCCGTTGAATGTCAAAATGATCGTCCTTTATTGCGATCAGAATAATAATTTATACATTCGACTTGTTCGGCGGAACTCCTTCTATCCCGATGGTAGTAATTATTATCTCTATAGGAAAGCAATGATCTTGATCACATTCTTTGGTACAATAGAGACATAGCAACTAGCTAAGATTGTGAAGGAGTTGATGGTCAATGCGTTTAACCGGTAAAAAAATTATCGCGCTCGTCGATGACGAATTCGAGGATTTGGAACTATGGTATCCCGTGTATAGAGCAAGGGAAGAAGGCGCGATCGTGACGCTGGTCGGCCCGGAAAAGGGCAAAAAATACATCGGCAAATACGGCGTTCCGGCCGAAGCCGAGCTTTCGTTCGACGAAGCGGACAGCGCCGATTACGACGGCATCCTCGTTCCCGGAGGCTGGGCGCCGGACAAGCTGCGCCGCTACGACAAAGTACTGTCGCTTGTTCGCGAAATGGATGCGGACCGTAAGCCAATCGGGCAAATATGCCATGCGGGGTGGGTGCTCATCTCCGCGAAAATTTTGCAAAATCGCAAAGTTACGTCCACGCCAGGCATTCGCGACGATATGGAAAATGCCGGAGCCGAATGGTTCGACGAAGCGGTTGTTGTCGATAACCATATCATCTCCGCCCGCCGCCCTCCCGATTTGCCGCCATACGCGAAAGCGTTCTGCGATGCGCTGGCAGCGCGTTAGCACGTCGGATAGACCGCCGGTACCATTCCCGGCGGTTATTCTATTTGCCAAGCAACGCCTGAATCGTCGATACAGTTCGGCCTGTTCGCCGGGATGCGCTCCGGTTTCCATGAAACGACCGTTTTCCCTATATTTCATCATATACGAAAAAAGGGGGCGAGCACAACTCATTTTCATCGATTTTCACTTTATTTCATGGTTATTTTCAACATTTTCATGAAAATGTCACTTCCACGCATTACCTAGTTTCGCCAAATATGTATCGAAACTTTCTTCCATATCACAACTTTATTGTACTAATTGATCGCCGTATCCGGTTTGCCCGTTTTTATCATGCACATTGATCGCACTGAGAGCAGCATTAGTATCTCGATTTTTTGCCGTCTGACTCTGATACATATATCGGTTCTTACTTATTCTCCACAGAAGAAGCTCCGCATTCGCCTTTTACAGCATGCACTTTTCATATTTAATAACGTTTTCCGTTGCCCTTCGAATATGCATTCCATTCGCTTTCTTGAATATAGTTTCCATCCTTTTCGATTCCATAGAAACATGTATTGCGATATCTTTCATGGCTATAATATATGTACCTTGATCAGAAGGTACGTAAAAGAGATACATTCGCCAAAAAGATCCTCGATATCCCAATTATGGCTTGATAAACGAACGTATGTTTGTTATAATATGTATAACAAGGAGATGAGGATGTGATAGGATGATGTCGCTGGACGCTTTTATGCGGCAATTCGGAGATGACGAAGCTTGCCGGTCGTACTTGAGCGAACTGCGTTGGCCAAGCGGTTTTTGCTGTCCAAGATGCGATAGTAACCGGCATTGCTACATCGAATCCCGTCATGTACACGAATGTCTCGATTGTCACGCCCAAATTTCCGTTACATCGGGAACCGTCATGCATGGGACCAAGCTGCCCCTATCCTATTGGATGTTTACATTTTGCTGGATCGCATCCGGCGAACTTTGTACTGCGCGCAAATTGGCGGCAACGTTGCAACTGAATTATCGTAGCGCAAGCCGGATGCTAAGAGCGGTTCGAATGGCGATGCAACATTCCAACGGATTTCACCCTTTATCCGAAGCCGCCAGGAAGAAACCCGTTCGGCCGCAGACGGAGCCTGTTATTGAAAAAGCGAGAGAAATTTCGAGGCGTAGAGCGCTTAGGTTTATTCGGTCCGTCTATCGCAAAGTCAGCCCGGCCTATTTGCAGAGCTATGTTGACGAATACTATTTCCGGTTTGCCCGGAACTTCTATAACAAACTGGCCTTGCCCGTGCTTGTAAGAGCCGGACTTTATTTATCTTTTCCCGGTACGCAGGCGTATCGCTGAAATGCGGCATAACGGCAAAAAGGGCCGCCCGCTTCACGGCAGCCCCTTCAATATTTATGTTATTCAAGAGCGAACGTATCGAGCAATTGTTCGACTTCTCCATTCGTCCGGCATTCGAACAGCGAAGGGAAAAATTCGGCGCAAGCTCCGCTATCCGTTTGCAATATACGATTTTTCACCCGCAAAATCGAATGAGCGGACATGCTTAAGTTACGCACGCCCATCGCAAGCCAGATCGGAACGGCTCTTTCGTCCCCGGCCATTTCGCCGCAAACGCTAATCGGTATGCCCCCGTTCCGCGCCGCTTCGACGATCGTTCTTAACATTCTTAATATGGCGGGATGAAACGGTTCATACATATGGGCAATTTGTTCGTTCATCCGGTCGACCGCCAGCACATATTGCACCAAATCGTTCGTGCCGATACTGAAAAAGTCGACTTCTTCCGCAAGCAAATCGGCAATCGCTACAGCAGCCGGCACTTCGATCATAATGCCGGCGGGAATATCCGCAATCCCTTTTTCGCCTCTTGCCTCCAATTCCTGCTTCGCCTCTTCCAGCAGCCTTTTCGCTTCCCTTGCTTCGTCAATCGAAGAAATCATCGGAAACATCACTTTCACGTTTCCGTAGCGGCTCGCGCGCAAGATCGCACGCAATTGCGTCTTGAACATTTCCTTGCGGTCCAAACAAACGCGAATGGCCCGGTATCCGAGCGCGGGATTGTCTTCTTCGGGCAGATCGAAATAGTCCAAATGTTTGTCGCCTCCGATGTCTAACGTTCGAATGACGACGCTCTCCTCCCCTAGCCGTTCAACAACGCTGCGGTATACCTCGAATTGCTCGTCCTCGTTTGGAAACTGGCTGCGGTCCATATATAGAAATTCCGTGCGGAACAATCCGACCCCGGTCGCTCCGTGCTTGAGCGCGAGATCCAATTCTTTTGCGGAACTAATATTGGCGGAAAGACGCATGACCGCTCCGTCCGGCGTAACCGACGGCACATGCGCCAGACGCTCCAGCCGGTTCTTCTCCTCGTGGAGATCGCGCTGGAGCTGCGCATAGCGCTCCAAGACCTTGTCCGAAGGATGAATATTGATCGTCCCGGCTCCCCCGTCGATGACGAGCATGTCCCCGGTTTGAATCGGCTGCATCAACTTGCCTTCCAGGCCGAGAACTAACGGGATGCCGAGCGCGCGCGCCATAATGGCGGCATGCGATGTTTTGCCTCCGAGCATCGTCACCAGACCCAGCACGTTGTTCGGGTTCAAGTTCGCCAATTGGGAAGGGGACAATTCTTTCGCCACGAGAATGTACGGCTGGTTGTCGGACGGCAGCGTAATTTCCGGCGCGCCGAGCAAATGCTTGAGCAGCCTGTTGCCGACATCTTTAATATCCAGAGCCCGTTCCTTCATATATTCGTCGTCGAGAAGATCGAACATCATGACGAAATGATCGATCGCTTCTTTGACCGCTACTTCCGCCGCTTTATATTGACGTTCGATAATGCCTTGAATTTCATTCATAAAGACCGGATCGTCCAATATGGCCAAATGGGCGTCAAAGATCGACGATTGCTCCGGTCCTACGATTTCCCGAATTTCATTTTTCAAAAACTCGATTTCGTTTTTAGAGGTACGAATTCCTTCGTACAGCCGTTCGAATTCTTTGGCCAAATCTACCGCATCCATTTTCTGCTCGGGCAAATCCCATTCCCACGTAGGCAGCACGAAGGCTCTGCCTATCGCAATTCCTGTCGATGCGCCGATGCCTTGGATCATTGTGTACCCCCTCCAACATCACTGTCGTTGATTACAACGGACATCACCGAAGCTTGTCCTTTTTTAACCGCTTTGAACGGAGCGAAGCTCCACGATTTAACCCGTTCCGGATTGGTGATCACCATCGGCGTCGCCAAAGACGCGCAATGTTTACGGATATAGGCGAGATCGAATTTCATCAGCAATTGTCCGGGCGCGACCTCGTCTCCTTCCCGGGCGCTTACTGTAATGCCCTTCCCGTTTAACTCCGAAGTATCGATTCCAAGGTGAATCAGAACGTTCAACCCTTCCGGCGTTTCGATGCCGATCGCATGCTTCGTCGGGTAGACGGTCATGATGCGCCCCGCGACGGGCGCTACGACTTCTCCCCGGTCGGGTATGAAGGCAACGCCGTTGCCTACCAGCTTCCGGGCGAATATTTGGTCGGGAACGTCCTCTAACGGAATCATGCGACCCTGCACCGGAGCGTTGAAGAGAACCTGATTTACTTTCTTATGCATCAGTTTCTCAATTTCCGCCCGGATAATTTCGGAATACGTGCCGAAGACGACTTGAATATTGCCGCCTCCCAGCCTGATCATGCCTGCCGCGCCCAATAAGCGGAGCGCGCTGCGGTCCAGCTTGCGGTCGTCCACAAGCGTCAGGCGCAGTCTTGTTACGCAAGCTTCGATGCGGACAATATTCTCTTTCCCTCCCAGCGCCTGCAAGATGAGCGGCGCCCGATACGGCAAACTGCCCGCCCAATCGTCCAATACCGATCCTTCCTCCCGTCCCGGGGTCGGAATTTGGAATTTCCGAATAACGAAGCGAAACAAAAAATAGTAAGCCAGCCCCAGACATAGGCCGATCGGAATAAGCAGCAGGCCCTTCTTCGCCAAATACCCGTTGAGCACATAATCGATCGCGCCCGCCGAAAAAGAAAACCCGTGATGGATATCCAAATAATAGGTAAGCCACATGACGAAGCCGGACAACAAAGCGTGAATAACGAATAAATACGGGGCTACGAACATAAAAGCGAACTCGATCGGTTCGGTAATTCCCGTCAAAAAGCTGACAAATGCCGAGGTGAGAAACGTTTTGCGAATTTTCGGCCTAAGATCTTCGCGCGATTCGTGAATGATAGCGAAGGCAATCGCGGGAATTGCAAACATCATCATCGGGTAAAGTCCCGTCATGAACTGTCCGGCCGTCGGGTCCCCCGCAAAAAAGCGCATCAAATCTCCGCGTATAACGTCCCCGCTGCCGTTGTCATAGGTGCCGACTTCAAAAAACATGACATAGTTCAATAAATGATGCAAGCCGAAAACAACCAGAATCCGTTGGAAAACGCCGAATAGAAACACGCCGATTCCGCCGGACGCCAGCAACAGATCGCCCAATGCTTGGATGCCCGCCTGCAAATACGGGAACAGCCACATCATTAGAAAAGAAATGAAAACCGAAGCGATTCCCATAAACAACAACACGAAACGCGGTCCGCCGAAAAACTGGATATATTCGGGCAGTTTCAAATCCTTATACCGATTATGGACGCTGCCCGCAATAACGCCTAAGATGACGCCGACCAAATTCGGCGGATGGGAATCGATATGGGCGATCTGCTCCATCATTTGCTGGTAAATAAAAATGCCGAGGAGCGCCGCAATACCGGCCGTACCGGCATTGTTCGCCATGCCGAGGGCGACTCCCACGGCAAAGAAATAAGGAAGAAACGTAAATATCGTTTGACCGGCCACCACCAGGACGTTGCCGATTGCGGGCATGCCGGCATGTTCCCACGGCAAATGCCCTAAGCTTAACATGATGGCGGCAACCGGCAGCACCATCGTAGGAAGCATGATCGCTCTTCCGAAATGCTGCAACGCTCCTACACCATTCAAGCGTATCCTCTCCTTCCGAGAGCGCTGGAAACTTTATTTGCCGTGCGGCAAAAGGATGGAATCCTCTACTTTAATGCAGCGGTCCATAATGGCGGTCATGCCATGCCGCGCCGCAATGTCAGCCGCTTCCTCGTTCACGATACCGAGCTGCAGCCACAGCACCTTCGCCTTGATCTCCGTCGCCTCTCCGGCAACGGACGCGCAATATTCGCTGCGGCGAAAAACGTTGACGATATCGACCGGCTCCGGAATCTCTTTGAGCGAAGCATAGCATCTTTCGCCCAAAATTTCGGTCGCATTCGGATTGACCGGTATAATGCGGTAACCCTTTTGCTGCATGGCGGCGGACACCATATACGACGTCCTTTCCGGATTGTCGGAAAGACCGACGACGGCAATCGTATGGGACGCCATTAAAATCTCCTTGATTTGTTCGCGAGTTGGATTTTCAAATGCCATACCGTTTCTCTCCTTTCAAATCGAGCAAAGTTTACGAACCTTCGACCCATTCCACCTGCGCGCCGAGCGCGCGGATATGATCGAAGTATTGGGGATACGACTTCGCGACATGATGCGCGTCTTTAATGCGGATTTCCCGTTCGGATCGCAATCCGACAACCGACAGCGCCATAATGACGCGATGATCGTAATGCGCATTGATCTCGACGCCGCCTTCGACGCCCTCCGGACGGCCGTGCACGATAATTTCCGCTTGGCGCTCTTCGACATGGGCGCCGGCTTTGCGCAATTCATGTAAATAGTCTGTAATTCGATCGCATTCTTTATAGCGTAAATTTTCCACATTGTAAAAACGGGAGGTTCCTTCCGCAAATACGGCGGCCGCCACCATCGCGAGAACCGCGTCCGTCGCCGCGTCGCCGTCGAACTCGACCGCCTTCAATTTGCGGTTGCCCCGTACACGCACCGTACCGTTCTCATGCGTCAGCGGCACTCCCATCATTCGGAGCACGTCGACGACCGCGCGTTCGCCTTGCTTGCTGTTTTCGGCCAGGCGGTGAACCGTTACGTCGGATTCCGTCACCGCCGCCGCAGCAAGAACGGCAGCCGATCCCGGATAATCCCCTTGCACCGTATACGTCTGCGCTTTATATTTCTGTCTGCCCGGCACTTTAAAGTACATATAATCTTCGCGCGCTTCAACCGTAATTCCGGCTTGCTCCAACACTTCGAGCGTCTGGCCGACGACGACCTTCGATTTCAAATCGTGCAGCACTTCGATTTCGCTGTCTTCCTCGAGCAGCGGCGTCAAAAAGAGCAGCGCGCTTAAAAATTGCGAGCTTACGCTGCCCGAAACTTGAATTTTCCCGCCGCGCGGACGGCCGCCGCGAATGGTGATCGGGAGCTTGCCGTTATGATGTTCTACCCCGACGCCCATTTGTTCCAGCGCATCGATCAAATCGTCATGCGGCCGCTTGCCGAGGGAGTCGGGATACGTATTGACGAACGTCAGTGCAGGACATAACGACGCAATGGCCATCAAAAACCGCAAGACCGCTCCCGCATTGCCTACGTTCAATTCGCTGATATGCTTCGGACGGCCTCCGAAACCGGTAATGACGATCTTCTCATCATCCTCTTCCAATACGGCTCCCAAATCGCGAATGCAGCGGCGCATCGCGTCGCTGTCTTCGCTATGCGCCGGATATAGAATCGTGCTTGTCCCTTCCGCCAATGCCGCGGCCAACAAGTAACGCGTCGTATAATTTTTGGAAGATAAGGCTTGAATTTCGCCCTGCAGTCGAGGGGTAGGTCGAACGATGACATCCATAAATTTTTCTCCTTCCAATATCTATGCTAATATGATTATGATATATATGAAAATAAACTTCACTTCTTTGGAGGAAAACGAAATGACGGTCAATATTATTTTGCCCGAGGAAATCAAATCCAGATTGGGTCAAGGCGAACGTTTGAATCTGATCGACGTGCGCGAGGCCGAAGAAGTGGCCGAAGGCATGATCCCGGGCGCCAAACATATTCCGCTCGGCCAAATTCCGGAGCGGCTTGAAGAAATCGAGCAAACAGGCGAAATCATTATGATTTGCCGCAGCGGCTACCGCAGCGAGCGGGCTTGCGAATATTTGCAGCAGCTTGGATTCCAAGGCCTCAAAAATATGCAAGGCGGAATGCTCGCTTGGCAAGAACTTTAAAGTAACGTTGCATAGCTTATCGCCGCCGTCGCCGATTCATACTTGACGCCTTGCCAATATGAGTTCGGCGATGGCCTCGACGGTTAGATCCGTCGTATCGATCGTCACATCGGCAAATCCATAAACGTCTTTGCGCCGTTCCATCAATTCCGCCACCCGTTGGCGTGCGTTGCCCTGCAACAGCGGCCGCGCGGGATCTTGCTCTACCCGGCGCACGATGACATCTTGGGCAGCCGTGAGCGCCACCACCCAGCCGCGCTCCAGCATCAATTCGCGATTCTCGCGGCGAAGAACGGCTCCGCCTCCTGTCGCTATAATTTGGCTGGATTGCCGCAGCGCTTCGTGCAGCACTTCGTGTTCCGTTTCGCGAAATCGCGATTCGCCGTGCAGCGCGAAAATTTCCGGAATCGTGAGCGATTCCTTGCGTTCGATCAACGCATCCGTATCTACAAACGTCCAGCCGAGCTTCTCTGCAAGCTTGCAGCCGACGCTGGATTTACCCGTACCCATAAATCCGATTAAAATAATGTTACGCTTCTTCGAAATCTCTTCCGGGTTCACCAAGACACCTTCTTTGCCTATATCATCCGCTAAACTTCCCATATCATACCATAGGTACAAAAGATCAGACAATCTTTAAAAACATGTATAAAAGACCCGTTATTTTCGTAAAGATGTTAATACCAAAATTTGCAATAGTAGGAGTGAAAATGGAATATGCCATCAGCGGCCTTCAACGCCAATTCCACGACACGGCGATTGGAACGGATCTTCGATCCCGATCATCCGCTCTGCAAAGAGGACGTCGTCTGGATATTGGAATATATTAAAAAAAAGGTGGCCGATGAAGATCCGAGCCTGCTAGATCTGTCTCAGCCACGCTTATTAAAAAATTTCCATTGTTTCGCCGAGGTCGCTCTATCGCTTATACACCGCCGCACCGTGTACGACCAGGAAATCGATGGGTTAAGATCGTACTTGGCGGAAGCCGTTCACGGCTTGTACGTTCATAAATCTTAGAACCAGTTGAAGTGGAAGACGCCTTCCTTGTCTACCCGTTTAAACGTATGCGCTCCGAAATAGTCGCGTTGCGCTTGCAGCAGGTTCGCGGGCAATCTTTCCGTGCGGTAGCTGTCGTAGTATGCCAGGGCGCTCGAAATGCCTGGAACCGGAATGCCTTGCGTTACCGCGACGGACACGACTTGTCTCCACGCGTCTTGATACGTTTCGACGATTTGTTTGAAATACGGGTCCAGGAGCAAGTTTTTCAAGCCGGGCTCGCGGTCGTACGCGTCTTTAATGTTTTGCAGAAAACGCGAACGAATGATGCAGCCGCCGCGGAAAATCATTGCGATGCCGCCATAGTTCAAATTCCAGTCGTATTCTTCCGAAGCTGCGCGCATTTGCGCGAAACCTTGGGCATAGGATACGATTTTGCTTGCGAACAGCGCTTTGCGCACCATCTCCACAAGCTCCGCCTTATCTCCGCTGTATGCCGAAGCGTTCGGCCCGCTGAGTACTTTGCTCGCATAGACCCGCTCTTCCTTCATGGCCGACAGGAAACGCGAGAATACCGATTCGGTGATCATGGAGAGCGGAACGCCCAAATCGAGCGCGCTTTGGCTCGTCCATTTTCCGGTGCCTTTCTGTCCGGCCGAATCCAGAATCACGTCAACCATCGGTTTGCCCGTTTCAGGATCGACTTTGGAGAAAATGTCTGCCGTAATTTCGATCAGATAGCTGTCGAGTTCCCCTTCGTTCCATTCCGAGAAGATGTGATGCAATTCTTCCGCGCCCACATTCAATACCGACTTCAACAAATGATAAGCTTCGCAAATCAACTGCATATCCCCGTACTCGATGCCGTTGTGAACCATTTTCACGTAATGGCCTGCGCCGTCCGGACCGATATATGTACAGCAAGGGTCGCCGCCAACTTTCGCGGAAATAGCCGTCAAAATCGGCTCGACAAGCTTATACGCGCTTTCTTGCCCACCCGGCATGATGGCAGGACCTTTGAGCGCGCCCTCTTCGCCGCCCGAAACGCCGGCGCCGATGAAACGGATGCCTTTCGCTTCAAGTTCCTTGTTTCTGCGCTGCGTATCCGGGAAGTAGGCGTTGCCGCCGTCGATAATAATATCGCCTTCGTCCAAATGAGGAATTAACTGCTCGATCGTCGCATCCGTCGCCGGACCCGCTTGAACCATAATGAGAATTTTGCGGGGGCTTTCCAAGGATTGGACAAATTCTTCGATGGAGTAGGTGCCCACCAAGTTTTTGCCTTGCGCTTCGGCAATCAGATCTTTCGTTTTCTCGGGAGAACGGTTGAATACCGAAACCGTAAACCCTCTGCTTTCAATATTTAAGGCCAAGTTTTTGCCCATAACCGCTAAACCGATCACACCAATTTGCTGTTTTGACATTTGGTTCTTCCATCCTTTATCTAGATTATTTTTCGCAATACATCTATTTTACTCTTTTTCGCCCAAGATGTGAACGTTCAGACCGAAAATAACGATAAAAATAAGTGATCGCGCCCTAATCATGCGAGTTCAAAAAGTCAACTTTTCAGCACCGAGAAGGTTGCGAGAACCCGAAGCCCATGCTTCCGAAGCGAGTTTTGCTGCGCAAAACTTTCAGGAGGAGCGCAGTGTAGGCAAACCTACATGAGCACCTGAAATGTTTCCGGAGGAAACATACTTCGTAAGCATACGCTCTTCGAGGGTGAACGCAAGATTCGATGTCGAGTGAACTCTCATAAATGCTTCGTGATCAAAAGGGGACTTTTTGAACAACCTTTAAAAACGCAAAAAAACGCCCCAGGCTTCGTCCGCTCTTCGCGGCTTCTTATACCAGGGCGCTTCGTCGTGGTCTGCGTGTGATCATGTTTCATCTCCCTTACATTTCTCGCAACCGTTCTCTACAATTCCAACAAAAGCATCTCGTGCCGCAATACGGCCAGCTTTTCCTTGCACTTTTCCGTCTCCTCGGCATCGTTCCGCCGCATCGCGTCGTACAGGCAAGCGAGCTCGTAATCCAGTTCCACCCTGACCTCCTTGGCCCGTTCTTCCGCCCGCTTCGATTGAAAGGCCTTGGCCACTTCTTCGTTTGTCACAAGCGGACGTTTCTGGAAGATGACCCGATGCTCCATTCCGGATACTTCAACCTGGCGGATCAATTCGCCGAACAAAATATTTTCGATCAAAATTTGCCTGTCTTTGAATCGCTTCACTACCGCATGTCCGCGGGTATCCCCAATGAGCCGTTCGATAAATTCGCCGAGCTTCTCATCTTTGATCGTATAATCGCCGACGATTTTATAACGGTTCTGCAGCCGTTGAAACCGAAGCTTAACGAGCTTGCGCCCGGTCCGGATGGAGATGATGAACGAAGAATCGTTCTCGCTCCAGTATAAGGAATACCCTTCATGAATCAAATCGCGAATGAGATTTTGGATATGCCGACGTTCGAATCGTAATTCCAAATTGCAATATTCAACTTCATAACTTTTATTCACGGCAATCCCTCCTAAACGAAATGGGTCAAGCTTTCATGAATTGATCCGATTGCAAATCCGAGCGGAAACCTACGATAATTCACGAAATATTGTGATCATTCCTTCTTACTTCATATCTTATACTCCATCTTATGTTTCGGTAACTTGGATTATTGACTATTTTTGCGTCCAAACGAAAGATGGATGCAAAAAACCTTGAAACCGCACCTTTGTGCGATTTCAAGGTTTCACTCCTTTATCGTGCCGCGGATTGCCCCGGTTTTAAGACGAATGCGCCGAAAGCAAGCAATATGATCGAAAACAACAGCAAGATTCCGATATGGATGATCACGCTCTCGAATCCCCCGCCGTTCGCAAGCTTGCCCGCCGCGTCAATCGCCCATTTTTGCGGTACGAAATTGGCGATTTTCTGCATATAATCCGGCATAATGTACAGCGGCCAGAAGCAGCCTCCGAGCATGCAGGTAGGCGTAACGATCAACGTGTTGATGTGCCCGAGTCCCGCCGGGTTTTTGACCATGCTCGCCGTCGCGCTGGCCATCCCGATCGCCGCCAGCAGGAAGCATTCCAAAATGACGAACAATTGAACGAGCGGCATACCGTAATCGTAACCGATCGCATAGCGGGTAAATAGCAGCGTTACGGCCATTTGGATCGTACCGACCAGAAACGCGCCGATAAAATTGCCCGCCGCAATTTCGAACGCGTTGACGGGAGCCGTATACATGCGCGCCATCGTCAACTGCTCCCGATCCTCGACCACCGAATAGATCGAACCGTTGCAAGCGAGCAAAATAAACAGCACCATTATACCGATCACAGTAGAAGCGAGCGGATTGCGAGCCAACCCGAAATCGGCCTCCTTCGTTTCGACGATCCGCTTTTCCTGAGCCTGAAGCAGCGCTTCGAGCAGCTTCGTTTGCTCCTGTTCGTTCCCGTCCGCCGCGGCGAACCCGGACGCGCTAACCGCCTGCTCGATCCGCTGTATTTCCAGATCGATATAAAGCTGCAATTTGACGGATTCCTCGCTCTCGTTCAATTGATACATCATCGCCTTGGACGGTTCCCCCGCCAGCAAATTCGCCGTAAAGTCGGAAGGAATCGCCAGCGCTCCGGCAACCCGATGCGAGATGACCTCTTCTTTCATGTCCGGGGTGCCGGACGATTCGACGAGCTTGATGCTCATCTTGTTCGTCAAACCTTGGAGGACATGCGCGCCGAGTTCCCCCCGGTCTTCATTCACATACGCGACTTTGACCGGTCCCGGCCCTACGCCGCCGATGACGGCGATGATGCCGGAAATAACGGCGACAGGGAGCAAAATGCGGGTAATAAAACCTTTGCGGTTGCCGATGACCCGTTTCATCAAATGCATTGCGATGACCCAACTATTCATGGATCGAACCCACCTTTCTGAAGCTGAACAGCGCCAAAACGAACAGAGCGGCGGAAATCCACGCAAGCACGCTCATGTATTGATATGCGACCGCCTGCTCGCCTCCCAGCATAAACCGCAGCATGCTTCCATTCGCCCAATGATTGAGCGTGAACTGCCCGATTTTTTCCATGTCTTCGCTGAAAAAAACGATCATGCCCCCGCTTAGGAACGTCATCAAAATGATGAGCAGCGAGTAGATCGATTCGACCGCCTTGCTCGTCTTGGCGTACGCGGCGAGAATAACCGCCAAGCTGATCGAAGCGATGATCGTCAATACGATGACCGCCGCGACTCCGGGCAAATTCCCGCTCCAATCGACGCCGTACGCGAAAGCCGAAAACAAGATGATGATCGCCGCCTGCAGAACCGCGAACAGGCCTGCTCCGAGCAATTTGCCGAGGACGACTTTCCAAGGGGCGATCGGCAGCGCAAACATCCGTTCCAACGTCTTTTTTTCCTTTTCGTCCAATAGGCTGATTGCCGCCGACATGCCGGAGAACAGCAAGAACATAATCAACATCGTAGCGGAATAATATTCGAGGGCCGACGCGTTCTGCAATTTATCATGCAGCTTGCCGATCTCCACCCTGCTCCCGCCGCCTGCGGCCTTCGCTCCCTCCGCGGCCATGAGGTCCGCCTGCGCCGCCGACTGGCGATCGAGCACGGTATGGTTCGCGAACGATTGCTGCGTCTTCTCGAGAAACAGATTGATGACCATTTCCGCCGAAATATTCCGATCGTGGCTGCGGCCGGGATACAGCGTCCATACGCTCGTTTCCGCGCGAAACAGCTTGTCGGAGAAATCGGCCGGCACAACCAGGCCGTAATCCGCCTCTCCCTCCCGCAGCGCTTCTTCCAATTCGGAGACGGAACCGACTTCCATCACCCGAACGTATTGCCTCGTCTCCGGCGCGTCCAGATAACGGTCCAAACCGTCTTTCATCGGTCCCGTATCCATATTGAGCACGGCAACCGCCGCCTGTGGCGGCTGCCGCTCTTCCGTCGCAAATTCGCCGGAGAGCGCAAGCCCGAGAATGAAAATAATGAGCAAGGGACTTACGATCATTAATATCATTACCGTTTTCATCCGCATCATCTTCCGCAATTCATTCATCATAATCGTCCAAATCTGCATATCCGTCGCCTCCTAATCCCGCAGCGTGCGGCCCGTGAGCGTCAAAAACAGCGACTCCAAATTCGGCTCCGTCCGCGTAAACGATTGGACGCGGACTTGATGCTTCGCCAAAATAAACATAATGTCCTGCAATACGCTGTCCGCGGCTTTTAATGTAATCTCGATCGAGCGCTCCTCGATTTGCATCATTTTCAATCCCGGGTGGCGGCGAAGCTCCTCCGCTGCCTCTTCGTTCATCTCTTGCACGGAGAACGACAGCTTCTCTTCCCCGCCCAGCTCTTGCAGCAGTTCATCCTTCGTGCCGCATGCGATGAGCTCGCCGTGATCGATAATGCCGACCCGCGTGCCGATCGCTTCCACCTCTTCCATGTAGTGGCTTGTATAGATAATGGTCGAACCCATCTCGTTCAATTGGCGCACCGACTGCAAAATATGGTTGCGCGATTGCGGATCGATGCCGACGGTCGGTTCGTCCATAATAATGAATTCCGGGCGATGCATAATCGCACAGGCGATGTTCAAGCGCCGTTTCATCCCGCCGGAGAACGCGGCCGGTTTCTCGTTCTGCCGATCCGTCAAGCCGACGAACTCGAGCGCTTCGTCGACGCGCTGCATCAATTGCTTGCCGCGCAATCCGTATAATTTTCCGAAAAAATGGACGTTTTCCCGTGCCGTCAACATCTCATAGATGGCTAACTCTTGCGGAACGAGTCCGATTTTCCGTTTCACTGCCAAGGGACGTTCCGCGACGGATACGCCGCCGACGCGGATTTCCCCCCGGTCGATCGGCAGCAGACCGCTCATCATTTTGATCAATGTGCTCTTTCCCGCCCCGTTGGGCCCGAGCAGCCCGAAAATTTCCCCTTGTTCAATCGTCAAATTCAAATGATTCACCGTAATTTTCGTTCCGTAACGTTTCAAAACGTCCTGCATGACAACAAATCCCATCTTCAAGCCTCCCATTGCGCAATCCATTCGTTTTTGTTAATTCGATTGTATTACGAAGGAAAGCCGCCGGACACGTCCGAAAGGTCATCAATTCGGGTGACGAAAGTCACCTTAGCGTCAATGGCGAAAGTCATAGCCGGCTTGGTTATGTTATAATGGGAACAACATTTTGCGCGCCAGAGGTCGATTGGTTCATGAATATCGTGTTGCCGTGGCTTCGCCACCTGCTTATCGTCGTGCCGGCGATCGGTTCGCTCGGTTCGGATCGAATCGCATCCCATTCCGTATACACGCTGCTCGTTTTATTGGCTTTATTGATCGTCCGCATTCGCATCCAATGGCCCCGTTTTCTTCCCGCCGTGTTGTTCTGCGGGGAAGTCGCCTTTGTCGGCTATTTGAGCTATTCATTCGGCGGCATTCTTTTCTTATGCCATTTGTCCGCGCTTATCTCGATCTTCGAACGGCGGCCGGCCGGCTTGACGTTTCCAATGCCGCCTTGGCTCGCCGCCTTGCTGCCTGCCGCGGCCATGAACGCTGCCTTGGCGGGACAGCCGATACAATCGCCCGAGACCTTCCTGCTTGCCAACGTCGTCTTCGGTTCGTTCGGCTTGCTGCTGTATGTTATACAAACGGCGGCCGTGCAAAAATCGGAGGTCGAATCGTTGTACGACGAATTGAGCCGCAATCATCTCGAATTGCAACATGCGCGCAAAAGGTTGATGCAGTATGCCAAACAGGTCGAGGAATACGCGCAGTTGGTGGAACGCAACCGCATCTCCAAAGATATCCACGACGATTTGGGGCATCGCCTGATTCGGCAAAAAATGATGGTCGAGGCCATTTTGAGCATTCGCGCGGCGGAACCGGAGAAAGCTGCGCTCATGCTCGAACAGGTGCGGGATCAAATGACGGAAAGTATGGACACGCTGCGCCGAACGGTACGCAATATGTCGCCGGAGACGCATGCGAGCGGGCGCTATTCGCTGGAGAAGCTGATCGAGTCTGCGGGAACCCAGCTTGGGATTGACGTGCGCTATCGAACGGAAGGGCTGCCGTACGCGCTTTATCCCAGCCTGGAATATATTTTATACCGGAACGCCCAGGAAGCCATTACGAATGCGATACGCCACGGCGGAGCGACGGAAGTGGATATCGTCCTTGCGTATACTCCGGATCATGTGGCGATGAGCGTAAGCAACAACGGAAGCTTGCCCGATCCCGAGTCGAAGGTTCGCAAAGGTCTCGGAATTCGGGGAATGGAGGAACGCGTATCGCTTGTCGGCGGACGCGTCGATTTGGGGGGAGACGGCTCGTTTACCGTAACAACCGTTCTCCCTCATTACCGCCAAGACGGCCGGGAAGGAGGAACAGCATGATTCGCGTTTTAATAGTAGACGACGACGCGTTTATTCGCGAAAGTTTAAAAATGATTTTCGAATATCATCCCGCGATCGAAGTGGCAGGGGTATGCGGAAACGGGCGGGAAGCTTTCGAATTCGTGCGGGAACGCCCGGACGTCGAAGTGGTGCTGATGGATATTCGGATGCCGGAGTGCGACGGCGTCGAAGGCACCCGGCTCATTAAAAGCGTCGCTCCGCATATCGCCGTGCTCATATTAACGACATTTGACGACGACGATTACATTGTCGAGGCGATCCGCAACGGGGCGGGCGGATATTTGCTCAAAAACATTGCGCCGGAACGAATTGTCGAAGGCATACAGACGGTACATAAAGGCGATCTGCTCATTCATCCCGACGTCGCCCGCAAGCTGGCGGGCTTAATCGGCGATGCGCGCAAAAGACCGAGCCGCCCTGCCTCCGGACCGAATCTGGAGTCGTACGGCATCACGCCGACCGAGCGGCAGATTATTGCGTTAATTGCCGAAGGGCAATCGAATAGAGAAATTGCGCAATCGTTGTTTTTGAGCGAAGGTACGGTCAAAAATTATATATCCGACATCCTGAGCAAACTACAATTGCGCGACCGGACGCAAATTGCCATCTTTTATTTGAAACAATCCCAAAACTAGCATCGTTGCAGGAGGTATCGAACATGGTATTTCAAGGTTTTGCCGAATCCGATTTCGACACGTTTCACATTGACGGTCTGGATGCCAGAATGGAAGCGATCCGGACGCGAATCCAGCCGAAATTTCAAACGATCGGCGAGGCGTTGTGCGGCAATATCGCGCTGCTTGCCGGGAACGAAATGTTTGTGCATATCGCGAAGCATGCCAGACGCACCGTGAATCCGCCGAAGGATACATGGCTGGCCGTCTGCCATAATAAACGCGGCTATAAGCAATATCCGCATTTTCAGGTCGGCTTGTTCGACGACCATGTTTTTCTTTGGCTTGCCCTTATTTACGAAGTGCAAGGCAAACGGATAATCGCGGACCATTATTTGAAGCGCGTCCGGACGGTCAAACGGACGGTGCCGCAACATTATGTCGTATCCTACGATCATATGAAAAAAGAGGCCGTTTCCGCCAAGGAGCTTACCGAGAAACGTTGGCGCGAAGCGCTCGAGCGATTCCGCGACGTCAAAAAATCGGAGCTGCTGATCGGCCGCCATATCGCGGCGGACGATCCCGTCTTGCAGGATGGACAAGCTTTTGTCCGTCTGGCCCAAGAAACGTTCGAAACGTTGATGCCGCTCTACAAGCTGGCCCGCGACGCGAAGTAACACGAAGATAGCCCGCGCCTGAATGAAAGGCGCGGGCTATCTTCGTCCCGGATATCGAGCTATACGGCCGTTTCCACCGGCGATTGCGCTTTGTCCAGCATTCCGAACCGGATGATGAGTCCGATCGCCGCAATGCACAGCACGCCGCCGATCAGCATCGGCAAATGAATATTAAAGTTGAATACGAACGTCGCGAGCAGCGGACCGGTAATTCGTCCGAAGCTGTCCATCGACGAGCTAAGCCCGGATGCGACGCCTTGCCCGACGGTCGTTTTCTGTGTAATCAGCGAAGTTACGCATGGGCGCAGCAGCGCGTTTCCCACTCCGAATACGCATAAAAATACGGTAGCGTTCACTAGATTCGAGGAGAACAGCAGCAGGAAAAATCCGGCCGCCGAAACGACAAGGCCGATAACAATGACTCTTTTCTCCGCCCCGTTCTTAATAAATTTGCGCACGACTCCTCCCTGCACGAGGGCGCCCGCGAGGCCGCAGAAGAAAAACATGAGCCCGACTTGAAAAGCGTCGATGCCTTCGATTTTGGCCGCCGTAAAATAGAGTAGCGTCGCCTCCAATCCCGCCAGCGTGAACGTTACGAAAAACGCAAGCACGTACAAATATTTCATGCGTCCGGTAAAGGCCGTCCACCGCGAAGGGGACTTGTCCGATTTCGTTCTGCGTTTTTCCGCGGGCAACGATTCTTTCACGAAAGCAAACCCTAGTACAAAAGTCAAAAACGTCAAAATCGAAGCGGCAAAAAACGGCGCGTTCATTCCTAATTTACTGAGCAATCCGCCGAAAGCCGGACCGAACGTAAAGCCCATTCCGATCGATACGCCGACGAGGGCCATCCCTTTCGTTCGCTGCTCCGCCGTCGTAATATCCGCTACATAGGCGACAATGACGGACGTAACCGCCCCGGAAAAAATGCCGCCCAGCACGCGGGAAGCGTACATGATCCATAGGCTGCCCCCCGCCAAACCGAACAGCAAGTAACTTGCGCTGAAGCCGAGCGTCCCGATGACGATCAGCGGCCTTCTGCCGATCCGGTCCGACAATCCGCCCCAGAACGGCGATAATATAAACGAAACCGCCGAATAGATCGACAGCATCAAGCCTAAATGAAATTCATTCGCCCCCGTATCCGTAATCATGACGGGAAGTACGGGAATGACGATGCCGAAGCCGATAAAGACCATCATAAGGATAAGCATGACAATCGTCATTTCTTTCTTCATTATGATTCCTCCATTCGTGACGTAGATCACAATCCATCGTTATCTTACCACAATTCGCTCCTTTGCGGTAATGAACAAATGAAGAACAAATAAAACGGCCTGCGTTGCCGCGCTTACCCAAAACGGCGCTTGCGGGCCGAATAAATCCCATAGTTTGCCCGAAATAATCGGGCCGAGGACCATTCCCGAACCGTTAATCGTCAGAAAAAACCCCCAAGTCGCCCCCCGTTCCTCCTTCGGTACGATCGAACCGACCCAAGCGTTCCAGGCCGGCAAAATAAGCGCATAGCTAAGTCCGATCATGCCGACAACCGAATAAACGGCAGGGAGAGAACGCGTCCACGTAAGCGTGACGATCGCAGCGGTCGACAGCGCAAAGCCGATATGCAAAAACCAGGAGGATCCGAACTTGTCCACCAATTTCCCTGCCGGAATGAGGCCGAGAAGCGTAATGCCGCCTCCCGCAACGAGGAGCATGCTGAACTGCGAAGGCGACAAATGCAGCACCGTGCGCGCATAGAGCGTAATGACCGGCGATAATAACCCGACGGCGAAAGTTTGCAAAAACAAAGCGGGATAGAACCATCTGCTTACATGCAGCGTTCTGCCGATTTGGCGGTACGACCCGACAATGTTGCGCCAAAGACCGCGCGGCGCCAATCGAGCATCCGCGCTGCCGCCGTCCTTTTGCCGATCATGCATCGCCTCGGTTTGACGTTGACCCGGCAGAAACAGCGCGATCACAATAATCGCGGTCATGCAAACAAAAAGGACGCGAAATGCCGGCGCAAACGAATCTTTCATCACAAAATTAATAATGACCGGGCCGGCTCCCGTTCCCGATAACCACGCCGCATTGACGATGCTTAGCACGGTTCCCTGCTTCTTCTCCCCCGCCATCTGGGTAGCTCCTGTCACGACGCACGGCCATAGCGGCGCCGTTCCGACACCCAGCAGCGCGCAGGCGACTACGATCCACCCTACGGAAGACGTATAAGCGATTATCGCTACGGCTAGCAAAGTCAGCGCCAAACCCGCGATCATACTGGCCCGGTAGCCGATTCTTTCTACCACCCAGCCGATCGGGCTGCGAAACGCATTGTCTCCGATATATTGCAGCGCGAAAGCCCATCCGATGGAAAAGGCCGATAATCCCAGCACCGTTCCCATATAGACCGGCAATATGGCGACAAGGAGCGCTCCTTTCACAAATTCGACCAAAAACATAATGATTAACAGTTCAATAACGAACGGAGAGAACAGGTGTCGGTTATGCCTTAACATTGTTGCGGTTTTCATTCGATCACGACTTTCCGGATAGTTTGTATGGGGATAAGCTATCCTATAGTCTGACCTATACGATGTCAAAACTTGCATTTCAAGCCGATATTCGCATGCCAAGCGGCCCTCGGCATACGGTGCAAAACGGTTCTTGCAATCCGTCGTGATTTTGTTATACTCAACTTTGTTTATATGTTTATGCACATGAAAGGTTGTGACAGTGAAATGGATCATCAACGCACGCCGTTATTCACCGCATTGAAAAAGCATGCGGAAAGCAATCCCGTACAATTTCACATTCCCGGACATAAAAAAGGGGTTGGAACGGACCAAGAATTTCGCCAATTTATTGGAGATAACGCCCTTTCCATAGATTTGATCAACATCGCCCCGCTCGACGATTTGCACCAGCCTACCGGAGTGATTGAAGAAGCGCAGCGCCTGGCGGCGGACGCTTTCGGAGCCGATTATACGTTTTTTTCCGTACAAGGAACGAGCGGCGCGATTATGACGATGGTCATGTCCGTCTGCTCGCCCGGCGATAAAATTATCGTGCCGCGCAATGTGCATAAATCGATCATGTCGGCCATTATTTTCGCGGGAGCCAAGCCCGTCTTTATTTCCCCGGCGCGGGACGCCAACTTGGGAATCGATCACGGCATAACGACCCGTTCGGTAAAACGGGCGCTTACGAAACATCCCGACGCCAAAGCTGTGCTCGTCATTAACCCGACCTATTACGGCATATGCGCCGATTTGCGGGAAATCGTCGAACTGGCCCACTCCTTCCGCGTTCCGGTACTTGTCGACGAAGCTCACGGCGTTCTGATCCATTTTCACGACCAATTGCCGATGTCCGCGATGGAGGCGGGGGCGGATATGGCCGCGACCAGCGTTCATAAACTGGGAGGGTCGATGACCCAGAGCTCGATTTTGAACCTTAATGTCAAGAACGGATACGTCAACCCGCAGCGGGTTCAAACGATCATCAGCATGCTGACGACGACATCGACATCTTATATTTTGCTCGCTTCGCTGGACACATCGCGCCGGAATTTGGCGTTAAACGGGCGTAAAATCGCCGAGGAAGCGATCCGATTGGCAAACTATGCGCGGGACGCAATCAACGAAATTCCGGGCCTGTATTGCTTCGGAGACGATATTCTCGGTGACGAGGCGACGTTCGATTACGATCCGACCAAAGTAACCGTTCACGTTCGCCATCTCGGCATCACCGGCTACGAAACGGAAAATTGGCTTCGCGAACATTACAACATCGAAGTCGAATTAAGCGATATGTATAACATCCTTTGCCTCGTTACCCCGGGCGATACCCAGGATACGGTCGATATCCTTCTCGCCGCCTTGCGCCGTTTATCCGAGCAATATTATAACGTTAACGAAGCGAAGGAACTGATCGTGAAAATACCGGAAATACCGCAGCTCTCGTTAATACCGCGCGATGCTTTCTACGGCGATACCGAAGTGATTCCTTTCCGTGAATCGGCCGGCAGAATAATCGCCGAGTTCATTTACGTCTATCCGCCGGGCATCCCGATTCTGCTCCCGGGGGAAGTCATTTCGCAGGAAAATATCGACTATATTATGGAACATGTCGAAGTCGGTTTGCCCGTAAAAGGTCCCGAGGACCGCTCGATCCAGCACATTAAAGTGATCGTGGAGACGGAAGCGATATTCTAGTTCCGCTTCTCCGCCGGCAAGAAGCCCGGAACGTCAATCGTTCCGGGCTTCTTATCAGATGATGAATGCGATTTCAATATTGATCGTGATATCCCATGACGGGTATCCGCGTTTTCAGAAATACCGATAAATCTTCGCCGACCTTGTCATCCGTAATATGAAACATTTTCTGCAAATAGTCGACATGATCCAGATCGTCGGCGCTTATGACGGCGGATCTCCCTGTCTGCATGCAAACGACCAAAGGCTTGCCGAAAAAATGGTTCGTGAAAATAATGGAAAAATCATATCTCGCTCTCTCGGAAATACAACCTACAAAACTTACATTCGCTTGCTCTGTTTCATCATACAGATGTTCAAACACGTTACATTCCTCCTTTCAAATGTCGATCCACTCAAATTTTCTGAATATTTTAACTACTATAACACGGAAATGTTTGTTCAAGCAACAAAAAAATGCCATTTTATGCCGTCGGCAATAAAAAAACTTTTTCGAAAAAGCGTATGGTTTTGCATTCTCTTACATTGTATAATATGGAATGGAAGCGATATAACGCTTGGAAGACATATACGAAGGTGGTGTGCCAATGAGTCAAAGCGCTTACATAACATTCGCGGAAGGGTCCGCCGTCTCGGGGATGACGCTAAGCGAACTGAAAGAGGCGTTGCTGCATTACAAAGAGCAAACCGCGTTAACCGGCAAGCAATTGGATTGGGATTATGCGGAAGCCGCATTTCCGTATACGATCGAGACCAAACCCGGCGAAGAAGAACGTTGGTTTTATTTAAAAGGCAAAAATCCGTTATATAAATACATCGTATTCGGCGTAGGAACGAAAGTAGAAGCAGACAAGTCCCGCAATTTTGTGCAGGTTGTCTTGCCGGACGACGCTACGCACGGGGACAAAGCAAAAGGAAACGAATTGTGCAAATATTTGGCCCGCAAGCATAAAGCGGAATTGAAGATGTTCAACGGACGAACGATCTACTACAATCCGCGCAAATAATCGGCATTTTCTAGCGAAAGAAAGCCCTGACTCCGATCTTCCGGAATTAGGGCTTTCGCTTGGTTCTTCAATTATGTTCATGCGCCGCAACGAGTTCTTCGTAAGCCTGTTGCACACGTTCCCACTCGGCTTCGTCTTCGATATTGTACAGGACCATTTCCTCGTCCTCTTCTTCAATGCGCAAGATGACGCCGTCCGCTTCGGGGTTGTTGCGTTCCAACAAAAGGGCGTAGACGTTGTCGTCGCAATTGAATGTTTCTACAAGCGCCATTTCCACTTCTTTCCCGTCTTCATCCGTCAAAGTCAGCACGAAATCTTCGTGTTCGTGATCGTGGTCATGGCTGTGATCATGGCCGCATCCGCAGTCGTCATGTTTATGATCGCTCATCGGTATACCTCATTTCAGTAATTTTAACGTTCCTTCCGTATCGTACCATGTTCCAATTGGGAGGTCAAACCGCAGCGACGAATCGTCATTTTACGAGATGACGTTAATTACTTTTTCGGATACGAGCACGTAATCGCTCGTTTTCGATTGTTTAATATAGAAGCCGACCGTATATTTGCCGGTTGCCGCAAAGTCGTAAACCAGTTCCTCCGTTTGGAACGTAAAATATTCCGTCTTCTCCTTCACGTTTAGTTCTTGAATCGTCGTCGATTTGCCGGCCGGATCGGTAATCGATACGCGGAAAGAGTCGACGTCGGCAACCATATTGTCGCCCGATACCAATACGTTAAATTTTTTCTTCTCGCCCTTCTTCACAATGCCGAATATATCTTTGCCGGAGAAAGTCAACATATGTACATTCGGTTTATATACGGTTACTTTCTTGGCGTTCTCGTCCCAATCTACCATCGCTTGCAGCGAATCGGAAATTTGTTTGACGGGGATATACGCCTTTCCGTTCACCAGAATTCCTCCTTCGCTCGACTCTTGTCCGTTTACGAGGAGGCGAACTTTTTGCGAGACGGAATCGGCAAACATTAAGGAGCCGCCCATTAAGGAAAACGCTAGCGCTAACAAAATCACTCTTCTTGCTTTCATGCGTGCATACCCTCCATTGCGATTACTGTTATTACTTTATACTCCGGGATGCTCGAAGAGTTGCGGTCGAAAGCGGTATTTTTTATTAGACAAATCCCTTGTCCCAAACGTAAAGGATCGTCGCCAATTGTCGGCTTATGTTGTTGAATTATGCGAATACCCGGGAAATGAAAACAGGCGCCGCTCCCATTTCCCGCGGCCGTTATTTGCTGACTTTCACGCGCGTCAATATGCACGGCACCCCGTTGCCTACGGCACCAGGCTGCGACATTCTCTCCAAATAACGCAATCCTCTTGCGCATTGCTGCTTGCATACGTGGCAAGTCTCGGAGGTTACGATTTTCATCGTATATACGTTCCGGTCCGAAGACGTTAATTTTTTCTTTTTCAGCGTTTTTGCCATGGCCACACCTCTTTTCATTCATTAGAAGTTCATTTCTTTCAGTCTTCTAACAACATATGAAAAAAGGCGCCGCCCCGACTTCCGCATCCGCCTAAAAAGAAAAGCCCGCACCGGCCGAGCGCCGATTGCGGACTTTACAACCTTTTTTTATTCGAAGCTGGGCAAATTGTCCAAATTATTGGACGGATCCCCATCCGCATCTCCGCGAATGTAAGTCTCGCCGTCACGCCCTTTAAAAGCGTTCGCCCCGGCGATCCGCCCGTTCTGTACTTCCTGAAGAGCTTGCTCGTACTCCAGCACGCGGCCGGACGAAGTTTTAAAACGAGTAAGGTCGCCGTCTCCGTTTTTTTGCACCGCTACGAATGTTTCCCTTTGATCCGCTTCTGCCAATTGAAACGCCTCCTTCCGCTTTCTTGATGTTAGCATGCGCCTACAATTGCTTTTTCATACGGACATGAAGGATTCCCGCATCATAGAACGGTTCTTCGGAAACGACGGCGTATCCTAATTTCGCATAAAATTGCTCCGCTTGGCATTGCGCGTCCAAAATCGATTCCTTCAATCCCAAATCCCGGGCAAGCTGCTCCAGCGCGAGCAACAAGACGCGTCCCAGACCGGTGCCCCGATGCGTCTTGCGTACGGCAATGCGCTGCATCTTCGCTGCATTGTCGCCGTATAGGATCAACCTTCCGGTCGCAGCCGCCCTCTCCTCATCCAACACAAGCATATGATAAGATTGCGCGTCGAGGCGGTCGTAATCGTCGTATTCCAACGATTCATCCACTCGTTGCTCCCGCACAAACACTTCATTTCTTATTTCAAGGCATTGTTTCAATTGTTGTTCCGTTGTAACATGAATCATTTCGACAGCCATCGCTTTCACCTCTACTGGACAATATATGGACGCAGTAATTATACAAAACATTTATTTGCATGTATAGTTCGGCATGTGAAAACGACAAAAGCCTGCGTCAGGTCGCAGGCTTTTTCAACTTCATATTAATCGTACACCGGTGCCATTCCTTTTTCGTAGACGTCTCTCACTACGCTCGGAGGGCCGTTCCGCACCATAATCGGCTTCATCCCCGCCTCCGGTCCCTCGTTTTGTTCCGCTGGCGAACAAGCTGTAAGCCCAGCCGCAACCGCCGCAATCAGTATGCATTTCAGTATTTTCATGATCTCACTCCACTTTTGTCGCCATAATGATATAAGTATAGTATTGACAAAAGCGTTTCTTTTTAACCGCGAATGAAAGATTTCCACTCCGCTCGTTTATTGATCGGAGTCCACCTTCCTGAGCCATACGAACTGCTCGTCATAGGACATGCTGTCCCGCTCGATGAATATCGCCGTCAGCCACGCAACGAGAATAACAAGTCCGAACAGCCCGATCATCCATCCGATAAATAAACCGAATTTCTCCACGCCCGCATCCCTCCCGCACAATCTATTACTTCAACTTATGTACCGGCAAGGTCCGCAATGCATCCAAATGTTGAAAATATCTATATTTTTGTTAAGATAAAGACAAAAGTGAAAGTCATACGATCTAATGAAAACGAATATTGCCGATTCGGCAAAATTGCAAGCTGCAAGGGGGACCTGAACATTGAACGATCTGATAGGCAAAAGAGTTCAAATCTTTTACGGCGATCATATGCAATATAAAGTGAGCGGCACCATTGACGAATGGGACGAGAATGGGCAGTACGTCCGCCTGGAGCCGGAAGGCATCGTTCTGCAGTTTCAAGATATCGCCAAAATCGAATTGCTGGAAGCAGTTGACCGTATTGCCGAGTCTCCCGCCCCCTCCTATCATGCAGGAAACATTCGATTCGTCATGCGAAACTCCGTTCAGTTCGATAATGCGATCCTGTTCCGTTCCGCCGTTTCCGTATGGAAGGACAACCGGATGCTTGTTCTGGAAGGAATTATAGCCGAACATTCCGAGGATACGGTTACGATGACAGACGGACGCCAGTTTCCGAAGTCGGAATGCCAATTTGTCGTGAAATCGATTCTCGGTTCGCGCGGCTGATCATGCCTTTTCATGAGGTAAGGTGCTCTCAAGGAGCACCTTATTGCATGTTCCGGAACGAAATGCTATGTGCCATTTTTTTAATATCCGCAAATCGAACGCGACACGATAACCAGAAGTATGAAAAGGACTAAAATGACACCCACGCTAGTAAACACGCCACCGTAGTAGCCGCCTACTTCTCCGACTGCTCCCATTTTTATGCTCCTTTCATAACTGATTTGTAATCCAAGGTATTGTATGTTTGTCAAATACAATGTGTTTGGGCGAACAACCCTTACTTGATAAGGGATTCCGCAACGGCGATCAAATCGTCAGTCGTTTGATTTTGCTTGTTGATCCCGATATTATAGTACAAATTGTTTTTCTCGAAGCTGAGGAAACAAAATTGTTCGTTCTCGTTCAACTTCGCTTGCGTCCCGTCTTTTAACGAAATCGTTTTGTACGGCATCGCTTGGTCCGGCTTATTATCGATCGTCCATATATAGATTTTGCAAACTTTCCGGATCCGTTCGTTCGAGAATTCCAATTCCAATTTATCGTTGGCGATAAAGCCGAAGCTTCGCGTATCGTCAAACGGCAATTTTACCGGCAGCATAATTTTAATGTTATGCAGTTTCTCGAATTCCTTCACCGCTTTCTTCACCGATTTGGCGCCTTCGGGATAATCTTCCCGCGACATGCCGTTGATTCGCTGCGATTCTACTCCCATTGCGTGTAAATTCGCACCCCCATGCATCCCTATCGTGACGGCCAGCATAAGTGCAGCCGCAACTTTTGTGATCCGCATTATAATCTCCTCCGTATAGTTTATTGGCCGGCCCGTTCGAAACGGCCTCTCTCCTGTAATAATTTCCCTTTACGGCCGGAGATTTATTCAAATCGAAGAGCATTTACATGAATTTCAACGTTTTGGAAATCGTAATTAGAAAACAAAAAGATAAGGTGAATCGAATGAAATGGCTGCTCAATATCGCTCTCGCATCAATGTTGCTGGCGACATTCCCCAGCGTTACGCATGCGGATACGGAAATTCATATCAATTTGTGGAAACGGAAATTGCAGCTTCTGGAGGACGGGAAAGTCGTCAAAACGTACAATATCGGTGTCGGCACGAAGGATACGCCTTCTCCCATGGGTATATTCAACATCGTCGACAAACGGAAAAATTGGTACGACGGCTTCGGATCGCGCTGGATGGAGCTGAGCGTTCCGTGGGGAACGTTCGGCATCCACGGTACGAATAAGCCGTATTCCATCGGCGGGTTCGTCAGCGAAGGCTGTATCCGGATGTACGATCATCAAGTAGAGGAACTGTACGAGCATGTTCGCATCGGAACGAAAGTTACGATCGACGGTCCCATTACAGGGTCTCCGGACGTTACCTACCGCATCCTGGTCAACGGTTCCCGGGGCGCGCTCGTCCAAATGGTCCAGAACCGGCTGCAAGCGGCAGGGTACTACCAAGGCATCTGCAACGGCCGGTTCGACCGGTTGACGGAAGTGGCCGTCATGCGTTACCAGAAAGACCACGGCTTGCCCCTTACCGGGCAAATCCGGTACGAAGAGATGATTCATCTCGGCATCGACGAATGAAGTGTTTGGGAAGGCGCTGGCTCGGCCTGCCTGACGCGTGTATGAGTCTGGAACGGCGGGACTGTACGAGTCTGTAACGCTGGCGCGTGCAGTGAGCTGCGTAATCGATCGATTCCCGTGAGCGGCCGTTTGTAGTGCCTGCCGTTTTCGTTGTACTGATTCGCCCTTGCGCCCCATGATGTTTGTGCGAAGTCATTTTCTTGAACGTCAAGCCGGTTCGCATAGGCGTTAACGGGCGCGAGGGCGTTATTATATGTTGCAAGGCGTTGTTCTTGCGAAGATAACGGACATCACCTTATGACCCCTTGGAAGCTACTTGCTCGCTCCCCCGCAATGTAACTGCAAAAATCCATTTACAAAAGTCGATTTAGGCGAATTTCGCTCGAGCAACTGCAATTTTCCAGTTATTTCCGCCCAAAAACCATAAATTTGGATTAAAGCGGCTCGATTAGCTGGATAATTGCAGTTACTATGCTCAAAAATCGGGTTTTATCGAAAAATTAATGGATAATTGCATTAGCGTTGCATCGAGCGTATTGCTGCTCTTCAAGCCCGAGGAAGCGTTTTGTCGGCCCTTTTCTGTGAAAATCCCCTTCGTTCAGATGCTAGAAAGCCAGGGATTATTACATACGGAGCGGGATTGGATTGCTGCATGCAGTTCTGAACGATCGTTTGCCGCAGAGATTATGGAAGCTGTATAGCGTGCTGGCAAGCGATTCCCGTGGGGTAAAAAAGGTAAAGCCTGCGATCAGAGTCCACTTCATCATACCGCTGGCGGCTGACGATTCGCCCGAGCGGGCTAACGAAACTGATACACGCTAATCGCCTGTAAATCATCATGTTGCAATGTCTAACGAAACTCAAACACGCTAATGAGGGGAAATAGGCGATACAATCGCCGATTTCCAATGAATAGCGATGCGTACTTTCGTTAGGATGACAACATCTTCAATTGGAGCCCAATAAGGATCGTTAGTTTCGTTTGCGAGCCAAAAGATGCTCCTCTGTCAGGAAAGTGGACACCTCTAAGTTAAGCAACGCGTTCGTAGTACAGTTGCTCAAAGCGTATCGGCGACATGTAGCCTATGGTGCTGTTGGATCGTAAAAACTCGCGATCGCGGTATAACTTCTGCTGCGCTTCTTCCTTGGTTTTAAATTTTTGGTCTGGGATAAATGAATTCCTGCTTTAGAGGCATACTCAGAACCTCGTTCGGAGTGATGAATGTAACCCTTCTTCGGCTTTTTTGCGGTGACTGCCTGTTGCAATGCTTCCAGTACAAGATCAGTCGTCATGCGATCGCAACTTCCAACCCACGATTTGTTTCGTGTACAGGTCCATGATGCTAGCGAGCTCAAATAACGCCTCTCCCTCGCCTTCTATCTAATCGAATTTTGTAACTTGTTCGTTTTCGCAGATGCCGAAAAATAACTCATTTCCACGACGGAAATGGGCTTTGTTTTTGCTTTCTCCTTCTCTTCTTCTAAAACGTCGTCTTGACTTTTATCCGAGCATTCCTGGCGAGGTCTCCCTTCTTTCAACTTGATATCAATAAAATCAACGATCCGTTGAAGTGAGGAGATTTGGTTCACAATATTATCACGATGGCTTCTTAATTGATCCACCAACTCCGTATATTCCGCGGAATCAGTGTTGGCTGAAGCCGCCAAAAATGGTCGCATAGCCTCGAGCGGCATACCCGTTTTTTTTAGGCAGGATATCAGTTTGATCATATAGATGTCCTCTTTTCGATAGACGCGATGCCCGTTTTCCTTCCGATCCGCCCGAGGCAGCAGCATGATCTTTTCGTAATATCGAATCGTATCCTCGGAAATTCCGGTTTGCTCGGCGGTTTGCTTGATCGTAAACGTTAGTTCTTCCATTGCGTTCCCTCCCTAAATTGCATTTTGACCATTATACATCTTGGACCCGACTCCAAGTCAAACTGATTCTCCTATCTCTTTTCCCTGGGCACCTCCTTTGTTTTCGCACCTTGACTTGGATTCGACTCCAACTTCTATGATTAGCTCTAACAGGGAGAATTGTCCTGACCATAGGAAGGAGGAAAATGTATATTGGACTCGAGCCAACTCGATATTTCACACAGTTAACCGACGCCTAGGGCGTGGATCGGATCTGAACTGCAATTATTAAAAAGTAGGAGTGGACATCTATGAACCGTAAATATCAACCTTTAATGGAGTCGTTTCGTTTTAAGAATGGTATCCAAGCAAAGAACCGTATCGTTCATGCACCAATGACGATATCTTATTCTAAGCAAGACGGTACAGTATCTGATGAGTTAATCGCATATTACGAAAGTCGTTCGCACGGAGTGGGAATCGTTGTCACTGGGAGCACAATCATCACACCAAACGCCAAGGTGTTTGGCGGCGAATTAGCGGCTGATCGCGATGATATGATCCCGAGTTTGCAACGCCTGGCAACAGCCATTAAGAAACGTGGGGCAAAAGCCATTCTGCAAATCTTTCATGGCGGTCGCGAAAGTTCGCCGGAATTGGTACCAAACAGCGAGATTGTAAGTGCGAGTGCGGTTGCTAAAGAAGGCTTGAGCGTGATCCCTCGAGCACTCCAAGAGAAAGAAATTGTGGAGATTATTCGCGCATTTGGCGATAGCACTCGTAGGGCAATCGAGGCTGGTTTCGACGGGGTAGAGATTCATGGGGCAAACCGGTTTCTCATTCAACAATTCTTTTCCCCATACACAAACCGACGCGATGATCGATGGGGAGGAAATATAGACAAACGTATGGCATTTCCACTCGCTGTTGTAGATGCAGTGATAAAAGTGGCGGCTCAGCATGGCAAACAGCCGTTTCTTGTGGGATATCGGTTATCGCCGGAAGAAGAATCGACGCCCGGTATTACAATGGCCGATACACTTAAATTGGTGGATGCCCTCGCATATAAAAATTTGGATTATTTGCATGTCTCTTTAATGGATTTTTGGTCTAAGCCTAGACGTGGAGTAGAGGACAATCGTTCCAGAATGGAGATTATTTACGAGCTCGTCAAACAAAGAGTTCCCATTATCGGCGTAGGATCGATCCGTACGCCCGACGAGGCGCTTAAAGCGTTACAATCGGGAGTTCCATTGATTGCTCTTGGACGAGAACTGATTATCGATCCAGATTGGGTTGAAAAAGTAACTTTGGGTAAGGAAAACGAAATTCGTACGGAGTTAACTTTAAATGATCAAGAAAAATTGGGGATTGCTGATTCGTTATGGCTGAAAATCATCAATACTCCAGGATGGTTCCCTATCGCAAATAAAATGTAACAGACTATAGTTACATAACAGTATCTGCCCGTTAGAGAAGATAGAAAAATGTCCCCAATTCGTCCCCAAATCATGTTTCTACTTTCTTGGAGACCATGATCAAATTTTAGCTAACAAACATTATGCTATAATTTGGCTAGTACAATAGAATGGCTTACAAGGGCGGTCGGCTAATCTCCCGGAAGGGAGGTGATGCCAATGAGCGTATATGAAGCACTATCCGTAATGCTCCAATTCGGACTTTGGATACTTGCGTTAATAACCCTAGTTATTACGCTGCTGATATATCTCGCTAAACGAAAATAGACCGCCTTCGACAAAGGTATGCGGTCTATTTCGCCTAACTTAAAGTAAGCCCTCCGCCCTTAAAAGCGGCTATTGTGCTAGGAGTCGGCTGCAACCGACTCCTTTTACATTGTAGGCAGTTCTTATAACTAATATACCATATGATTGTTAAAAATAAAATATGGAAAACTAATAATCAATTTTAAGATCATCGCCCCTATAACGATTGAATTCCGGTATGTGTTCACATGATTGATTCATCTGTACAATCTTAGCTTTGATTTTTAAAGAGCCTCTGTAACGCAATAAATTTTCGCAAACAAAAAACCCCTTGTGTATCAAGGGGTTTCGGCTTTTATGTATGGTGATCTGTAGTGGGCTCGAACCACTGACCCCCACCCTGTCAAGATGGTGCTCTCCCAGCTGAGCTAACAGATCATAGCGATAAGACGCTTAATTATAATACCAAGATTATGTTGTGATGTCAATCATTTTTTTGAGAATTGTGACGATCTCTATGTATTATTGCGCTTATCTATCAACCAAATTGCTGCCAATGATAGATCAAGGATGACAATGGTGGGCCCTGAGGGACTCGAACCCCCGACCAATCGGTTATGAGCCGACCGCTCTAACCAACTGAGCTAAGGGCCCTTATATCTCAAGATCCTATTCTTAGTAATTTGGTTGCGGGGGCAGGATTTGAACCTGCGACCTTCGGGTTATGAGCCCGACGAGCTACCGAGCTGCTCCACCCCGCGACATCGATGCACACTGCCTAAACTAAATCGAACAGCGACAAAAATAAATATACACTATTTCGGCTTGTAAAGTCAAGTAGGAAACCATGGAAAAAGGGGTGGCAATTATTTACATAGCCAACATGCCGGGTTAAGGCATAAATCGAACGCCATATCGGCCCGTGCGCGAGCGAAAGATTTCAATTTCCCGGGGACAGTCGTAACCATACAGCCATGAGTCGTGTTCGATCCGTTTCACGATGCATCCGGCTTGAAATTTCGTATTATAGAGCCTTCCCCAATATACCCATTTCATCATATTGCCACCTCCATGGAACTTGACTACGAATAGAATACCCAAAATTTATGAGAAAATTTCGCGGCTGCGCTTAAAGCTTGTCATCGGCTGTCAAGGCGCCGCATCCATCCGCTCTAACTCGGATCCCGGCATTACGCGTGAAAAAGCCCCGTTCCATGAAGGAATCGGGGCCGAATCGTACATCATAAACTTATCTAACTGGCATGTTCATCCGCATCTTCCTGCCGATCGTTCGCTCGTTCCTCGGCGTCCCGGTAATGATGGGCGAGCCGGCTTGAGGCGGAAGCGGCGATGCTGGCGACGAGATCGTCCAGAAACGTATGAACTTGCTTGCCGGACTTCGTATCCAGTTTTTTAATAATGCCGATTTTATTTTTATCCAAATAACCGAACGTCGTAACGCCGATACTGCCATACCCCAGCACCGAGCCGAGCGCCAACGTTTCGTCGCAGCCGAACAAGCTTTCATCCGAGGCGACGATCGACTGCAGCGGTTCGGACAGCAGACCCTTTTCCGCCAGCACATCGAGTTCGATTCCAACGAGCAGCGCATGCAGCAATTCTCTCTTGAGCAGTACCGACCGGACGCTCTCTTCGCATTCGTTCAATTGCAAATCTTCGTTGTACGGAGATTGCATCTCGTATACAATTTGGGCAATATCGCGAATCGTCACGCCGCGTTCCGCCAATTTGGCCAGGGCGGCATCCTTGATTTCTTGGCTATGCACTCTCCGTTTCATGCTGCATCCCTCCAAGTTGATCCATTAGTCAGAGTAAACCGTACCGAACGTTTCCATACCGCCGCCCATATCGAACTGTTTCTTCGGATCTTTCTTCAATTCCTGCAGCATGGCGTCGCCTTTCGCCTGCCACTCTTTCAATGCTTCGGCAGACGTTTTCTTATCTTCAATCACTTGTTGGAAATACTCTTGCCCTTTTTGCGTCACTTGCCACAAGTTCTCATATTTCCGGTACAACTCATTATCATCGTCTACCGGAGGCAGCGGTTTTAACGTATAGAAAGCAGCCGTGTTATAGCTCAATCCTTCGCGCGGCTGAATGAACGATTTGCGCGATACAAGTTCATAGCTGCTGCGCGATTTCAGTTTTGCCCATTCCGGACTGTTCAGAAATTTCACAAACGCCCAAGCGTCGTCCGGATTTTGCGCTTTCGCATTGATCGCCATAATGTTGCTTAAATAAATATTGCCGCCGATTCCCGGCGCTTCCGGATGGGTAGGCATCGTCACGACATCCCAATCCACTTTTTTCATGCCATCAATTTTCTCTACATTTTTATTGGCGTCGATTAATTCTGTAATATATCCATAATCGGCAATCGTCATGGCCACTCGGCTCGACAAGAAATTATCTCCGTCATACCGATTCCAAACTCCTTCTTTCCGCGGGGCGAAATTTTCCCTTCCGTTCGGCATGATTTTATCCTTGCTTAATTTGGCGATCGTACTCCACGCTTTCTCCCACCCCGGCGTATCGACCGTCATTTTTTCCGCTTTGTCGTCAAACGTGCGCAGTTGCAGCGCGGACATATAGGTGTTCAAATCCCACCACGGATCGCCGCCCCACCGGTTCAATTGAATGCCGAATTGGCGGTTTTCTCCTTCTCCCGTACTAATGCGGCGAGCGAGATCGAAAATATCGTCCCATGTCATATTGTCTTGCGGAGCCGGAATGCCCGCGTCCAAGAACATTTGCTTATTGTAAAATAGTGCGGAGGCGCCGAATGTCGGAGCTAAACCGTACAAGTTGCTGTCGCCCAAATCTTTAATGCCGTCGATCACGGTCGGCACGAAATCCGTAATATCGTATTTGTCTTTCTGAATCAACGGATCAAGCTGTTGCAGCATATTTTCGTTAACGAGTTTTTTATACATTCCCGAGTCCAGCATCACGACGTCTACCGGATTGGCGCCTGTCAGCAATTTTTTCATACTTTCCAACTCGTCAGGCCGTTCCGGCGGATTGTTCGGATCGGTATACATATAATCGCTGTTGTCAATCGCTCCTACGAACTCGATTTTAATATTCGGATTCGCATATTCGAATATATCCGTATATTGCTGGCGCATATAAGAATCGTCTCCGCCGTAATTCCATACCGTGCCGATTCGAAGAACGCGTTCCTTATTATTGTCGTCGCCGCCTTTCGAACCGGTACATGCCGCGAGCAGCGGCACAAGCAGCGTTAGTGTGAAGCATACCGTGATTAGTTTGCGAACGAATAATTTCCTGTTAGTCATTTACGTTACCCCTCCAATGATTTAGGTGCTCGAATGATAATCGTATCACCGTCAAATTCCATAGATGCCTTATCGTTAATCTCCAAGGCTTCCAAATATTCTCTCGGCACTTGCAGCCGCCCGACGCGATCCACGACGACGTACGCTTCGTGCACTTGTTGCAGGGCGCTGTTATGCCCCTGCTCGCCCCCGGCCGCATCCAAATTCGGATTCCGCTTAATGAATTCGGTGCTTGTTAAGCCGTCTCGTATCGCCACGACCCGATCCACCTTGCCGGCAAGAGACAGGTCATGCGTAACGATGACGATCGTAACGCCCAGTTCTTGATTCATTTTGCGGAAAATGTTCATGATCATATCCGAAGTTTGCGTATCGACCGAGCCGGTAGGCTCGTCGGCAAGCAGCAATTTCGGGCGGTTCGAGAGCGAGATCGCGATCGCGACCCGCTGCTGCTCCCCGCCGGACAGTTGATGCAGCTTATTGTGCATACGCTCCTTGAGCCCGACCCATTCCAGCAACTGTTCGGCATAGGCGCGGTCGACTTTGCCGTTCAGCATCATCGGCATCTCTACGTTCTCGATCGCCGTCAAATACGGAAGCAAGTTTCGGGCGTTATTTTGCCAGATAAATCCTACCGTATTTCGTTTATATTCAACAAGCTGGTCGTCGGTGATTTTGAGCAAATCCCACGGTCCGACCCGCACTTGGCCGGCGGAAGGGCGGTCGAGCCCCCCCAGTATGTTCAGGAAGGTCGATTTGCCGCTTCCGCTATTGCCGATGATCGCCATCATTTCGCCTTCCTTGACGGAAAGATTCAGTCCTTGAAGCGCCACGACTTCGATTTCATCCGATTTAAAAATTTTGACAAGTCCTTCGCAATGAATCATCGGTTAACGCTCCTCTCCCATTTTGACGGCTTGATGGACGCGAAGTCTGCGAATTTGCATAAACAGCAGCGTTGCCCCGGTAAGCATCATCACTCCGACTACGATATATAACTGCAACGTATCCCTCGCTTCGAAAACGATGCGAAACGGCGGCACTTGCGTTTTGACGTTGTCGGCGGTTTGCAGGAACGGCAGGAACAGCTTGCTCGACAGCTTGCCGATCAGTACGCCGAGCGCAATCGACAATCCGGCCGTAAAGATTTGTTCCAACAGCAGCATGCCGGTCAATTGCTTCCGCGACAAGCCCATCGCCCGGAGCACCCCGAATTGCACGACCCGTCCGGACAGATTGAAGAACCAGTACAATACATATCCGATCAACGAAATGATAATGGATACGAGGAATCCTAAGCTTAAAATACCGAATACGCCTCCGCGCGTCGGATGTTTGCTTTGGGTTACCAAGTCGGTGCGCACGTCTTCGATCGACGCGATCTCGATGCCGCTCGCTGTCAGTTGGTCCATAATCGGTTTGACAAGGGCGTTCGGCTTCATCTTCAGCCATACTTCGTAAGGCATGATCGGAACCTGATCGTAAATATAATCGAGATTGGCAATGAAGAACGGCGTTTGATCCGGATATTGGCTAGGCCAATACGGCAATATGCCGACAACGACAAACTCCACCATTTGATCCTGCAAAGCGATGGAAACCAAGTCGCCCTGCTTAAGCTGATATTTCTCCGCGATATTCGTCGGAATGATGACCGCATGCTCGAACGCGCCGAGCAAATTCAAGTAATTATTCGGATGATGCGGAAATAAATCGTTGCGGAACCATGCCACTTTGGCAAAGTCCACATTATCGATGCCCATCACCATGCCTTGGCCGATCGAACGGCCGGATACGTTCACGCTGCCTTTCGTCAACAAGACGCGAGCGGCGGCTTCTACGCCGTCCAATTCGCGGAAGATTTCAAACGGCGGCTCGGAATATAACCATTTGGTCGGCGCTTGCCCTCCCGGTCCCCCGGGTCCGCCGGGACCTCCGGGGCCTCCCGGATTGCCAGGATTGTTCGGATTTTGGCCTCCACCCCCGCCTCCGCTGTTGTTGCCTTTCGGCTTAACCTCCGGCGTGCCTTCCCATACCGTCTTGATCCGAACGTCGGTGCCGTATTTATACAACGTGCGCTCCGTCGAGTTCAAATCGATCGTACGGGCGGCGGATGAATTATACACCCCAAGCCCTAACGTCAAGATCAGCAAAATCATAAGCGGATAGTAGGAGCTTGACGAACGCGACAATTGCGTCAACGTTAAGTAGAACGGTACCGGCATCAGCTTCTTGAAGATCCATCCGATCAGCCGCAATACCCATGGGAAGACGCGCAAAAAGAACAGTCCGAACGCGAAAATGGATAGTGCCGGCACAAAAAACAGAAACGGATTGACTTGCAATTGATCGGTCGTCATTCCGGTTTGGAACGAGAGCATTTGACGTTCGTTAAACAAATAATAACCGTAACCCGCTACCCCCAGCAGCGCAACGTCAAGGAACCAACGCTGCCAGACCGGCTTCCGGTCCGAACGGGCGAGCTTTTGCTTATAATTGACGATCGAAGCTTTCGCGAATACGACCGCCGGAATGACGCTGGCAATAATGGCGATCAATACGGCGATGAGACCGTACAGCACCGCGTCCGTATTCAATCCGACCGGGATCGATTTACGGTCCACGAACGTGAGGAATCCGTTCGCCGAACCGATGCTCTTCGCCATAAACCAGCCCAATAACGGCCCGATCACCAGAGCGACAAGACCGAGAAAGACGCCTTCCAGCAAATAAATCATAATGATTTGATTTGTTCCCGCTCCGCGGCTGCGCAGCACGGCGATGTCGCTACGCTGCTTGTCGAGCGATTGGCGGGCATTCATCGCAATATAATAGAACACCATCGCGATCATAGGCATCGCGAGCGTAAACAGCAGCGTTTGCAGCTGCAGGCTTTGCTTTCTGAATTCGGCGAGCGTATCGGCAAAGGAAATTTCGACTTTCGTCTCTTTCAGACGTTGAAAGAGCTCGATTTGAAGCCGGTCCAAAGTGCTTCCTAGCGGAGTCAACTGGCTCGTTTTGACCTCGCGCAAATCGAATGCGTAGTACCAACTGGAGTTATGTAGCGGCACTTTGGATTGTTGTAGCAAATAATCGTTAAAAACGTTCGAGCTGATATACAGCGAATTCATCATGCTTTCGAAGCCTTGGTACCAATAAGGCTCCGTCTCGTTCAACGCTTTGAACGCGCCGACGATTTTCACCCTTAGCACGAGATTCGATCCGCCGGACACCGGGTATTCGAATATATCCCCGACATGCAAGTCGTTGCGGTACATCGCCTCTTCCAGAACGACGGCTTCGACGAGACCGTCTTTCACCTGATCCGAATAGGGATTGCCCAAGCTCATTTCCACTTTGTCCGGCAAGCCCGTCATTGAGGAGATCGCCATCGTCCTCATCTTGCTCGCATCCACCGTGGTCGGATCGACCGGCGACAGCTGCGCCGAACGAATCGACCGGCTATTGACGAATACGTCGAACGGGAAACCGACCTGTTCAGGAACGCCATTCCGAATGAACTCGTCGACCGTCTCCAGCGAGCCCAGATCTGTCTTGCTCCCTCCCGCCGCTTGATAACGCATCAACAGCGAGCCGGCAGGCAAGCCGGTGCTTTTCTCCTGGAGCGATTTGGCGACAACGCGCTTCAATGAGCCGTCAGCGTACATCGGAATGCTTACTGTAAACGAGACGGCCACTACGAGCCCGAGCAGCGTGCTAAGGGTAAGCCATCTCGTATTCCACATTTTACGATATAAAAAACGCAATAACGGCATGCCCATTAGCGACCCACTACTTTCTGCCCCGGGGTCAATCCGCTGACGATCTCTGCATGCGTTGCGGATTGTTGTCCGACTTCGACGTCCACTTCGCGTTTGCCGTTTTCGTCGACGACTTGCACATACGTGCGCGAACCGATCGAACGCAGCGCAGCGAGCGGAATCAAGGTAACATCCGTTTTCCGTTGCGTAATGATTTTCACGCTCAGCGGCGTGCCGCGGTTCAGCCCTTCCGGCGTTTTATCCAATTGAACGATCAGGAAATCTTCGATTCGTTCCGGCCTGTTCTGATTGCCGCCGCCTCCGTTGTCCTGCTCGGTCTCGACGGATGGCAACGCCTTAACTTTCCCTTTTACCGCGCCGACGCCGTTAATATCGACCAGCGCCTCCATGCCGACCGCCACATTTTTCAAATCGTCTTTGCTAAGCTTCGCGGTGACGACCAATTGGGACGTGTCCGCTATGGTAGCGATCGGATCGTAAGCTTTGATCGTGCCGCCCTTTTCCACTTTAAGCGAAACGAGCGTGCCTGCGAACGGAGCGACCAGCTTGCCTTTGGCGATTTGAGTCTCCAAATCGACGATGGCTTGGCGCGCTTCCTCGAAGACGATCATCGCCTGTTCGAAATCGAGCTCATCCATCTGATCTTTCTCGCGCAGCGTCTCTTTCATCGTTACTTCTTGCTTGCGAAACTCAAGCTTTTTTTTGCGTAGATCCTTCTCCAGACTTTCGACATCCAATTCCACCAGCAGCTGGCCGGCGGTTACTTTATCGCCGACTTTAGCGTGGATCGCCTTGACGCGATTGTTGCTGTCCTCGGTGAAGAACAACGTTTCCTCCTGCGCCGACATCAGCTTGCCCGTTCCGGACGCTGTCCGCTCGAGCGTGCCTTTGGTCACTTCGTATTCCGGCCTTTTGGATATGACCGGCGGCGTAATCGGCGGCAATATTTCTTCTTCATCCTCCTTCGGCAACAGCGAGCAGCCCGAGGCGAAGATCAGAGCGCCGCATAAGGATGCCGCAACAACGCGGCGTATTCTTTGACCGGGATCATGAGATGAATTTCCCGTCAACCATTTCATAGACATGGTCCGCTACCTCCAAAATTGTAGGATCGTGTGTTGTCATGCATATTGAGACTTGTTCTGTTTGAATAATGTTTTTGAATACGGCCATTACTTGCGCACCCATCTGCGAATCCAGCTCCGCCGTCGGTTCGTCAGCCAGCAAAAGCCGCGGCCTGTGCGCGATCGCTTTCGCGATGGCGACCCGCTGCTGCTCCCCCCCTGACATTTCGAACGGACGGTGAAACATCCGTTTCCCCAATCCGACCAATTCCAGGCAATGAGTAACCCGCGATTTCCACTGGTCCCGCGGATATTCCGCCATGCGCAAAGAAAGTTCGACATTTTCCCACGCCGACATGAGCGGCATAAGCGCATACGCCTGAAAAATAAAGCCGATATCTTTGCGGCGCGTCAAAGTGCGGCGATCGTCGTCCCATTGATGAAACGGATTGCCGCGGAAGAAAACTTCGCCTTTGGAAGGCTGGTCGAGTCCGCCCAGCATATTGAGCAGCGTCGTTTTCCCCGATCCGGACCTGCCCTTCAGCATGACGAGCTGTCCGGGAAGAACCTGCATATTGATGCCTTTCAGTACATGGAGTTGACCGCCGCCTACCGGAAAAAAACGTTCGACATCTTTTACGACCAGGATCGGATCCCGATCCAATTCCCTTGCTGGGAGCATGGCCTCCGGCTGATTTGTTTCAAGTTCATCTGCTATGTAATCGGCATCGGATTTTTCTTTCGTTGCAGGCTTATCGTTTTTTATGTCTTTCACTGCGTTGCGTTTTCGGAACCAAGCCATCGATTTTTCCGCTCCCCCTCCAATATTTTTCATTTTTACAGTTTTATAGCGAGACGGTACACTCTAGAATTATAGACGATCTATCTTCGCAAAAAGTTACAATCATTTTAATCGATTTTCGAAAAAAACAGTTTTTTTTGAAATTAAGACAAAAGCACTAGATTTGCAGAGACGCAGAAAAGCGCCCGCCGCATAGCGAAGCGCTCTTCTTATACAGAATCCTATTTCGTTTCCCCTTTCCGGCGGAACAACCGCGACGCGAGCAGCATCGCCGCCAGCCCCCATGCCGCCATGACGCCGCAATTGATCCAGAGCGACGGTTCCTCAATCCCGGCGCCAAATACCATCCCGTCCCGCACGCCATTGGCGAAATATGTCAAAGGAAGCACGGTCGAGATCGGTTTAATAAAAGCGGGAAGCGCATTGATATCGAAAAAGATGCCGCTCAAAAACATCATTAAAAAGCTGAGCAGGTTGGCGATCCCCATATAGCTTTCGATAGACTTGCTGACAGAGGCGATCAAAAAGCCGATGCCCGCGAACGAGAGGGTGCCGATCACAAAAATCAATAAAAAGGACAAAATATTAACCTAAATTTCGAAAGCCCGTAATATCAAACACTGAATATAGTGGATCTGCCTCGCGGACTGTAAAAAAGTGGAGGTTTCCCAGTTCGTTCGGTTCAAGTCAACATTATGTGGATACACTTTCCCCCT
>NZ_CAKKLI010000013.1:0-125994 GCF_918697855.1 Paenibacillus sp. CECT 9249 | reverse complement strand
AGGGGGAAAGTGTATCCACATAATGTTGACTTGAACCGAACGAACTGGGAAACCTCCACTTTTTTACAGTCCGCGAGGCAGATCCACTATATTCAGTGTTTGATATTACGGGCTTTCGAAATTTAGGATAATTTGAATGCTATCATGTTTATGGATTTGGCACAAATGCGGCTTCGGGAAGAGGGCGGCGCGGCGGGCGGCGAAATGAAAAAGCTCCGAAGTCGTTCGGAGCCTCAAACGGTTGACAAACCATTCATTTGCGCCTTGAGCAACAAACTGAAGCGCCGAAATGGTTCGGAGCCTTCTCGTCTACTGTGCGCCAAACACCAGACTGATCGCTTCTCCCAATTCGGACGGATAATGCTCTACCGGCTTTCCTTTCGCCTCCTCCCGATCCGCCGGATACCAGACATTCACCATAAGTTCCCGCTTATCGTTCGGGTCGGCGCTGAACGTTTCGTCGCGGGACTCGTCCGTGAGGTGCAGCGATATCGTGCCGACCGCATAGCTGCCGGTAGGTTCGGGCATTGAAAAAACGGGAAGCAACAGGCTCAAATATACGGAGATGCCCGTGGCGGCCAGAGTCAGGAAGGACAGCAGACATTTGGTCAATAGAGACTTGGACCGGCCTTGATCGTAAGGCTTGCCCTTTCTGTCGATCGCTGTACGATAACCTCTAACATTCTCATTATACAGTACCTCCATTATTCGTTTCGTCGTCGGCCGAGACAACCGCAAACGGTTCTTCTTCAGCATAAACGTTGAAGTACACTGCAATGTCAAGCTTTGTCGTTTCCTTCGCTTCGATCCGGTTATACCGCTTACTGAATGAGAGGGATATCGACAGAAGGCGGAATGAGGAGATACCTTATTTCCCTAAATATTGTTTTCCGTCATTTCAACAAAAAGCCGGTCAAGGATACCCTTAACCGGCTTTTTGCCATCATCTATTATTCGATTTCACGTTCCAAGCGAACGATGATCCAAAAATGAAAGGCGATACAAGTTGTAAATGAGAAGAATACTCCCGTTAGGTTCTTTCCCCAGCGGGATGGATCACAGAATTGTACAACTATGAGTCCCGCGTTCCCGGTTTGTACTGCAATGGTGTAACTCATTCTACACCGAAAGAGCATCCGCATACGGCATCGGTATGGCCGGGGAATGCCGGAGTCAGCTATGCAGCCCTCCTTCCAACCGCGGACGAGGACGATAGGGGCCGACCGGAATTTGGATCAGGCTGGTCCGATTGACCGGGGCCAATCCGTAAATCTCGTCGGAGACGTTCGCGTCGAATCCGAGGAGAGGCCGTCCTCCCATTCCGAGCGCGGACGCCGCCAGCAGCAAACGCTGCACGAGCATTCCCGCCTCCATCTGCAAAATGCGATATCCCCGATAACCGAATTCCGGCGCGAGAAATTGCCGATCGCCGGCCACATGAAAGCATAGCGGCACTTGGAGCAGGTTGACGTTGCCCAAATACATGCCTTGCTGCAGCAGGAGCCGATGATCCCCGGGCCGGATTCGGCGGAGCGCATGCGCCGCGAAATCGTACCGATAAGCGCCGTCCTGCACGCCTTCGACATGAACGAGGCAAACGTATAGTTGAATGCGGTTCGGAAGCGGGGCTTCGGGATCGCCCAGATCGTTGCGGTACGGCAAGGAAGCCGCAACTTCTTGCAGCAACGCGGACAATTGCCGCATCGTCACTTTGCCGAGCACGAACTCGGTCTCCGGCGAATGCCGATTGCGGCATGCTTGCGCCAAATCGTACGACATCGGCGGCGCCAAGGGCAAATAGGCGGAGCGAAGCCCGCTCCCCGGATTGTTTGTCTTGCCCGCCCGGCGGAAAGACGCTGAAGATTCCAACATGCTTGCTTCGTTCATCCGCACCAGCGCCGGAAACTCCTTCACCCTGCGCGAGCGCTCGACGCGTTCATGCCGGACGGCGGGCAATTCCCGGCACAGCCCGGCCGCGGAAACGACCGCGGCTCCCGGATCGGACCGGCCGCCGGCAGGCCAAGCGGCGGCAGGCTCCGCCGCAAGCGGAATGACCGCATATACGCTTTCTTCCCGCTCGGGCAGCCCGAGCAAATGATTGACCGCCCGGTCGAGAAATTGATAATGCGCGGCCGCCGCATAGCCGAACCGTTTCGCCGTTTCGAGCAGTTGCCCGATCAATACGCCGGTATCCAGCCCTTGCAGCCGATATGAGAAGTTTTTGTACTTGAAAAAATTTTTCCAAAACATGCTCGACACCATGACAACGCCGGAACATGCCGAAACCCGGCACCGGTTGCCGAGAGCCCGGGACAGATACAAATCGTAATCGCCTTCCCGCAGCAGTATGAGGCGATGATGCGCCGCATCGTAATGATAGACGCCCGCAGGAAGCTCCGGCGTCTTCAAGTAGAGATACAACTCGCTCGGATACAGTCCGCCGCCGGACGGAATAAACCTGCGGTACAGTTGCATCGTCCGCCCCGAAGATGCGGGCTGTCCGGCGCCGGGCGCTTGGCTGATTCGGGTTAGGCCGAATGAAAACCAGAGCAGATGGGCGATTTCGTCCAGACCGGGTACGGCGCCGGATTTCCGTTCGATTAGCGTCAGCGGCACTTCCGCCGATAACGGAAAGGTCCGCAAACCGCGGTAGAGCTTATACGGAAGCGGCGCATCGTCCCAATCGACCTGCTCGCTCGGCGGACCGGACTCGTAAGCCGGCGCGTGGAGATCTTGCAGAAAAGCGTCCAGATTCATCCTTCTCCCTCCTCGGGCGTTATGGGAACGGATGCGGATGCGGATTGAGCTGCTCCGGCGTCAGCGGACGCTCGGCGTATCCGAGCTGCGCCGGCACTTGCAGCACTCTCTTCAAACCGGTAACGCGGACGAGGCGATGGCCGAACGACATCGGCAGCATGCCCGGAATCAACACTTTCACGCAGTACAGTCCGTTTCGTTTCAATTCCGGGGTCGTCTGGTCCACGACAATGACATCAAGCTGCAATCGGCGGAACGCTTGCAGCACATCCTTCAGATCGTCGGTCAAGTCCGAATGCTTCAGCGGACTGCCGAATTGTTCGGCGAACGACCTGGGTGAGCCGGATTCCTCCAATAGAAACCGCAGCCGCTCCTCCGCCTCCGGCAAGCTGTACAGCATCGAATGGTCGTCCATCCCCCGCACCAACGACGGATCATGCAGCATGCGCGCAATGTCCTCCCGGTTCGCTGCGAATTTATCGTCGAGCGTCAGCGTCATCCCCGACAGTTCGTGGACGGCGCTTTTCGCCGCCCGTACCGGATCCGGATGCGCCCCGGCCGCGCAAACGAGATTGACGCCTTGCGATTTCCGGTTCTTCACCAATGCCCATACGCTCGGAATTCCGTTCTCCATCGTCGCGTCGTATAGAAACAGCTCGAAGCCCGCCACCGTTTGCAAGCGGTTCACCATCAAATCCAATTCCGCATCGTTCGCCGAGTATGGATCGAGACGCGGCAACGGCAGTCGCGCATACCAAGTAAGCAGAAACGCATCCCGCTCCACCACTTCCATCATGCCGTAGAAGATCGCTTCCTCCAAGCTTCCTCCGAGCGCGCAGCCGTTGGACGTTTCATAGACGAAGCCGGGTTCGCTGCTTGAACTGTAATAAGCAAGCATCTGCGGCACCAGGATCGGCTCTTCCCTTAAAAACGAATAGCCCCAAACCCAATCCATCGCCTCGTCGGGATCAAACGGCTTGAATGGGAAATCCGGCGATTCGTATTGTTCCTTGGCATATACCCCTACAGAAACGGGATGAAGCGCGTAATCCGCCAAATGGCGGTAGCTGTCGCGGACGACCGTTCGTTTGCCGCGGGGCGCCATGCCGCAATGCCGCTCCAGCCCTTCCAGAATGGCGGCCAGTTCGCTGTCCGCATAACTGTTCGTGCGGCCCGCCGTAGCTTCGTCATGCCCGAACAATGGAAGATTGACGCTCACGTCGGCGAAAGGCGACAATAGATCGACCATTTTGCCGTTCATTAAGCCGATGCGGTAATCCAAGTAGTCTGCCGTCAGAAAGCTGCGCAAGTCTTGCAGCGAACGGGTGCGGTAACCGTTCTCGTTTGCTTTCGGGCTTGGACGCAGCTCGATGCGGGCCGCTTCCGGCGAATCGTCGGGCAGCCGCCCGCACACGAGACATTGCGGTTCGGGGAGAACGAAATGACTTGTGCTTTGCAGCGTTCTCATGTCGATGAAATAGACCCGCTCTTCGAGAAGGGACCGGCCGCCTTGCAGCGCCTTCCGCGTCTCTGCCGCGAGCAGATGGGCCATATGCATGAGTCCCGTACGCGATGCCCACGCATCGGACGGTCGTCCCCCGTACGCTTCCAGCATGCGCCGAAGCTGCCACATCTCCTTGCGGTCGCGTTCCGCCTTGAACCGCCGCGTATCGGCGCATAGCGTGCATCCCGGCGCTTCCGGACGCACGAGCGGCCCGACCATGCCTTCGCCGAAGGCGACGAAGCCGCGCAGCCAAGGGATGCCCGCTGCCTGCAGCGCCGTTTCGGCTTGGCGATGGACGGCAGGATGATAAGCGTCAGACAATACGAGAGCGAAGTCCGCCTCTTCCGGAATTGCAGTTGTCGGATCGTTCTGACGCTCGATCCGAAATAGGGCGGATAGCTCCCCGTATACCAAGTCCGCCAGCACGCCTTCCCCGATCATTGCCACACATGCGCTCACCATGACTCCTCCTCCCGCAGCAACACCCCGTATACTCCGCCCGGCATGTCGTTCAGAAACGGCTCCACCGCCAAATCGATCACTTCAAGCGTCTTCCCGTTCTTCTTAAAGACTTGCATCGCCTCGCGCAACATTTCCGCCTGTTCCGCGATTGCAGGGACGCTCATGCTAACAGGGGCCCCCCTTCCCAGCAGCACGGACGAAACTTCCAACACTTGCGGACAACGGCAGGCGCTTCGATTCTGCTCTTTCTGCAGCGCAGCCTGCAGCGCCTTCCGCAGCGCCATCGTCGCATTCAGGGAGGCGCAGCCGTACCAGCGGTCGCCCGTCCCGACCCATACCGTCGGGAACCCCGAAACTTCCCGGCCGATGCCGATAACAGGCTCGCCCCGCAGCGCGGCGAGCGATTGCAAATAAAAGCGACAACGCCCGTCTTCCACCTCGCTTACCTGCACCGGCGCAACCGCGGGATTCGAATGCGCCTGCCGTTCCTCGAGCTCCAATGCCAGACAGGCTTGCAAACCGCGAACGACGCATTCCGCAGCCGAATCCCCCGCGCCGACGCCGATCCTCTGCCGCGGTTCCATAATCGCCCCGGCCAAACGCGATACGTAAGCTTCCACGCCGGCCAGCCCCGCTTCCTTCCGCGCTTCTTCATGAGTCAAACCGGAGCAGACGATGTCCGCGAGCAATTCCGCCGGTCCTTCCGACAACGGGTCGATCGCTTGAACCCGGCATTGGGAAAGCGGCAGTTGCTTCAAATCCCCTTCCTCCCACATACGGAAAATGCCCGTTTGCGCCGAGGTCAACCGGCTAAACAATACGAACGATTCATTCGTTCGATTCGCGGCGGCACGTTGTCCAAGCCGTTCCTCCAAGTCTTGCACCGGTTTCGGCTTAACGGCAAGCGCCCGATCGCCGACGAGCGGATGCGGGAGGAACCGATGCCAGCTTCCTTCCAACGTTTCCAGATTGAGCAGAAACACCGCATTCTCAAGCTCCGATTCTGCCGCTCCCGTCGCCGTTTTAAACCATTCGAACGCGATCACGTTCGCGAGCATTGCGCCCGCCGTAGCTGAAGGAGCATGCCGCTGCGGATCTTTGGCAAGCGCCGCATGATGGATGCGGCGCCAGGCCGATTCCCAGCATCCTTCCCTCTCCGGATGGACGAGCGGACCCGCGATGCCTGTTTGACCATAAAACATGGCCGGGATCAACAGCTTCTTCTCCTCCCGGCAAACCGCATGCAGAAGGCGGAGTTCCTCGACATCCCCTTCCGGGGATACATACAATACCGAAGAAAACGGTCGTACAATCTCCCGCCAACGATCGCTCCCTTCCTTCGGCCATTCCACTTCTTCGATTGCCACTTCGGGGTCGGTTGCGCGGGCATGTTCCGCCAATTCCGCCAATCGCTCCCGGTTGGTCGTCGATTCGTGCGTAATCAGCATGCTGAATTGGGGCAAGCCCGACTCAAGCAGCGCGCCGACCAGCGAGACGAATAGCGGGCCGGATCCCGCCGCGAGCACGCTGGATTGACGATAAGACTGAAACCGGTAAGCGCCGGACGAACCGAAACTATCCAAAAAAGCGATTTGCCCGGCGTATTTGCGGACGATGTCATCCTTCAACCGATGCGGGAGATCCCGGCTTACATCCCGAACAAATCCTTTATTGACGAGCGCTTCCGCAATTTCATATATCCGGTTTCGGTGCGGGTCCTCCATGCCGTCCGTCAATTGTTCCATCGTGTATTCCCCATTGAACATCGGAAGCAATTTCTCGATCCACCGGTCGATCGCTTCTCCTTCCATCCGAAACGTGCCTACATTGTTCCGGAAATAAACGCCGCCGTTTGGAACCGGGAGATAGAACGTATCTCCGTTGGTTTTCAACCGTGCGGCAGGGGTCAATAATGCCATCTCACTCCTCCTTTCCTTACGATCATTCGCCAACCGCCGACATCCGTTCTAGGTATATATATGTAAGCCGATTTGTCCTTCATGTTATGCGGGAATAAATTGAGACAACCCCTGCCGGACCGATCGGCCGTGCAGGGGCGGGCATTGCTCGTTAACTCTTGCGGATACAGGCTGACACCGGTCAGCCGCATCGATGATGGCAAAATCCTCCGCACCGATGGTGGCAGAAACCGCCGCAAAATCCTCCGCAGAAGCCGCTGCAAAATCCTCCGCAAAAACCGGCGCAGAAACCGGCGCAGAAACCGCTGCAGAAGCCGATACAAAGACGGGTCGGATCAGCCTGATTTGGGCCAGATTGCTGTATTCCCGGGTACGGCCCGGCGGCATACTGACTTTGATTCCACGGCGTCATTTCTCCCGTTTGGAATTGGTTCACGCTTAATTGTTGAAGATCGTTTTTGAAATCGTTCATTTTTTACAAACCTCCGTAAATTTTTTAATTGTTGAGGAAAAGGAATATTTGATTACAATCTATGGAATCATCTCCGCACTTGTTACTGATGAAGACGCCCATTTTTTAGGCCATTGTCCTTGGTCGTCTCTAATAAGACATCGCCGGACGCTAATTCATCCCGTTTTCGCCGCTCAAACGAAAATCGGGAACGAAAATGCCTTAGTTACGAATGAAAATTCGCAAACAAGGCATAAACGTCCCCAATGCAAGGGAATATTGCGGTTTGCCACCCATGATGCTATCTTAACAGCGCGCCGCCTGAAATTTTGACCGCTTCGCCGACGATATTTCCGGCTGCTTCCGTCAGCAAAAAAGCAACGGTCCGGGCTACCTCCGCAGGCGTCGTGATTCTCCCGGACGGGATGCCTTCCTTGGTGCGGCGGATTTGTTCTTCAAGCGATTCTCCCGTATATTCCGATTGTTTCCGAATAACCGAATAGCCCATTTCCGTTTCGACGAAACCGGGGCATACGGCGTTCACGCGGATTCCATGCTTGATCGCCTCCAGCGCCATACAATGGGTAAAGCCGATCAAGGCGAATTTGGACGCCGCATACGCGGTATTTCCGTAGCTTCCCCTAAGACCCGACAAAGAGGATACATTCACGATCGCACCTTCCTTGCGGGTTTTCATCGACTCGTATACCTTCTGGGCGAGCAGGACGGACACTGTATAGTTCAGATGCATAACACGTGTCAACTGCTCCTCGTCAAGCTCCTCCATCGTGCCGGCTTCGTATATGCCCGCATTGTTCACCAGAAAAGACGGCGGTCCGCCCCATTTCTCCGCCTCGGCCACAAGAAGGTCACGGCCCGCCTGCTTCGACAGGTCGGCCGGTATTATATGAACGGCCGCTTCCGGAGCTTCCCGGATCACGGATCGGCGCAACCGTTCCAGCTTATCGGCGTTTCTTCCCGTGACGGTAACCGCTGCGCCCATGAGAACGGCCTCCCGCACGATCGCCTCGCCGATTTCGCCGGACGCGCCGGTTACGATTCCATGTTTGCCGCTTAACGCGTCTTTTGCAAAAACCGACATTCGTTCGCACTTCCTTTCCGCTCCGGCCATCCTCCGATCGGCCGGGCAATTACGGCTTTTCCTGCAGCGCCCTTCGCGCCAGCCCGAGCCGGACGGCGTCTTCCATCGGCGGATTATGGAGGCCGGCGCGTACGTCGCGGTACCATCTTTCCAGCGGAAGCTTGCGCGACAGGCTCGCCCCTCCGACAATTCGCATGGCAAGATCAACAACCGAAATCGCGTTGTTGACCGCCACCGTCTTCGCCAGCCCCAATTCGTTCCTCAGCGCGGATTGCCCTTGCGGATCGCGGTCCCAACGGTCCGCTACCGAGTACAGCAAGGTGCGGGCGGTAATAAGCTTTTCCTCGATCGCACCGATTTTGTCCTGAATATGAGCCAAATCCGCGATCGGGCCCGGCAAGCTGTTGGGACGATATTCCCTGGCGTAACGGATGGCGAAATCTCTGGCCGCCCAAGCGATTCCGAGATAACAAGCCGGAATATGCAGCATCCAGCCGTTGCCGTCATCCTCATGCGGGCCCGGCGCCCGGTCCGCCCGGGTCATTCTATCGCGATCGGGCACGAATACGTCTTGGAGGATCAGGTCGTGGCTGCCGGTCGCTCTCATTCCTAGCGTGTTCCAGGTTTCTTCCACTTGAATCCCGGGTCCGCTTCGAACCAGAAAATCCGCCGTTCCCTCTTCGCCGTCCAGGCTGGCGGATACGATAAAATGGCGGAGAATCGGACTTAACGTACAATATGTTTTCCTTCCGCTAATCAGCCATCCTCCTTCGGCTCTGACCGCTTTCGTTTCAAACCGTCCGCCGCGCGTCGGACTCCCCGTAGCGGGTTCGGAGGCGAAGACGTTAATGAGCGCGCCATCCCTAGCGACTTCCCTGCAGAACTCGGCGAACAATTCCTCCGGCCACAGCCGCGTGCGCGAATAATGGAGCATCAGGCCGATATGCCATCCGACGGCCAAAGCCGTCGAACCGTCGCCCCTTCCGAGCCTCTCCTGGGCCAGAAGCGTTTCATACAACGAAGCGCCGTCTCCGCCGTACTCTTGCGGTACGGTAAGCTTCAAATAACCCGCTTTGCGCAATTCCTCAAAGTTATCGAACGGAAAAGAGCCTTCCTCATCGTGAACGGCGGCTCTTTCGGCGAATCCGGCAGCCAGCCGGTCGGCCATGGCCGTTATTTGTTCTTCTCTCTCGTTGCGTACAAAAGCATCGGAGTAACGTGACGGCATATGAAAGCCCTCCTACAAGTTTTATATAGCCGCTTTTGTCGAAATCCCCTTGGTTCAGAAGCCGTCTTTTCTCCGTCCTGAGCGAATGGAATTTCAACAAAGGGTGAAAAAAAGATGAATTCCGGGGCGATTCAACATTAACGCTCGAAACAACGCTGACGTGACATCGATAAAAGCAGCGGATTCGAGTTCAGGGAAGTTGTAAGGCGTGATTGGCCGGAACTTACCGTGGCGAAGACGAGAATTCCTGCAAAAATACAGATATTCAGCCATCAAAACAGGAAATGAGGCAACAAGTCTGCGATGATACAGGAATTTCCGTCCCAAACCATCCCTTCCTCCATCGAAGCGAGAAAAAAGATGTATTATCGCAGGAATTGCTGCATCAACCGATCAAAACGGGTTAAAAGATGCACATGGAGTCAATTTCATCATTCACCACCGTTGGTGTAACTGGCTTTATTGCACATATTGAAGGGCCTACCTCCCTAGGTGATCCGTGCGGACCTACGCTCCTTATTGGCGCTAACGAAACTCGCAATCCTTATTGGGCTCAAAATGAAGAGTTTCCCAATTTAACGAAAGTACGTATCGCTATTCATAGGAAATCGGCGGTTTTATCGCCTTTTTCCCTTCAATAGCGTGTTTCAGTTTCGTTACAACGAGCAACAAGGTGATTTACAGGCGATCAGCGTGTCTACGTTTCGTTAGCGCACACGATGGGTCGTCGGCTCCAAGCGGTATTTTGAAATTGACTCCATTTGGTACCCAACACTCCAACAAAACCGGACATATGGCCGAAAATAGAGAATTGTGGGGCGCTAATAGGGTATTTTGATAGTCAAGCGCTCCGGCGCACGGTAACGCCCATACTGGTTCTGGGCCGGGGCCGACGAATTCTTGCAATGCGCGGATGGTTCAGAACGATGGGCTGGTGCCGACGAATTCGAGCCATGCCGCGGAAGCACCGAACGATAGTCCGGTACCAACGTCTTCATGCAATGCCGCAACGCAAGCCGGAGAAGACGTGCGTTTCGCCGCGAAAGGGGCAATTCGTTCGCCCAATCAGCCGCTATGTCCGTTACGCTCAAACGCCGATCGACCCCAAATATTCGGCCATCAACTCGTTCTGAGACCGCAATCGTTCCGGCGTTCCTTCCAGCTTGATTTCGCCGGTCTGTATCACATAGGCCCGGTCCACATGCTTCAAAGCCAGTTCCACATTCTGTTCCACAAGGAGAATCGTCATGCCTTCCCTATGAATTTCCCGAATAAGTTCAAACACCTGCTTGACGACCAGAGGTGCCAAGCCGAGCGACGGTTCGTCCAGAATAAGAAACGAAGGCCGAGACATGAGCGCTCTTCCGATGGCCAGCATCTGCTGCTCTCCTCCGCTTAAGTTCCCGGCGCGCTGCGTTTTGCGCTCCAGCAGCCGCGGAAAAAGCTCATACACCCTCCGCAAGTCTCCGGACAGTTTCTCACGGCCATGACGATATCCGCCAACATACAAATTTTCCTCCACCGTCAAATCGGCAAAGATCCTTCTGCCTTCCGGGACATGGCTGATTCCAAGGCGAGGCACCGCCGAAGGCGGAGTGCCGGTAATGTCGTTGCCCTGAAACATGATTTTGCCCGATGTAGGAGGCACCAGGCCGGAAATGCTGTTCATAATTGTAGATTTCCCGGCTCCGTTCAGACCGATCAGGCCGACAATCTCTCCCCGATCCACGCGCAGACTCGCTTCCCTTACCGCCACGACAGAACCGTACGCGACCGTAAGCCGTTCCAACTCAATCATCCAGATCACCTCCCAGATAAGCTTCGCGGACGATATCGCTGTTTCTCACCTCATCGGGCGTTCCGTGGAAAATCAATTTGCCGTAATCCAGCACGAGCACCTCCTGGCTCAAACTCATCACGACATCCATATCATGCTCGATCAGCACGACCGTCAAACGGCGATCTTCCCAGATTTGCCGAATCAGTTCGACCAGTTGGCGGCTTTCATACGGGTTCATTCCGGCGGCCGGCTCGTCGAGGAATAAAATCCGCGGCTGAGCGGCCATCGACCTTACGATTTCCAGCCTTCGCTGATCGCCGTAAGACAGGTTTACGGCCGGTTCGTCCTTTTTGCCCAACAATCCGAAAGAATCCAGCAGCGATTTCGCTTTCTCTTCCGTCTCTTTCTCTTTGCGGCGAAATGCCGGCAAGCCTAGAATCCCGCGAACGATGCTCAAATCCGAGCTTTGATGAAATCCGGCAAGCACATTTTCCATCACGGACAAGCCCTTAAACAACCGCAAATTTTGGAACGTCCTGGCGACGCCTTTTCTGGAAAACTCGTCGGGCCGTTTGCCATGGACCGCTTCCCCGCCGATTTCAATCGTTCCATGGGTCGGTTTGACCGCGCCGCTCAGCAAATTGAACAGCGTGGATTTGCCCGCGCCGTTCGGCCCGATCAAGCCGATGAGCTTCCCTTCTTCCAAAGCATAGGAAAATTGATCGACCGCCCGCACTCCGCCGTAATATTTGCATAATCCCTCTGCCTTTAAAATGATATTGTTCATGGTATTCATCCCCTACTTGTACAAGGTTTAGGATCCTTTTTTGCCGAGAATCCCCTGCGGTCTCCACAACAGCACAACGACCAATACGAGCCCGTATATGAGCATCCGGTAGTCGGCCAAATCCCTTAGCAGCTCAGGAATGGAAGACAACAGAACGGCTCCGACGACAGGGCCGAGCAAAGTGGACATGCCTCCGACTACGACCATAGCCATGATCATGAAAGATTCCAACGGACTGAAGGTATCGTAATTGATATAAGTCATATAGTGGGCGAACAAGCTGCCCGCCATCCCCGCCAGTCCCGCGGAAAGGGTAAAAGCGATGACTTTATAGCGGACGACGTGGACGCCGAGCGTCGCGGCCGCGATATCGTCTTCCCGAATCAGGCGAAACGTCCGTCCGACCGGAGAACGGTACAAGCGCGATAGGCCGAACAAGACGAGAAGCAGCAATAGGAAGCAAAAATAATACATGCTTCTGTCGGTTCTTATTTCGAGCGTAAACAGGGAAGGGAACGGGATGCCCGGAATGCCGTTAGGCCCGTTCGTCAGCGTCTCCCAATTCAGCAGGACCATCTGCACGACAATGCCGAACGCCAGCGTAGCCATCGCCAAATAATGGCCTTTCAGCCTGAGCACCGGAATAGAGAACAGAAAGCCGACGAGTGCGGTAATCAGAATCGCACCGATCAAGCCGACCAGGAAAGGCAGGTCCGCACGCGTGGTCAGCAGCGCGGAAGTGTAGGCGCCGATGCCGAAAAAACCGGCATGGCCGGCCGACACCAGCTTGACCTGTCCTACCAAAACCCCTAAACCGAGAGATAGAATCGCGAAAATACAAGATATGACGGCAATTCTTTGAATATAGATATCATTGACGACTAGGGGGAAAAGCAGAAGAAGCGCAATGAGCGCGATAGCGGCAATTTTCTTCCTGTTCATAGTTTCTCCTCCACCGATTTCCCCATAATGCCGTTCGGACGCAGCAGCAGAACCCCAATCAATATCGCCATCGCAATCGCGTCTTGATAGGCTACGTTAATATAGCTCGCCGTCAATACTTCCAGCACGCCCAGCAGCAATCCGCCGACGATGGCTCCGGTCATGCTCCCCAATCCGCCCAGGATGGAAGCGGCAAATGCTTTCAGTCCCATGGAAAATCCGAGTCCGGGATAAATCGCGCCGTACAAGGCGCCCATGAGCGCCGTAGCCGCTCCCGCCAACGAAGAGCCGACGGCAAACGTAATAATAATGATCCACTCGGGACGGATTCCCATCATGCTGGCGGTTTGAGGGTCGCTGGCGGTCGCCCGGATCGCCCGTCCCGTCCGCGTCTTGAACAGCCAGTAGTTGAACGCCGCCATAATCAAGATACAGGAGACGAGAATGACCGCCCGGATGCCGGTAATTTGCAGGCCTCCAAAGTTCAAATTGCCGATGCCCACTTCCAGACGGTAGTTGATTTGGCCCGGTCCCCAAATGATCATGGCCAAATTTTGCAATATGAGCGATACCCCGATGCCGCTGATCAGAGGAATAATGGCTTCCGACTTGCGGTAAGGGCGGAAAGCGATTCTTTCCACGCCGATTCCCAATACGGCGGCAATGGCCATCGCCAGTAAGAGAACAAGCCAGAAAGGCAGATGGCCGAACCCGAAAATCACGATCGAAATTAACACATATCCCGAGAACATCAGCACATCGCCGTGCGAAATATGAAATAAACGAAGAACCCCGAATATTAAAGTAAAACCTAATGCAATGAGGGCGTAGACGCCTCCCAAAGCGAGGCCGTTGATAAGTTGTTCAACGATAATCATGCCAAACTCCCCATTCGACAAGGATGCCCGCCGACCGCAAGAAAAGAGCAGGCATCGAAGGTTTATTTATGAAGCACAAACTTTCCGTCTTTGACTACCAGATTATAATATGGCTTGTTGACATCGTCTCGTTTCTCGTCAAACTTGATCTCCCCGGTCACGACCGGAAAACCGTTCAGTTTCTCCATCTCGTTCCGAATGCCTTCCCGCGTCGGGCCTCCCTTATCCAGTCCTTCCAGGACGGCCAGCGTGGCATCGTGAGCCAATGCGTTGAAGTACCCCGCTTCGTGGTTGAACATCTCCCGGAAATCTTTTACAAACGTCTGCACCCGCTCATCTTCGGCTTCCGGGAAGTACAAAGAGTCCAGATATACGCCTTCCACCGAGCTTCCCGCTTGCAGGAAACCTTCGGAGTCGAACGGAGAAGCGCCCATGAAATCGGCCTGTATCCCCATTTCTTTCGCTTGTTTAATAATGAGAACCCCTTCGTTATATAAGCTTCCCAAATATAGAAGGTCGGGATTGACCCCTTTCACTTTCGTGAGCGCGGACGTATAGTCGATGTTTTGTCCCGGAGGATAGGAATCGAAGACAGCCACTTCGGCCCCGAATTGCTCCGCAAACCGTTTAAAGGCGTCGGCGTTGGACTTGCCCCAGTCCGAGTTGATGTACAGCACCGCGATTTTTTTCTTGCCCAATATATTTACCGCATAATCCGCCAAGTTTTCCCCTTCCATGTCCTGTGTCGTGGAACTTCGGAAAATCCACTTCGTTTCCTCTTTGGTCAAATCCGGATGCGAAGCCGTCGGCGTAATCATCGGAATTTGGTTGCGCTCGTATATCGGAATGCCGGCATAGGTGGCCGAACTGCTCCAATGGCCGATCACCGCGAGCACTTTCGAGTCCGATGCGAGCTTCTGGGCAACATTGGCCGCTTCTTTGGGATCGTTCTTGTCGTCGCCGAACACAAGCCTTACTTTTCTTCCTCCATATCCGCCTTGATCGTTATATTTGGAAACCGCCAATTCCGCCCCTTCCTTGAAGGCCTTGCCGTACTCCGCTCCGTCGCCGCTCATGGGCCCGGCCACCGACAGTACGATATCTTCCTGCGAAGAGCCGCCATTCTCGGCGGAACCGGCAGGGCTGCCGCAGGCGGAGACGACCAAAGTCAAGGCCAGCAGGACGGAAACGACGATTCCATACGTTTTGTTGTTCATGTTCATGCTCCTCCCCATGTATAGCGCATATCTGTTAAGCCTGTGCGGTGCTGTACAGCCCTCGTCCTACAGCGATTTGCTTGCCTTCGACGTTCTCGACGGCAATATCGGCGATCCCTAACGAACGCCCGTTTTTGACGACCGTGGCGATCGCATACAAATCTTCCTTGCGGGCGGGCCTCAAATAATCGATTCTTAGGTCGACCGTCGGCAGCCCCCGGTTGTGGAGCGTAATCAAGGCGAAATCTCCGGCAATATCGATGAGCGAAGCCAGGATGCCTCCATGAATATACGTTCCGGACTCGTCTCCCAGAAATTGTTCGCGAAACGGCAAACGGAGCTTAATATATCCTTCCTTCGCCTCGACAAGCTCCAATCCCAAAAACTGATGGTACCGCGGACGGTTCAAAATAGATAGCAAACGCTCTGTATCGATACTCATATGTTCATTCCTTCCCCCGTTCCCGATTCTACCGTTGAACGGTCTGCAATAATGTTTTCAATGCGGCTTTGTCGACCTTGCCGGTACCGGACAAGGGCAGGCGTTCGAGAAAAAGGACTTTGCGCGGATGGGCGTAAGCCGGACCCCGCTCCAGAAAGAAGTCCTTGACCTCCCGCTCCGACAGGGCGGAACCCGGACGTTTCACTACAAATGCGGCAGGGGCGTATCCTTTCATGTCATAAGTCATGCCGATCACGCATACGTCCGCGATATCGGGATGAAGCGACAGAATGTTCTCGATCTCTTTCGGATACGCTTTCTCCCCGCCGATGTTGATCATATCGTCCTGGCGGCCGATGATATAACCGTACCCGTCCCGATCGAACCGGACGAGGTCGCCCGTTTTCAGCCACCCGTCGGGAGTGATTCGCTTGCGCGTCGCTTCAGGCAAATTCCAATAGCCTTTCGCTACTCCAGGGCTTCTTACCCACAGTTCTCCGATTTCGCCCGGTGGAAGCGGGCGTTCTTCCCCGTCCGTACTGACCGCTCTTACTTCGCATCCCGGAACGGGCAAGCCCGACGAGCCTTGGCGTCCGGGCACCGAACGAGGCGACGCAAGCACCTGGGGCCCTCCTTCGGTAAGGCCGTAAGCTTCCAATATTTCGGCTTGAAACGTGTCCTGCAATTCCAGCTTCAGTTCCTCCGGAACTTCGGATGATCCGCATACGAGAAATTTCAAGGATGGCAGACGGTGGCCCGGATATTCCTTGCAATAGGCCAAAATCATTTTATACATGGCCGGGACCCCGGTCGTATAGGTCACCTCATACCGCTCGATCGCGCGAACGACATCTTCCGGCTGGAACCCAGGCAAAATGACGAGGGACGCCCCTTTGAACAGGCACGGCTTCACGGCATTGATCATCGCGTTCTTATGGTACAGAGGAACCGAGACAAGAGACCGGTCCCCGCTTCCGATTCCAAGCGCCTCGCAGTTTGCTTCCGTATTCCACCATTGCCCTCCATGAGTCAGCATGCAGCCCTTCGGCCTTCCGGTAGATCCGGAAGTGTACAGCAAGAAACAAAGATCGTCGTCCTTCATCCGTTCAACCGTCAACTCGTCCGGCATGCGGGAAGCTTCCTTCTCGTAGTCGATGGCGGCGGGGAAACCGCCTTCTTGATTCATCGGCTGATCGCCGACAAACACCCTCGGTTCCGTTACATGAGGCGATTTCACATGAACCGCTTTATCCGCCAACGATTCGTGATAGACGAGCAGCTTTGCTCCGCTGTCCGTCACGATATAAGAAAGAGCGCCCGTATCGAGCTTCATATTCAAAGGCAGCGGCACTGCGCCGATTCGCATCAATCCGAAACAGATTTCGATGAAGCGATAGTCGTTCGGGAACAACAGGGCCACCCTGTCGCCTTGACCGACGCCATAAGACCGGAACAGGTTCGCCGCCCGGTTCGTACGCCGCTCCAGTTCCCGGTAACTTACGGAGACGCCTTCCGCTATTAACGCAATTTGATCGGGAACGCGACGCACCGCTTCATGGAACAGCTCTCCGAAATTTCCCGATTGAGGTCTCACGGCTTTATAATCACCTTTCCGAAGATTTCCCTTTCCTCAATAATCCGGTGCGCTTCTTGAATCTCTTCGAGCGGAAGCACGCGGTCGATAATCGGCTTCAATTTGCCCTCTTGCACCAAGCTCAACAATGTTTCCAGATCGCTGCGCTCCCATGCGTTCGAACCTAATATAGCAATCTCCCTTACCCAAACGTATCTTAAATCCGTTGTCGCCTCGAAACCGGTTGTGGCTCCGCAAGTAAGGATTCTTCCTCCAACTTTAGTAGCTTTGATGCTCTTCGGCCACGTTTCTTTACCGGTATAATCGACGATAACGTCGGCGCCCTTTTTCCCGGTAATGTTCCAAGTTTCCTTGGAGAAATCCTCTTTAGCGTAATTGATCAAATAATCGGCACCCAAGCCTTTCAATTGTTCGAGCTTGCTGTCCGAGCTTGCGGCGGCAATGACGGTCGCTCCGGTCAGTTTGGCGATTTGGACGGCAGCCGTACCAACCCCTCCGCTCGCTCCCAGAATCAGGATCGTTTCGGACGCTTTCAATTGCCCTCTCGTAATCAGCATTCTCCAGGCGGTACCGTAAGCGATCGGCAGCGAAGCGGCTTCTTCAAAGGAGATGCCTTCCGGGATCGGAATGCAGTTCGCCGCCGGAACTTTGGCGTATTCGGACAACCCTCCCGTCAAGTCTTCGCCCAAAGCCTGCCCGTTGATGAGCGGATCGATCAGAACGCGATCCCCGAGGTTCACTCCTTGCACGTCGCCGGCGACTTCAACAACCTCTCCGGCAATGTCTCCTCCGGAAATATGCGGAAGCTCCAGCGTTCTTCCCGGAATTCCTCTTCGTACGAATATGTCCAAATGATTCAAACCGCAAGCTTTGACGGCAATCAGCACTTCCCCCGATTGAAGCTGAGGCTTCGGATATTGTCCAACGACAACGTTGCTGCGGTCTCCATGTTTGACAATTAAAGCTGCTCTCATTCTAATAAGCTCCTTTTAGTGAAATTGATATTCGCTTCCAAACAAGTCTTTCGTTTGCTTCGCCTCCGCGCCCTCGAAACGGACGAGAAACGGGCCGGGACCTTTCGCACTTAAACGCTGCCGGGTCAATCCGGGACCCGTCGGGGAACAGAACACCAAATCCCCCCCGGGAAGGCGAAGCTTGATGCAGCGCGCCGCAATCTCCGGATCGTCAAAGGGTTGTTCGGGTTCCAGATTGCACAGTGCGCTCCAAGTTGCGACGGTTGCGTCTAGCGATTGTGAGGCAAATAGAACTTCCTGCAACCGGACGGGGCCGAGCGGATGCTCCCGAATCAACTGCCGTTGCTTCAGCTCTTGTTCGCGCTCTCGATCCGATTGCTTCCAATCGATAAAGAAAGGCGGCAAACTTTCATCGGATGCGAGACGCTCCACAAAAAACATCGACCATTCCAAGATACTTCCGTCCTGGCGGGTCCGCCTTCCGGGGAAGGGTCCTTTCACGACTCTCCCGAGCTTACGAATATATTCGGCCGCTCCTTCGATATCGTTCGTGCGCAGTGCGATCGTCGACAAGCCTTCGTTCCCTGGAAGCTCCCTTACGGCTTCCTTAATGAGTTCGTTGTCGTCGACTTTCAACGCCGTTTCCGGCCTGTTAATCCCGAGAAATTCGATATAGCTTAAACCGAAATAGCACAATGAATTGAACGAGCCCCACTGCGAGTGCTCTCCGCCCATCGAACCGACAAGTCCGATCTGCGTTAATTCCCGAAGCGCACGCTCAGGTTCCTTAACCAGGTGAACCAGATGGTCGAAATTGAATTTCACGCAATCACCCCCGTACGACGATTTTCGACTTCATTCGTTCAAACCCCTTATACCGATAAATCTTATTTGTTTTATCGGAATTAGTCAATATGAAATTACGGAATTGCTAAAAATCAAAAAAAAGCCTGCGCCTATCGACCCTATTGAATCGATCATCGCAAGCTTCTTACGAGCGGCTGTCTTTCAGTTTTTGATAGGCATCTATAAACGAAGCCGGATGTTCCCTCACATAAAATGTCCGCACGCCGCGGTTCGTATGCAAATAGAGAAATCCGATCGCATCGGCGCCGCGATTGGTCCGATAAGAAATATCGTACACCGTAGAAAGGGTAATTTGCTCGTCTTTCACGGCGATTTGATGCGGATACAGATGCATGTCGAATGAAAATTCCGTGATCCGCTTCTTCCCGTCGCGGATCTCCCTGACGATTTCGACGCATCGTTGAATAGCGATTGCTTCCATCCACGGCTCCTCCTTTCGGCAGTCGAGGGTGTCGTGTTCAATTATAACAAGAGTGGAGCCCCGAATCCAAATGAAGCCGGATCCGGGCACGATTCGGACCGCTTTCGCACGAACAAGCCTCCGGTCATAGGTCTTACGTCACGTTTCGATTTGATAGGAGGGATTTCGCCAATCGATGTCGAAATGTATAGACGATATTATTGACATAGGGAGAGGGAGCAATTTGTTACGTTACAAACTACTAAGCGCAGCCGTTAGCTCTTTCCTGTTGATTGGCACGATGAATGTGGCATATGCCTCGAGCCCGGTATTGCAGGAAAAAGCCTTTATCATTCAACCCGATATCCAAGGAGAAGTCAAAGCCGCATATGCCAGAAGCACGGTAGACCGGCTGAATGTACGTACGAAGCCGAATTTAACCGCATCGATCGTCGAAAAGATCGGAAAGTCGAAGAAGTACGAAGTGCTTGACACGCAAGAGGAATGGGTGAAAATCAAATTGTCGGACGATAGTTCCGGCTGGGTATTCCACCAATACATAGAATATGAGAAGGCCAAACCGGCGAGTGCCGAAGTGAAACCGGCAGGCGCCGACTCTACCGAAACGCAGCCTGCGGCGGGCAATGACACGCCTCAGAATCAGGCAACGGTCGTAAATATTGTCGACGTGACCAATTTACGCAGCGGGCCGGGAACCGAGTACGACATTACCGGCAAAGCGCAGCCCGGCGAAACGTATCCGATCGTCGAGACGGAGGGGGATTGGTATCTTGTTACTCTCCCCGACCAAAGCACGGCTTATGTCGCAAGCTGGGTCGTACAAACCGACTTCCTGAGCCGAAACGGAATTGCGATTCCGCCCGCGATCACGGACGCGGAATTCGCGCCGGCATTGTATATCTATCATACTCATAATCAGGAATCATGGAAAAATATCGCACGCAACACAAAAGGAACTTCCGTCGACGACCCGGAAGTGAACATTACGTTGGTCGGAAAACACTTAAGCCAGCTTTTGCAGGAGAAAGGCATCCCGGCCTTAGCCGGAGAAGAGGATATTACGAAGCGGTTGAAAGAGGAAAACTTGAATTTCTCCCAATCGTACAAAGTATCCCGCAAAGCGGTCGAGAAAGCGATGCAGGAGCACCCTTCCCTTAGCTACTTCTTCGATATTCATCGCGACGCCAACGTTCCGCGCGAGAAAACGACGGCGACGATCGACGGCAAATCGTATGCGCGCATTCTGTTCGTCATCGGCACCGCCCATGCCGGCTACGAGGAGAATAAAGCGTTCGCCGAAGCGTTGAACGAACTGTTAAACGAAAAGTATCCGGGATTGTCGCGCGGCATTCTTACCAAAAGCGTTCATCAAGGGAACGGAGAATATAACCAGTCGCTTTCCCCCGGCAGTCTGCTGATGGAAATCGGGGGCACGAACAATACGCTGCAGGAAAGCTTGCATGCGGCGGAAGCGATCGCCGACGTATTCGCGGAATATTACGGCTCGAGAAACGCCTCTGCACCCGACAAGCAGTTGGCTGCAGTGAAGGCAACGAAGCGCAATGCATAAAGGGAAAACGGAGGAGCGGACCTTCTGGTTCGTCTCCTCCGTTTATTAGTTTCGTCTAGTTTCGTCGCGCATCCTATCCTTCCGCCCGATATTCCAGGATAACCTCTTGATGCAGGTTGTATAAATTACAACATTTAAGTATGTTAAGGGGCGGGGTGGCATTGCATGCTGCACGTTCTACAACATAGAAGCACACGAAGGGCATCATTCCCTACATTTGCCCCTCAAATGTTGTATTAATTACAACATTGGCGCCGTGTCCGTATGAAAAGGGTCCGAAATGTTGTATTTAGTACAACATACTCCCATAACCCTCTCTCTTCTCAACACTACCTGCTATTCCGCCAGTTCCGCATCCGTCCGCAAACGTTGCGCCGAACAGATACTATTTGCCGTCCTTCTCCTATGGAAACACGAACGGATCGCGCGCGTGAATTTGGTCCGCCGTTACGGTGCGCCCCGTCCGATATCCTAGTTTCATAATCGTTCTCAGGCTCCTTCCCCGCTATTACGCTTCGACGATTTCTTGATTCCACATGCCATGGATCTTTCGAATCTCGTTCAAATCGCATTTCGGCTTCCGGTCGTACGTCAACAAGCCGTTAATTTCCTGTTCCACGTCCGTCAACTGCGTATAGCAAAATCCGTGGATCGCGCGCGAAGCGTACACGGCCTCGATGACTCTGCGGTACTCTTGCACGAAATCTTGTTCGTTCGAGACGGAAGTGTATCCCCATCCCTCTTCGGAGCCGATCTTGAAGGCGATTCCCCCGAATTCCGTCAATAGAATCGGCTCGCCTTGATGTGCGAATCCGTTCGCGTAAATGCGTCGTTTCGCCGGCTGGGATTTCAGAAGGTCTTCCTTGGTAGAGAGCGATTGTTTGTAATACTCGTATTTCCCCGTCTCTCCCGGAGCCCCGTGATTGTAATTGTGAATCGCGCAAATATCGGATTTCGTCAACTCCCAACCGTCATTGGAAATGACAAGCCGCGTCGTATCCAAGGAATGGATTAAATGATACATCGCCAAACTGTGATGCTGCTGCTGGCCGGAGCTGCGCACCATCGGAATGCCCCAGCTCTCGTTCAGCGGAACCCAAGCGAGAATTGATGGATGGTTGAAGTCCCTCTCTACGATTTCGATCCACTCTCTGGTTAATCTTGCGGCCGCATCTTCGCTGTAAGAAGGGGATGACGCGCATTCGCCCCATACGATATACCCCAAGACGTCCGCCCAATAAAGGAAACGCGGATCCTCCACTTTCTGATGCTTTCTGCAGCCGTTGAAGCCCATTTGCTTCGCCAATTCGATATCTTTCTTCAAATCCTCGTCGCTCGGCGCCGTCAGAAGACCTTCCGGCCAATAGCCTTGATCGAGGACAAGCTTTTGATAATAAGGTTTATTATTCAGATAGACCATGCCGTTCTCAATATGAACTTTGCGCATGCCGAAGTAGGATTGAACGCGATCCAATTCCGTGTCGGCATCTTTCAATAGAAATGTGACGTCGAATAAATTCGGCGTTTCCGGCGACCACGTCCAGCCGTTATGATGGTACGGCGTCCGGAAAATATGACGATTGAATACATGAATCGTCCGTTTCGTATACGCGGATTGCAGCCGGACCAGATCCGAAGCGACAAGCTCGCCTTTGAAGGAAATCCTGATTTCGGCCTCTTTCCCTTTGTAATCGCCCGTCGTTTCCCACTCGATCGCAACTTCTCCCGTGTCGACGTTCGGGTAATACTTCACTTTCTCGATCCGCGTCGGCCGAACGGCTTCGAGCCATACGGTTTGCCAAATGCCAGTCGTACGCGTATACCAAATCGCCTCCGGCTTCTCGATCCAGAATTGTTTGCCGCGGGGAATCGTTTCCTCCGTGGACGGGTCTTCGACCCGAACGGTAACCTGTTCCCGTTCCCAAGTCAATTCATCGGTAATATCGAAATGGAACGGAACGTTGCCTCCTTCGTGCGTGCCGACAAATTGCCCGTTCACATATACCCATGCGCGATAATCGACGGCGCCGAAGTGCAATAGGACGCGTTTGCCTTTCCACGCTTCGTTCACCGTAAATTCGCGGCGGTACCAAACGACGTCATGGAACGAAGGATCGCCGATTCCGCTCAATTTCGTCTGATAAGCGTAAGGCACTTCGATCTTGCGGGTGAAGAAGGAATCGCCGGTATACCATTTCCGGCTTGCGCCCACATTGTTGTCGTCGAATTCGAACTGCCATGTGCCGTTGAGATTGGCCCAATCTTCCCTTACAAACTGAGGCCTGGGATATTCCATCCGATGTACCATGAATAACACGCTCCTATGATGTTATTAATTTGGATCATTCATGCTCGTAATAAATTCTCATTTGCAAATCGGTTTCATAATTTCCGAATTTTCGGCCGAACAAGTTGATTCCGCCTTCGTGCTGCGCGTCGGGCTTTACCCCGATCCGAACCGTAATAGTCGATTGCTCGTCCGCATGCAATGCGCTCACTCGCGTATCCGAAATTTTCCTTCCGTCGATAAACGATCCGTCCGCGTTAATGCGCCATGTTTTGAGAAGACCGTATTGCGTATTCTCGACGCCCCACCAGGACGGGGTCAGCAGACCGCGCTCTCCGCCGAAATCTCCGGGACTCGTCCAAGTACCCAGCTCCTTTCCATTCATCCATAATGTTATATCTGAAGGCCAGTCCGGATTATGGAGCGGCGCTTCCGAACAAACTTCCATCGTCAGTTCCAATTGGCGAATGATCGATCCGCGCGGAGCCCGATTCGGAAAACGGTACTCCAAGTAACCTTTGCGAAACCAGATCAGCTGTGCGTTCATGCGCTCCGGTTCAAAAAACGATCTCGGCTCGTCCATTTCCCCGATAATCGACGTCTCGCTCAACATGCCGCATGTCGGCAGGACGTCCGAATCGACGTAATGGCCGATCGGCAGAGCGACGGTGGCGCAATGATCGGAGGGCGGCGGATTGAAGTAAGAGAAGTCGGCAACGATTCTGCTGAAGACGGCTGCGCATACTTTCTGGGTCCCTCTCGTTCCGGGAATCATTTCCGTTTTGATGAGTCCCGCATCCTCCAGCTTTTTAATGTTAATGGCGGCTGTCGAGGCGGGAAGATTGAATTTCTCGGATATTTCCACCACGTTCATCGGCCTTTCGAGCAGGCTTTTGAACATTTCGATGCGCAGCTCTGTCGAGAGCGCTTTCGCAATATGAATAAAATCGTCGATATTGGTGGTCAATATTCGATTCAATTTCGAATGATCGGAAAAATCGATTTCAATGCTCACGTTAACCTTTCTCTCCTTTCTACGCTTCGAATTTTGTTGATTTTTTGTTGAGTACAAATCAACAACTTTTATTGTTGTAAATACAGTTTAATTATGTATATAACAATAATTATTGAAGTAAAATTTCTTTCATTATATGCAATAACAGTTTTTTTGGCAACATAAATTTTCTCTTATCCGAGATGGCTCTTTGACCGCTCTATCTTTCGCATCTACCTTATCAAATAGCGTCCTTTACGATTCCCCGGGAAATGAACTTTCGGCGGTCCTTATGGCTCTACGATTCGGAATGGAAAGAAAAAAACGGAAGATTGAGGTATAATAGGTGGGACAAATGTGTTCGGCTTGGAGTGAAGATCATGGAAACGTGGAAGAAAAACTTATGGATATTATGGTTCGGCTCATTTATCGTCTCGTCCAGCTTCTCGATGGTTATCCCGTTCTTGCCGCTGTTTCTGATCCAAATCGGCGTGAAAGACCATATTGAACTATGGTCCGGCATTTTGTTCAGCAGCGCTTTTCTGGCGGGGGCGGTATCGTCTCCTTTCTGGGGAGCCATTGGGGACAAATACGGGCGCAAGCCGATGATTATCCGGGCCGGCCTGGTACTGTGCGTCATTTATCTGCTGACCGCATTCGTGACCAATCCGTTTCAACTGCTCGCGCTGCGGCTGCTGCAAGGCCTGTTGTCCGGTTTCATTCCGGGGGCGATCGCGCTCGTAGGGACGAACACGCCGGAGAGAAGGGTAGGCTACGCTTTATCGATGATGTCGACGGCTACCGCAACCGGCAGCATTATGGGGCCGATGCTGGGCGGCGTGTTGTCGAAGATTTTCGATAACCGGGTCGCTTTTGGCAGCGCGGGCGTGCTCTGCTTTCTTGCGACGATGCTCATCATTTTTTGGGTTAAGGAGGAATCGTTCGTGCCGAGCAAAGACAGCGGCGCGATCAGCCACACGATTCGTTTGGCGGCGCAAAACAAACCGTTCATCGTCATCCTCGTCTTAACGCTGTGCACCCAATTCTCGGTGATGACGATCGAACCGGTGCTGCCGCTGTACATCGTCGAGCTCGGCATTCCGGCGAGAGACGCCTCGCTCGCCGCGGGCATCGTCTTCTCGCTGGTCGGGGTCGCCAGCATTATATTCGCTCCCCGCTGGGGGAAGCTGGCCGACCGGATCGGTTTCCATAAAATATTGCTCATCGGCTTGCTGGCGGGAGGCATCGGAACGCTGCTTCAAATTCCGTTTCACAACATTTGGTGGTTCTCCATCATCCGGTTCGCGTACGGCATTTTCTTCTGCGCGGTGTTCCCGGCGCTGAACGGCCTGGTCGTGCGGACGACGGAAAGCGAGTTCCGCGGACGAGCCTTCAGCTTGAACCAGACCGCCAACCAACTCGGCGGCATGCTTGGCCCGATCGTCGGCGGGGCCATCAGCGGCGTGTTCTCCATTCACGCCGTGTTCTGGGCGACCGGCCTGCTGCTGCTCGCCACGATGAGCTTGGCTTATTGGTCGCAGCGCCATACCAAACGACCCGCGCCGATGAAACGCGGCGCGGGTGCGTAATAGAAGCCAGCCCGAAGTCGTTCCGTATTTGACTTCGGGCTTTGCCTCGCAATACTGATCCTGTGAATGTGTATGAAACGTCATCACATTGAGCGGCGTCCAGATCGAGGCAGTCGATTTTGTGCGAACGATCATACCAAAATCGCGATTTGAGCTCTGATCCTGCACCGACGTTGCGTCGAAGAAGGCTGCGGATTGGAGTTCATGGAAATGGTCATGCGTGATGAGCCGGCAACTCGACGTGGCGAAGACGAATTCCTGCAAAAAAGTCAATTTCATCATTCTCCTCCGTTGATGTAACTGGCTTTATTGCGCATATAGAGGAGATCATTCCCTGTTTTCAAGGCGATCCGCGCGGACCTAGGCGCTAGCGAAACTGACAATCCTTATTGGGCTCAAAATGAAGACGACGTCATTCTAACGAATGTACAAATCGTTATTCATTGGAAATCGGCCGTTTTACCGCCTTTTTCCCCTCAATAGCGTGTTCTAGTTTCGTTACACCGGCAACAGGGTCATTTACAGGCGATTAGCGTGTTTAAGTTTCGTTGGCCCGCTCGACGAATCGTCAGCGGTGCAGCGGTATTCTCTGAAATTGACTCAAACTGCATGTCATTGTCCAATCAAACAGAAAATGAGTCTTTGACGGATGGAGCAAACGGATCAATCAGGCTGTTGAAAAAGTGCTTTTAAACAAAAACTATGAATAGAAAAGCGCGTCCGTACTCGGTTTAGGACATCCCTCTTTGCGGAAAACGGGGTTTATCGACAGCCTGACCAATGCAGTTACTGTCTTTTCAGCAAATTCTCATTTTTGCGATGCGATCAACTTGATCTCAATGCCTGTAGGATCCGTGACGAACCACGCTTGATCATGTTCCCGCACCGCTATTCCCGCGCGGCCGATCCGGTCGAGGAGCTTCTTCAATTCGGCTTCGTCCGGCATCACGATCGTATAATAACCGATCCCGGTTCCATTCGCCGGCGGCATCGGCGTTCCGGCCCCGGCCCAAACATTCAAGCCGATATGGTGATGATACCCGCCCGCGGACACGAACAGCGCCCCCATCTGCCGCATATAATTTCCGATCAACTCGAATCCTAGCACGTCGCAATAGAATCGGCCGGATTCCGCGATGTCGCTAACGTGAAAATGCATATGCCCGATCTTCGTATCGGGCGGCAACGCCGCCGTCTCGCTCGAACTGCCGGCCGCTTCCTGCAGCAGCCCTTCCCAGTCGATCGGATCGGTAGCCATCCGAATCTGCCCGTCCTTGTCCCGCGGCCAATCCTCCCGCGGACGATCGCGGTATATTTCGATCCCGTTGTAATCGGGATCCGAAATGTATAGCGCTTCGCTGACTAGATGATCCGCTTGGCCGATGTGGATTCCAAGATCGATCAGTCTGCGCAAAACAACGCCCAAAGCTTGGCGCGTAGGCACAAGAATGGCGAAATGGTACAGCCCGCTTGCGGTTCTCGGCTGCGTAATCGAAGCGTTCGGCACTTCTTCCAGAACGACCAAAACTTTATGCCCATCAGCGGTAAGATGAGCGCGATTGCCCTCTCGTTTCAAGATGCGCAAACCGACAACATGTTGATAAAAGGCAAGGGAACGTTCGAGATTGCTGACTTTAAGCTGGACTTCGCCCAGTTCTAGGCCGGGATGTATCGTAGAGGTTGCGGAGCTCAATTGATCTACCTCCTAATTTTTCAAGTTGTTTACTTTTTGTAAGTTAGTTTAAAATAATATATTAATACTGTCAAGTGTGTAAATTTTATTTTGTAACTAGATTAAGGCTAAGGTATACTTGGTTCGTAGCGAGGTGAAATTACAATGGAGCCGCAATCATTATGCCCTCTTGTGGAAAAAGGAATACAGATGTTGAGCAAACGTTGGACCGTATTGATTGTGCACCAATTGCTTGCCGGTCCGCAACGGTTTGGCGCCATTGAAGAGGCCATCCCGATTAGCGGAAGGCTGTTATCGGAAAGGTTGAAGGAATTGGAACAGGAAGGAATCGTAATGCGCGAGGTGTTTCCGGAGACGCCCGTCCGCATCCAATATTCCTTGACCGACAAAGGATATGCGCTGAAGCCGATGATCCGGGAGATCGAGAAATGGTCGCGCGAATGGATCGTCCCGGAGGATGCGGAGCGGCCGACATGAACAATGCCTGCCGGAAAAGCGGCGGGCATTGAGCAGCTTGCGGCTATGAGGAATGAATGGCCGTCTTGGCTTCGCTTCCCTTGCCATGCTGCGCCTTCCCCTCCGGCAGCGGGAAGCATTTGCTGTAAGGAATGCACATCGGAGTACCGTACAACGGATCGAGGATCATCCGGCACTCCATATCAAACACGGTGCGCACCAATTGTTCCGTCATGACCTCTTCCGGCCTTCCTTCGGCATGCACGGTTCGATTATGGACGGCAACGATGTGATGGGCGTAGCGGCAAGCGAGGTTCAGATCGTGCAGCACCATGACGATGGTGCGCTTCTCTGCCGAGTTCAGTTCGAACAGCAGATCGAGAATTTCCATCTGATGGGACATATCCAAGTACGTCGTCGGTTCGTCGAGCAGTATCGTCTCCGTCCCTTGCGCCAGCGTCATCGCGATCCAGGCGCGCTGCCGCTGGCCGCCCGACAGCGAATCGAGCGGATGATCCGCAAGCGCGGTAAGCTTGGTCGCCTCGAGCGCCTTCGCCACCATCCGTTCGTCCTCCTCCGACCATTGCTTCAACCAGCTTTGATGCGGATAGCGGCCCTGCTTGACAAGCTGCAATACGGTCAGCCCGTCGGGCGCATTCGGGCCTTGCGGCAAAATGGCGAGACGTTTCGCCACTTCTTTGGTCGACTGTTTGGCAATCGCTTTCCCGTCGAGCAAAATCACGCCTTCCTTCGGTTTCAATAGCCGCGCCAGCGAGCGCAGCAGCGTCGATTTCCCGCAGCCGTTGCTGCCGATCAGCACGGTAATCTCCCCGATAGGAATATGCAAATCGAGGCCTTCGATAATATTCTGTTCTCCGTAGGTTAAAGTTAACTGCCTAGTTTGCAAGGCGTGCATACGTTCTGCTCCTTTCGGTTATCGCTTGCGATTTCGATATAACAAATAAATGAAGAACGGGGCGCCGACCGCCGACGTAAAGACGCCGACCGGGACGTCAATCGGCGAAAAGGCGGTTCTTGCGATCAAGTCGGCAACGACGACGATCAACGCGCCGACGCAGGCAGACAAGGGCATCGCTCCGCCGAAGGACGGGCCTGTCATTTGCTTGGCGATATGCGGCGCGAGCAAAGCGACGAAGCTGATCTCGCCGCCGACGGCAACGGCCGCTCCGGTAAGCGCGGCGCAAATGACGAGCAAGGCAAACCGGTCGAATTGAATTCGCGTTCCGACGCCTGTCGCGATTTCATCCCCCAATTGCTGGACGTTTACGCGCCGCGTCATCAGCAATGCCAGCAATAGTAAGATGACGATCCACGGAGCAATTAATTGCACATCGTTCCAGTCCACCCCGTATATGCTGCCCGTCAACCATAGTGTTGCCTTATTTTGCAAAATAAACGGACTAAACATGATCAAGATCGTAATGACCGCGTTGGCCGCAATTTTCATGCCTACGCCGATCATGACCAGCCGCAGCGAAGACACTCCTTTTTTCCATGCCAGCGCGTAAATGACAAGCGTGATCAACGTCGCGCCTGCAAACGCGGCCGGAGGAAGCCATTTGATGCTGACGGTATCGAAGTAGAGCAAGAAGCCGACAGCCGTTACGGACGCCCCTCCTGTTATTCCAAGAATATCGGGCGAAGCGAGCGGATTTCTTACGATGCCTTGCATGATGGCGCCGGCCGCCGCAAGCGCAGCGCCGACCAAGATTGCGACGAGCACCCGCGGCAGCCGGAATTGCTTCACGACGATTTCGTTCTGTTCCGTCCCCATGCCTGCGAATACTTTCAAGACGTCGACCGGATGAATTTTCAATTCGCCGATGCCCAGGCTGACGACCGCGGCCGCAATGACCAGCAATGCGAACAGCAAGGTGAGCAGCAGAGTTCTTTTATGAATAAGCAACGAGAACGTACCTTTGCGGCCCCGCAGTGTAGCGTATGATTTCATTTCTGGTTGATCCCCTTTCGAACCACGTAGAAGAAGAACGGAACGCCAATGAGCGCGGTCATGGCGCCGATCGGCACTTCGGCCGGCATGGCGATAAACCGGGCCGCGATATCGGCCAACAATAGAATGGCGGAACCGAGCGCACCGCTATATATGAAGATCCACAACATCCGCTGCCCGGCCAAATAGCGGGCAAGATGCGGCGTGACTAAGCCGACAAAACCGATCGGTCCCGCAACCGCGACGGAACTGCCGCAGAGCAGGACGATCGCCGCGCCGGCGGCAATTTTTACCATAATCGTGCGCTGCCCCAATCCTTTGGCCACATCGTCGCCCATCAGCAAAATTTGGATCGGGCGCGCGAGGACGAAAGAGGCCGCCCAGCCGGCGATCATATAAGGAAGCACCGCTTGCAAGTATTCCAATTTGCGGCCGCCAACCGAACCCGACAGCCAGAACAGCACTTCGTCCAGCGCTTTCTCGTTCAGCACGAGCATGCCGTGACGCGCCGAACCGGCCAAGGCGGTAATCGCCGCTCCCGCCAAAATAAGCTTGACCGGCGTCATTCCGTCGCGGCCAAGCGAACCGAGCATGTAAACGATCAAGCCGCTGACCGCCGCTCCCAGGAAGGCGATCCAGGTGAACGAGGATAACGAGCTAATACCGACGAACGTCACGGCAAATACGACGAACATGGCGGCGCCGGCGTTCAGGCCGAACAATTCGGTATCGGCGACCGGGTTGCGCGTCAACGCTTGCAGAAGCGCTCCGGCGATGCCCAGGCTGGCTCCGACCGCCAGCGCGTTCAGTACGCGGGGAACTCTGACATCCGTAATGACGATATGTTCGTTGGAACCGTTGAAACGCGTAAACGCATCGATGACTGTGTTCCAATTCGTATCGATGACTCCGAAGACAAGACTGGCGTAGCTTAAATATAGCAGCAGAAGGAATAGGATTCCCAATCCGGTTAGTTTCAGTACGCGATTATGCAGTAAACCTTTCATTTCTTATGATCATCCCCAGCTCGAATTCGGTTCTATCTCAAATCCCTCTATCTATTATTATCAAATACCAGTGTAATGACAAAACGAATCGATTGTCAATGAATTTGAGAATCATTATCAATTTTACGCTTGACTTTTAAATTAAATGGTTGTAGCATAAGTCTAGTTTATTGAAAATCATTCTCATTCTCATTGCGAAGGGGTTAACAAGGCATGTCACTACGTACTTATCACACGAAAGCATTTATTGCCTTAATGCTGGCGCTTATCCTTATCATGACCGGCTGCGGCGGTCAGCAAGCGGAACAACCTGCGACGGGCAAGCCGGCGGAGCAAGCGTCCGATAACGGAAACCAAGAGGAAGCGTCATACACGGTCAAGCATGCGATGGGCGAAACCCCGATCCCAGGCACGCCGAAGCGCGTCGTCGTTCTTACGGCACAAGGGGTGGAAACGTTGGCTTCTTTGGGCGTCAAGCCTGTTGGAGCAGTCGGCTCCTGGACGGATCCGACATCCTTCTACCATATTGTAGAGAAACAAATGGAAGGCGTCACGATCGTCGGAACGGAATCGCAGCCGAATCTGGAAGCGATCGTCGGGCTGAAACCGGACTTGATTCTGGGGATGAAATTCCGTCACGAGAAAATATACCAGCAACTGTCGGCGATCGCTCCGACCGTATTCGTCGAAGAGCCGCGGGGCGACTGGAAAGATAATTTCATGCTATATGCCGAAGCGTTGAACAAAAAGGCCGAAGGGGAACAAATTCTCGCCGATTACGATAAACGCGTCGACCAGTTTAAAGCAAACGTCGGCGACAAATTGAATACGAAAGTGTCGGTCGTTCGTTTCATGCCGGGACGCGTCCGCATCATGTATAACGATACGTTCCTCGGCTCCATCTTGAAGGAACTGGGAGTCGCCAGACCGGAATCGCAAGATCAAGACAAATTCGCCGATGAAGTCACACGCGAACGAATCCCGGAAATGGATGGCGATATTCTGTTCTACTTCTCTTATGAGACGGGCGACGGCGAAGCGTCCAAGCTCGAGGAAGAATGGACCAAAGATCCGCTATGGCAAAACTTGAACGTGGTGAAAAACAACAAAGCGTTCAAAGTGGACGACGTAGTCTGGAACACATCCGGCGGCGTCCTCTGCGCCAATCAAGTGATCGACGAGTTGGAAAAATATTTGCTGGAAAACTAAGCGACAGAAATCCCCGTTATGATGCAACGGGGATTTTTTTAAATGATGAGGAATTTATTTCATTAAAAAGGGGGATTTCCATGAAAGCAAGTACCGCACGGGCTGCGGCATCCGATTGGGTCATGCGTTGCGCAAGCTTGGAAGAGGGATTTATGGGGGCGTATTTCAGCGGCTCGACGGTCGGCCTGTCCGATGACGCGGAGCTGCCGGCATCCTCCGACATTGATGTCGTTCTTGTCAGCTCATTAGAAGAACCGCCGCCCAAGCCCGGAAAGTTCGTCTATCGCGGCGCACTGATCGAGGGCACCTATATTTCCTGGAAACAGCTCTCTTCGGTCGAAGAAGTTCTTGCAAACTATCATCTGGCCGGCGGTTTCCGCGCGAACACCATCATTGCCGATCCTACCGGCGAACTGCACAAATTGCAAGCTGAGGTGTCGCGCCGCTTCGCCGAGCGGATGTGGGTGCGCCGCCGCTGCGAGAACGCCCGGCAAAGGGTCGAGCGCGGGCTCCGTGCCATCGATATATCCGCGCCATTGCATGATCGGGTGACGTCATGGCTGTTCCCGACCGGCGTCACAACGCATGTTCTGCTTGTAGCCGCGCTTCGCAACCCAACCGTGCGGCTCCGCTACCTCGCCGTACGCGATGTGCTGGCGGAATACGGCCGTGCCGGGTTGTACCCCGAGCTGCTCGAACTGCTCGGCTGCGCTCATCTGACTCCGGATCGAGTCGAACATCATCTCGACGGTCTCGCCCGGACCTTCGACGTCGCTGCCGCCGCGGCCAAGACGCCGCTTGTCTTCAGCACAGATATTACCGCCGCCGCGCGCCCGATTGCCATCGACGGAAGCCGGGAACTCATCCGCGCAGGCTTTCATCGCGAAGCGGTCTTCTGGATCGCGGCGACCTATGCGCGCTGCCACAACATATTGGCGGCCGACGCCTCGGCGGAACTGCAGCGCAAGCTCGCTCCCGACTTCGAGGCGATCGTCGCCGACCTCGGCATCGCATCTGCCGACGATTTCCTGCGCCGCGCCGAGGATGTCATTCGCTTCCTGCCCCGGTTATGGGAAGCCGCCGAGGGGATGATGCGCGAGAACCCGGACATTACAGGCCAATAGCATCACGGTTTCGTACGGTGAGCCTTAGCCCGATAATCGTACCTACGATGCCGGCGATGCAAACGATCCGCAACAGAGTAATGCGTTCTTGGAAAAACAGGATACCGACGGTCGCCGTTCCGCTCGTCCCGATCCCGGTCCAGACCGCGTATGCGACGCCGAGCGGAACGGATTCCAAAGCTTGCGCCAACAGCCACAGGCTTACGCAGAACCATGGATTATAACGGCGTTCCATGACTCTCCGGGGGGCTTCGGCGCGCGTAACCGCCGACTCGCGCTTCGCAGGCGCTGCACAACGACAAATAACGATAGATGAATGAGCAAGCTCCTTCTCATTCGGACTCCCGCCCTGCTCTGTCTTCCTGTTCGTCCTGAACGAAATACTCGATCATCTCCTCAATATAAGCGGCCAATTCGCGGTCATGGCCGTACACCGGCGACGTCTCGCCCGCTTCGGGGACGATCCGGCTCCAATATTTATCCAACAGGGCTGCATTTCCTTGAAAAAATTCAAGCGCCAAGTGATATAACTGTTCGGCAAGCCGCTGCGCTTCGGGGGAAACCGGGGACAAATGCATGTTCGAGCGAATAGCGCCAATCAATTCGACATATCGTTCCGCGCGCGGGTCGAAACTGCCCAGCACAGGCAACCCGGATAAAACTTCGATCTCTTCTTGCGTAAAATCCTCCCTGGAGAAGACGGGGCGTACCGCTCCGTTATCCAGTTCCCTCCCTTGCAAAGCTTGAATTAAGCCGTTGATCTCCCGGACTTCGATTTTGCCGCTCATCCGGATCGCGTGAATCGTCGTTTGAAGCAATAATTGTTTCCGGACCAGCTCGTTTTTCTCCCGCTCGATCCACTCCATTTGCTCTTCCAACGATTGAATCCAGCTTTCGTTTTCCTTATGCGCTTGCCCGGATTTGACGAACACCTCTTTCATTTGTTCCAATGTAAATCCGAGCGATTTCAGCAGCAATATTTTTTGCAATTTCATTAATGCGCCTTCATCGTAATAACGGTATAAATTATTCTTTATCTTCGTCGGGCTCAGCAAGCCGATCTCATTGTAATAATGCAGCGTCCGCCTGCTAATATTGGCGATTTTAGCCAATTCGCCGATGCTGTACATCGTTATCACCTCCCGCTCATTATAAAGTATAACGTATACGTGAAGGTCAACATCGAATATTTTCGAACGGCTCTGACCGTTCATCCGCCGCAAAGAAACCCGCCTGCGCTTCCCGCCTTCCGCAATACCCGCAAGCCGGGCCCCTCGCCCCACGCAAAAAAACCGGACCTGGAGTCCGGGACCGGTTGTCTTGGAAAAGGTTAGCGGCGAAGCGGCGCCAATGCGCCGGACCAGGCAATCACTTGATTCAACATATCATTGACATGTTTCTCGTGCAATTCCGCCGGCTTAAACGTAGTGTAGTTTTCAAAATCGTTAAACAAGGAAAGCGCCGGTTGCGTGCGAACGTCCGCAATTTGCAATTCCCCCAATATGCCGCGCAAATGTTCGGCCGCGCGTATCCCGCCCGTTGCGCCGTAGCTAATAATGCCCGCCGCCTTATTGTTCCATTCCGCGTATGCCAGGTCGATCGCATTTTTCAAAGCTCCGGTGATGCTGTGATTGTATTCGGGCGTAATGAAAACATACCCGTCCAATTCCGCGATTTTACTCTTCCATGCGTTCTCTTGCCCTTGATCGCTCGATTCCCCCAAGAACGGCAAGTTGAAGTCCGCGATATCGACGATTTCGTACTCCGCATCCCCGCGCCGGTCGGCGATTTCTTGCACCCATTTCCCGACCTGCGGGCTTACCCGCCCTGAACGGGTGCTTCCCAAAATAATTCCTATTTTCATTTGATTATTTGCCATCTTTCCTTATTCCCTCCACGATTTTAGATATTTTTTATATATTTATGTATGTTAAAGAGATGATACTGGCACCGGTTCATTTTGTCAATATTTTTATTGACATCTATTTTTTTAGACGATGATGGGAGCGGGCGCAGGACAATGCAAAGAGGAGTTGAACTGACGGGAGAATAAGGGCGAGCTTGTCGATGCCGGTGAAGCGTTTTTTTCAGCCTTTTGTGGAAATCCCCTTCGTTCAGAATACAGACAGCCCGATTGAATCGCTGCTTGAACTCCTGAACGATGATTTGCCCGGGAACCTGTCGGACTTGCCGCCGAGCCGCTGCACCTAACACGCTTTTATGGCGTTGTAATTATCGTTTATAGTTCTGTTTGCTATAATTCCGTATCCTGAAGCAAGGGGATTTCGACAGAAGGGGGAAAAAGAAGAAGAGGCCTGGATCGGCGGAAACAAGGAAAGGAAACCGAGATTTGACGCGTGGCGAATGCGAATTCCTGCAATGAGATCCGATTTCATCATACCGCTGGCGGCTGACGCCCCGTCGGGCCCAATATGGATTGTCAGTTTCGTTAGCGCCAAACAAGGAGCGTAGTTCCGCGCGGGTCTCCCTCGAAATGTAGATGTTGGATGCAACGTTACTGCTAATTTTCCGAAACATATTTTTTTCGGTATTGGACCGGGGTGTCGTTTTTGTATTTGCGAAAAAGCCTGCTGAAATAATTGGGGTTATCGATCCCCACGGCTTGGGCGATCTTCGTCATCGTCCAATCCGTCGTTCTGATCAGTTCCTCGGCTTTATTCATTTTGTGGAGTTGCACGTATTCGATAAACGTCCTGCCAACGGTCGCTTTGAACACCCGGCAAAAGTGGTAAGCGCTCATATTGGCGATTTCGGCCGCGCGCTTTACGGTCGCGTGATCCGTACTGTCATCTTCGATATAGGCGATCACCTCTTTTAACTTCTCCAGATTTTTTCGTTCCATTTCGCGCGTCTTCAACCTTTTCTGCGAAATCGGAGAAAACCGGGTCATCGCAATCATCAACAAAAAAAGATACGACTTGATGGCGAGCTCATATCCGCTATTCCTGAAGTCGAATTCGCCCACAATTTTGAAAACAATCTCCGCGACGGTGTTATACTGAGGATCCCCGGGGCTGAGCATAGACGGAATATTGATATCGTAAGTCAGCAGCGGCGCGAGCTCCGAGTTCGTCAAGTCCGATTTCACCAAGCGCCCGCGGTTAAATAGTATCGTATAGTAACTGGAATTCCTGTCAAAACTGATTCCTTCATGGATCTCGCCCTCGCGAATGAACAGGAGATCGCCCTCACAAGCGGTCACGGTTTGCCCGCCGATCAGAAAGTCCAGGCTCCCCCGCTTCATATAAATGATCTCGAATACGTCGTTATGATAATGGGACGGGAAGGTTTGTCCGGTTTGGTATAACATTTTGTACGAAAAAATATGTTGACTCGTGATCGGAAACTCTTGAAAGCTCTCCAATCGTTCCATGCTCCCACCTCGCTTCCCCAAGCTGCATTTCAGAAATTAATAGCAAAATTGTATCATAACGCGAAAGAACACTCAAAATCTAAACGTCCCAATCAAAATAAATTTAGCAATATTGTGCTATAAAATGAGCAAAGATGTATAGAGACGAAAGCAGGGGAGAGGTTTATAATCAAAGTCAAATTCAACGTCAAAAACCATAGAGGTGGCGTAATGAAAAAAGTTAAAGTTGCCGTAATAGGCGCCGGCCAACGCGGCGAAGTGTATGCGGGATATGCAATCGGGCATCCGTTGGAAATGGAGGTTGTCGCCGTTGCCGATCCCGACCGGCCGCGGCGGATGAAATTCCAGGAAGCGCACGGCATTGCCGACGATCTATGCTTCGACCATTGGGATTCCTTGCTCGATCGGCCCCAACTTGCCGACGCCGTATTCATCTGCACGCAAGATCAAATGCACTTCGATCCGACTATGAAGGCGTTAGCGGCGGGCTATCATGTGTTGCTGGAAAAACCGATGTCAACGACCCCTGACGAATGTGTGAAAATGGCGGGGCAAGGAAGAAAGTACGATCGGATTTTCTCCATATGCCATGTGCTCCGATATACGCCCTTTTTCGGAACCATTAAGCGACTGCTCGACGAAAGGAAGATCGGAGATCTCGTGTCCATACAACATAACGAGAATGTCGGTTATTGGCACCAGGCTCACAGCTTCGTAAGAGGAAATTGGCGCAAAAAGGCGGATTCCAGTCCGATGATCCTGGCTAAATCATGCCATGACCTCGATATTTTGTTGTGGCTGGCGGGCGGCGAATGCACGTATCTATCCTCATTCGGTTCCCTCAAGCATTTCACTGCCGAGAATGCTCCGGAAGGAGCGCCAAGCCGCTGCCTAGACGGTTGTCCTGCAGCCAAAAGCTGCGCCTATTACGCGCCGAAAATCTATCTGACGGATCGGGTCGACTGGCCGACTTCGACGATCACGAACGATGTAAGCTACCAAGGCAGGCTGAAAGCGCTGCAAGAAGGGCCGTACGGAAGATGCGTCTACCATTGCGACAATGATGTGGTGGATCATCAAGTCGTCAACATGGAATTTGCGGGAGGAATAACGGCCGCTTTCACGATGAGCGCTTTCACCAACGAATGCGGCAGAACGATCAAATTAATGGGAACCAAAGGCGAAATTCGCGGCGCGATGGAAAAAAACGAAATTGAGGTCACATACTTCGAAACGGGATTCACCGAGACGATTTCGTTACACGTTCAAGGAGGGCATGTCGGCCACGGCGGAGGCGATCATCGTCTGGTCGAAGACTTTCTCGCTCTTGTCCGCGGCGACGGCGCCGGGAAAGCGCTGACAACCGCCGCCACATCTCTGCAAAGCCATATGATGGCTTTCGCGGCAGAGGAATCGAGACTGACGAAACAAGTCATTTATATGCCTGAATACATGCAACAGTCTGCGGCAATATCCAATTCGCATATTGGCTAACGGAGAGACGATACCGATTTTCATTCGTTTCGTCATACCAATCGCGATTTGGCAATCGCGGCCAACAACGATGCGCCCGGCGGAATGCAATTAATTCTTAAGCAATTGTCGGCCGCGAGCAAGCAAGCTCATGTTGTGTCCCCTTCTTTATTACGCGGTCGCGTCCCGTACAACCGCTTCATCAATTGCCGGCCGGTCGGCGTCTGCGCCAGACCGCCTTGAGCCGTTTCCCGATGTTTCTCGGGCATGGCGCTGCCGACTTCAAGCATAACCCCGATCACTTCGTCCGAAGGAATGACGCTGCGTACCCCGGCCAGCGCCATGTCCGCGGCCGCCAAAGCGGTGACCGCTCCGAAGCCGTTGCGCACGACGCATGGAATCTCCACCAAACCGGCCACCGGATCGCAGATGAGGCCGAGCGAATTTTTGAGCGCCAGTCCGACGGCGTGCACCGCCTGCCGCGGCGTTCCCCCGCGCAGTTCCGTCAATGCGCCTGCCGCCATGCCGATCGCCGATCCTACTTCCGCCTGACAGCCTCCCTCGGCACCGGACACAAACGAATTGTTGGCGATCACGTATCCGATGGCTCCGGCGCTAAACAGGCCCGTAACCATCTTTTCGTCGTCCCAGCCGAACCGTTCCTGCGCGCTAACGAACACGCCGGGAATGATTCCGCAAGATCCGGCGGTCGGAGTCGCAATAATTCGTCCCATCGAAGCGTTCACTTCGGATACGGCGAGAGCGTAAGCCATGGACCTGCACGCCGCCTCGCCCAATGAAGGAGCTTCCAACTCCATATAGGTGCGTACGCGCTGCGCATCCAAACCGGTCAGACCGCTTCGGGACGTTGTATCCTCCTCCAGCCCTTTTCGCACCGCTTCCTTCATCACTTGATAATAAGCCGCCATTTGGGCGAACGCTTCGCTCTCGCTCTTGCCGCTTTCCCTCGCTTGCTCCCGAATCATCAGTTGGCCGATTGAGACCGATTCTTGATGACAAAGCTCAACGATATTTTCCAACGTTGAAAATCTCATGCCCACCTCACTCCTCCTTCGCCGCCAAATCGATCAGGCAAACGCGCCGCACATCCGGCAATCGAAGTATACGCTCCGTCCATAAACCGGAAATCGGTCCATCCATCTCAAGCACCGTCAAGGCATCGCCGCTTCGCGATTTCCGGTCGACTTCCATGTAACCGATATTCGCGCCGGCCTGCCTGAATACATCGGTCACCTCGGCGATCACGCCCGGGCGGTCGCCGTGAAAGATCAACAAAGTCGGATAACTCGCGGTAAACTTGACGTCGAAACGGTTGACGCCGATCACTTCGATATTGCCGCCTCCAATGGAACAGCCCGTAACCGTATCTTCCCGCTCTCCGCGACGCAAGCGGATTTGGGCGGTATTCGGGTGCGCGGGCCGAAGCGCGGACGCCGTAATGTTTACCGACATCCCCGCTTCCTCGGCCAGTTCGAGCGCGTCTTTGATTCCGGCGTCGTCCGCCTGCAAGTCAAGCAAACCGGCCACCAGTGCCAGATCCGTTCCATGTCCCCGATACGTCGATGCGAACGAACCGTAGAAAAGGATGTCGGCCCGCTCCGGCATTCCGCCCAGAATGCGCCTGGCCGCGCGGCCCAGCCGAACGGCGCCGGCGGTATGGGAACTCGACGGTCCGATCATGCTCGGCCCGATTATGGAGAACACATCTTTGAAACGCATACTCCCCCTCCATTTCCATTCCATCCGGAGCCGACGTTATTGGTCCGGCTCCGCTAACCAATCCCCGAGATGCCGGGCGACGAAATCGTCGTCGTTCAAATCCGGGTATTGCGCATAGACGCGGCTAATCTCCTCCGCCTGCCCCGGAGACATCGTTTCTTCCGGATTCAGGCACCACGTTCCTTCCAGCAGCCCTTGTCTATGCAGCACCTCGTGAATGCCCGGAATGCAGCCCGCGAATCGGTGTGCGGGATCGAAGAAAGCGGCGTTGCAATCCGTCACCTGAACGTTGCGGGTAAGCCACTCTTTGGATATTTCGTTCCGGCCCCGCACTTTTTTCATTTCTTCCAACAGCCGCACCGCCTTCTCGGTCCAGACCGCCCAGTGGCCAAGCAGGCCGCCCACGATGCTTTTTTCCACCGTCGTTCCGTCGACTTCGAACCGGTATGTCGTCAGCAGATCGATGATAATGTTATCGTCGTTGCCGGTGTACAGAGCAATTTCGTCCCGTCTGCCCGAATGGCACACGGCGCGGACGACATCGAGCGTTTGGTAGCGGTTGAAAGGCGCCATCTTGATCGCAACTACATTGGGAATGTCCGCGAATGCCCGCCAGAACTCGTAAGTGAAGATCCGGCCGCCGACAGAAGGCTGCAAATAAAATCCGATCACCGGCATCGTCTCCGCGATCCGTCTCGTCCGCTCGAGAATCTCCTCCTCGCTCCAGTCCGCCAAGCCTCCCATGCTGAGAAGTCCCGCGTCGTATCCGAGCTCCGCCGCGATTCGCGCTTCTCGCATCGCTTGTTCGGTCGGCCCACATAGGCCGGCCACCTTCAGGAAAGGGCGATCCGGCTTCGCCCGGTCCACTTCTTGCGCAGCCATGCGCAACACCGGCTCATACAAATTATGCTGCGGTTCGCGAATTTCGAACTGCGTCGAGTGAACGCCAACGGCAACCCCCCCGGCGCCCGAGGCGATGTAGTAACGAGTGAGCGCGCGTTGGCGTCTCTCATCCAGCTTGCGGTCCGCGTCCAGCGCGAGCGGATGGGCGGGAATGACGAGTCCGTCATGCAGCGCTTGCGATTGTTCGGACGTGAGCGTTTTCCGAAACGTCATTAAAATTTCCCCTCTCTTTCCTGAAAGTGAGTCGCTTTATTCCAGGTCGTTCCCCCGGCCCTGATCCATTCCGCCAACCACTCGATCATTTGCAGCAGCGATACCCGCGGGTATCCGAACCACTGATGCGATTTGGAAGCATTGTTCAGCAGCGCCGTTTCCGATGCCGTCCCCTCAAACCGCGGTTCCTTGCCGAGCCGTTTGGCGAATTCGCCGGCGGCCCAGCGTACAGACATCGATTCCGGTCCCGTAATATTGACGATTTGCGGCGGATTCGCACATTTCGTCAAACAGCGCAACGCCATTTCATTGGCGTCTCCCTGCCAGATCACATTGGCATAGCCCATCGTCAGATCGATCGTCCGCTCTTCGTTAACCGCCTTGGCAATCTCCAGCAGCACGCCGTAGCGCATATCGATGGCGTAATTCAAGCGATAGAACATCATCGGGGTTCCCTTCTTATGAGCATAATATTCGAAAATCCGCTCGCGTCCCAGGCAAGATTGCGCATATTCCCCGATCGGCCCCGGAGGAATCCTGCCGGGAAGATAAGCGTTCATCGCCCATGTAAAATGCTCTCTGCCCGTCGTCCCGAACTTATTGCCGACCATATAAATCACATTGCGCGCCTCTGGAAGCGCCTTCAATTCTTCGTCGTTGAGCAGATCGCAGGAAATCGTTTCGACCCCCGCCGCTTCAAGCTCTTTGCGCACGTTTTCGTCGGAGAAGCGCGATACGCCGATGATCCGTTTCGGCCGGCCGCTTTTACGAATCGCGTTCGCAGCCAGTCTCGCCATACTCGGTCCCATTTTACCGCCAACCCCAAGCAGGACAAGATCGCCGTCCATCGCGCCGATGTCGTCGATTAACGCTTGCGAAGGAGCCGCCAATTTTTGTTCCAGTTCCTCAACCGTTTTCATCTCGTTTTTCCCCTTTCCATAGCATCTTGATTCCATCATAGCCTCCTGAAACATATAAAGACAAGTCATTTAATCATCTTTAAATAACGCCTCCGGACGGGGTTATCCGTGTCGAAACATCAAAAAAAGCCCCTCTCACCGGCGAGTGCGGTAATGAAGAGCTATATGTCAAATGACAACTAGCGTTGCAAAGACCTTTTTGTTTGAAAAAGAGAATGCAACGTTAATGCAAATAAGACCGTTTACACAGATCATGGATCCTCTGTCCGCGTTGCGAATGGTTTATGCGCAAAACTGCGTCTTCGTCTGACTTGGCGGACACAGCTTCCGTTAAATTGGATAAATGAGCGTTTTTTCGGCGTTTGAAGGACACGCGTTCCTTTATTTGACTCGGAACAGGCCCCAAATAAGACGATTTGTCACAGATAACGAATTCTCTGTCCTTCAACTTGCCCAAAAGGGGCATTTTCGCCAAATAAGGGATCCTCTGTCCGCGTTGCGGCATAAACGTTGCAAAGTCTTTAATAAGGGGATGGTTCATCGCCTTTGGACTGCTTGGGTGGCCGGCCCTTCGCCACTTTTTCCATGCCCGCGATTTCGGCCAAGCCGTTATCCATCCATAGCAGAATGAGACGATGCGCGCTTCGGTCCCTAATTTGCAATACCGACGCCAACTCGTGAACGTTGTACTCCGTCTTGCCGCAACGCGCCATATGATTCAGAAGCTTGCTGAGATAGGAGCTTGTCATTCCGGCGTCTTCCGCTTTTTTGATCAATTCGGCGCGGGTTGGCGAGAGCACGGTTTGCATCGAGTCGGCCATTTCTAGCGGCCCGGTCAGCGTTTGATCTTCGCGGACGATAAAACAAACGTTGCCGCCCGCCTCCTTCGATTTGCGCAACGCTTTGCGGGCGTTCGTTCCCGCTTCATTGCCCGACGCGCCGAATCCGATCCCCAGGCTCAAAATGGTTCCGTACGTTTTTTTGGCGTCTTTGGCCAGAGGAATCGTTTTGTTAGCCGCCCGTTTCCCGTTCGAATAGGCCCCGGGTCGTAAAAAAAGATATTCGTCTCCGCCGAGAGGGGTGATATATCCGTCCAGCGATTCCACATATTCGAGGCGTTCATACTCCCGCCACGATTCGTTTGGCGCGGACGGCAGCTTGCCGAAGCAATTCCTCTTCGTCCATCGTCAGCAATTGCCGGCGTCTCATCAGGATCTTGCCATTGACAATCGTCGTATCCACGTCGGCCCCGCCCGCGCTGTAGGCAAGGAGAGATTCGACATGATGAACCGGCTGCAAATGCGGTTTATTCATGTCGACGAGAATCAGATCGGCGCGCTTGCCTGCTTCGAGCGTCCCTACTTCGCGATCGATGTTGAGCAAGGCTGCGCTCTCCCTCGTTGCCATGCGCAGCGCCTGAGCGGCAGGCAGCTTGGTCGGATCGCCGTAGTCAAGCTTCTGCAGCCAGGCTGCCGCCTTGATCTCTTCGAACATGTCGACCGTGGCGGCGCTGCCGGCGCCGTCGGTTCCAAGGCCGACCGTTATGCCTTGTTGCATCATCTCGACGACCGGAGCAATGCCGCAGCCCAGCTTCAAATTGCTGACGGGATTATGCGCCACCCCTCCGCGCATGCCCCGGAGCAGCCCGATGTCGCGCCGGGTGAGATGCACGCCGTGCGCCAGCAGCACATGCGTCCTGTCAAAGAGACCGGCATTATACAAATATTGCGCGGGCGTCTCGTCATATTTGTCACGGATGGAAACGACCTCTTCCTGCGTCTCGGCCAAATGGATATGAATCGGCAGATTCATCTCTTCGGCCAGCTTGACGACGCGTTTGAGCGGTTCCGGCGGGCAAGTGTACGGCGCGTGCGGGGCGAGCATCGTCGTAATTCTTCCCTTCGCCTTGCCATGCCATCGTTCGACCAGCCCGAGCGCTTCCTGCAATCGCTGCCCTCCGTCGTCCTGCAGGAAGACGAGCCCCCGCGACAACGATGCCCGCATACCGGCTTCTTCTACCGCGGCAGCGATCTCGTCCATATGGATGTACATATCGGCAAATGCGGTCGTGCCCGACTTGATCATTTCCGCCATCGACAGTTTGCAGCCCCAATAAATATCTTCCGGCGTCATGTTCGCCTCGGCGGGGAGCATCTTCCGCTCGAGCCAATCCATTAATTTCAAATCGTCGGAGAAGCCGCGCAGCAAGCTCATCGGCGTATGTTGATGCGCATTGATCAGGCCAGGCATCGCAACCATGCCTTGACCTTCGATCGTTTCGTCCGCCTCGGCGGCGAGGCCGGGCCCGATCTGCCGAATCGTATCCCCCGCGATGAGTATATCCCCGCGAAACGGAGCTTCATCCTCCTTCATCGTCAGGATTATGACATCTTTGATCATTAGCGTATTCATCTTCCGTAGTCCTCCTCAACCCGTTGCATGTGATAAGTCGAGAATAAACGTTGACGCAACGAGAAGGTCAATACGTTCGTTCGAAAATGATTATATCGCTGCGCGGGATGAAGGCTTGATAGCCTTGATTCGTATCCGCTTATAGTCCAAGCGCCAACTACCGTCCCGGAACAAATCGTCCCGGGCTTTGGCGGCAATGTTCGCGAAGGCTTTGCTTCGCTCCTCTTCCGCGAACGATTCGAAGAAGCCTCCGGCAAATCCGCTCAGCCAATGCCGGAGTCCCTCCTCGCCATCGGGCAATGGAGTGGGACGGTCGAAATGAACGGCGTACGCGACATGGAAGCCTTGCCGTTCCAGCAATGAACTGTATTCGGCGATACTCGGAAAATACCACGGATGGAGGCCGGAAGCGTCGATGCCGTAATTCTCCTCAAGCACGGCTCCGATCGCCTTTACCACTTGCTCCACATTGCCCCGTCCCCCGAACTCGGCGACAAATCTTCCGCCCGGCTTGAGCGCATGCCATACGCATTCCGCCACCTGTCCGGCGTTCTTCATCCAGTGCAAAGCGGCATTGGAAAAGACGGCATCAAACGGTTCGGCAACTTGAAATTGTTCGGCATTGCCCGTTATAAACCGGATGTCCGGGTATTTGTCCCGCGCTTTTTCGATCATTGCGTCGGATAGATCCATGCCGGTCACATTCGCTCCCGCCTTTGAAATGGCATAGGCCAAATCCCCGGTTCCGCATCCCAAATCGAGAATGCGCTCCCCCTGTTGCGGATCGAGCCATTCGACCACGCCTTTGCCCAGTTCGGATACGAACCCCAATTTATTGTCGTACAATCCGGATTGCCAAGCATGGTTGGAACTCATTTACATCATCTCCTATATTTGTTGCCCGTATTATCTCACACCTCCTCCTATAATTAAAATATATAAAATCTATTAATTCTATAGGTTATTCCTATTATCTTCGAAGCAGGGGTGCGCTACAAATATCCCATCCGTTTGGCTCGTTCCGCGGCTTCCTTCCCCGTGGCGCCGCCGATCTTTTGAATTAAATTCCGCATATGAAATTTGACCGTATTCGGGGACACTTGCAGCGTCTCCGATATTTCCGTTCTCGTGCAGCCTTCCGCAAGCAGATGCAGCACTTGTTTTTCGGTACGGGTTAGTCTCTGCTGCATATCCGCATGTCTGAAATGTTTAATTTCCTGACGGAGTAACGCCGCGACATCCGGATGAAGGGAACTGCGGTTGAGATGCGCCTCTCGAATGGCCGCCGGAATGTCTCTGTAGCTCTTGTTAAGCAAATAATTCAAGACTCCTGCGGTGAATGCGTCCAGTACAGCCTCTTTTTCATGGATCGTCGTCAACACGATAATTTTGACGGGATTTTGCCGCAACAGCTCGCCCGCCGTTTTCAACCCCGCATAAAATAAGGAATGCTGCGAGGAACTGAGCAATATAACGTCTGCCGTCCCTCGCGCGACATGTTGTTTCACTTCGTTCAAATTGGTAACGGATACCTCGAACCCCGGTTCTCTACGCAATAAAGATAGAAGCTCCGTAAACCTAGGATCATCGTCCATAACAAGCAAGACGCGTATACAATCCAACATGGTTATGGCACTCCCCCTTCATTTTCTCGTTTCCTTTATTTGCAGCGCCGCTGTTGCTTGGCTTCATATTGGCCGTACAATTGCCCGCATGCCGCATCGATCTCTACGCCGAAGGATTGGCGTACGGTTACTTTGACTCCCGCTTTCGTTAATTGACGATAAAAAACATCCACGGCGCGCTGATCCGGACGCCCGTATTGTTCCGGCGCACCCATGGCGGGATTGTAACGTATGAGATTCACATGATACAGCTGCTTGTAACTAGGCCTTTTCTTCACAATCGCGATCAATTCTTGGGCGTGATCCGCAGAATCGTTGACGCCGGGCAGCAATACATACGCAATGTACACTTTTCGGCCTGTTATTTGGGCATGTTCGTCCAGAACCTCCAGCACATCCGCCAGAGGATATTTGTTGTTTATAGGCATGAGCTCGCTCCTCTGTTCTTGAAAAGGGGAATGAAGAGAGAAGGTGAGGTTGATTTGCGGAAATTGCTTGGTCAGCTTTTGAATTCCCGGAATAATGCCTATGGTGGAGATCGTGATTCTTCTGGAACTGATGCCGAATAGCTCGGGGTCGGTCAATGTTCTTATTGCGCCGAACGTTTGCGGGTTGGCAAGAGCTTCTCCCATCCCCATAAAGGAAATGCTGTCGATCGAACGGCGCTGCAATAAGAAGTACAAAATTTGATCCGTAATTTCGTCGGCCGTCAAATTTCGTTGCAGGCCGATCGCCCCGGTCGCGCAAAAGCTGCAGCCGAAACCGCAGCCCGATTGGGAAGAAATGCAAAACGATTCCCAGCCGGCGCGATATTTCATGGCGACGGTTTCGATTTTGTCGCCCCCTGGAATTTCGAATAAGACTTTATCCGCTTGCGGCGAAGGCGTATGAACGACGGGTTTAATATTCAGCATGCCGCTTCCGAATTGCGAAACGATCGACTGTCTCAACGGTTTCGGCAACACCGTTATGTCCTCGAAATCATGTATTTTATGCTTGAATATTGCTTGCGCGATTTGCGTAAATCGAAACTTCGGTTCATTCCCGGACGCAAGGAAACGGCGCAGCCGGTCATATTTGGTAGAAGCCGGCCCCTCCAGCCCGAATTCACGATGAGACATTAAAAAACCTCCTTATCCGTTGTTCCCGGATAGGAGGCGCAATACTTAAACAAGGATCATGCCTTTATGATGAAGATAAACGCATGAAACCTAATGAGTATATAAAAAAGCCCGCACAAATCCTATCCGGAAAAAACGTAAACACGTTTTTCGCTTGTTCGAATAGGATTAGTACTTCATCGGCTTAAGGTCACCCTTTCTCATTTCAATACAATGATATTATACTGAACATCATGTTCGTTGTGGAGGATAGTTTTTTTGCCACCCCATTCCATGTTACGAATCAATCAATGTTAGCCCGCATTCCGGACAGATTCTTTCATCCCGTTTCACTTTCCTCCCGCATCCGGGGCATTCCTCGAATTTTTCAGATTCATTTGCTAAGGCGCTTGCCTGTTTGACGGCTTCCGCCCTTTCGTTTTTCATCTGATGCAGCATGTCTCTTATATCTTGAATGTTTCTGGCCATTTTGGACTGATCGATCGCGGATTGGATCACTTGATACAAGATGGCGAAGAATCCGAAAACACCGATCAGCCATACGAATATTTCCCCAAGAAGCATGATGGATCTCCCCTTTCATTTCCACCCTACGTCAACCGGCAGCATAAAAGGCCGCGTAATCATCATACCCGCAGGCTACAAATTTTTCCATAAAATTCGTTTTGGCCAAAGAAAAAACTTCGCCCCAAAAGGATGAAGTTTCCGCAATATGCAATGGCGTTGCATCGAGAAGTTGATAGCTTCGAAAACCCGCAATGGAGTCTGCTTCATCATTCGCTACCGTTGATGGTACTGGCTTTATTGCGCATATAGAAGGGGAGACCTCCCCCTACATTTCAAAGGCGCTCGCGCGGACCTGCGCTCCTTGTTTGGCGCTGACGAAACTTTTGGCTCGCAAACGAAACTAACGATCCTTATTGGGCTCCAATTGAAGATGTTGTCATCCTAACGAAAGTACATATCGCTATTCATTGGAAATCGGCGATTGTACCGCCTATTCCCCCTCATTAGCGTGCTTGAGTTTCGTTAGACATTGCAACATGATGATTTACAGGCGATTAGCGTGTATCAGTTTCGTTAGCCCGCTCGGGCGGATCGTCAGCCGCCAGCGGTATGATGAAGTGGACTCTGATCGCAGGCTTTACCTTTTTTACCCCACGAGAATCGCTTGCCAGCACGCTATACAGCTTCCATAACCTCTGCGGCAAACGATCGTTCAGAACTGCATGCAGCAATCCAATCCCGCTCCGTATGTAATAAACCCTGGCTTTCTAGCATCTGAGCGAGGGGGATTTTCACAGAAGAGGGCAGAAAAAACGCTTCCTCGGGCTTGAAGAGCAGCAATACGCTCGATGCAACGCTAATGCAATTAGCGTCTCCTGTGTCCTCGAACTTGAGGAGCAGGGCGGTAGAAGTTAATGCAATCGCCAGTGCGCAATATGCGCATTACAGCTCGGGCGCCTCTTGCCCCAACTGGCTCCATTGCTCTCTGGCCGGGCCGCAGACTCCGGGGATGACGAGTCCGGCTTGACGCATTAGAACCGTCATCTCTCCGTACATCGAAACAGCCAACAAAACGACAATCATAAAGAGGAGGTAATATTTGCGACGCTCCATTCTACGAAACAAATATGTAGTCCATCGAAATAGCAGTATCGCGAACAACAAAAATACGGGCACGGTCACAATGATAACGATCAGCGCCGGATTTCCATTGCCGGAAACCGTACCGCCTTCCTTGTACCGAAATGTCATCATATCGATCAGAAAAAAGAGCAAAATTGTAACCGCGCATGCTGTAGAGAAAAATACAAATTCTCTTTTGGAATAACGGATAACGATCACCCCTCGCAAAAAATTCAGGCTAAAGGTTTTGCATCAACCTTGGGTAGGCTGTACTCCTTGTAAGGAATCCATCCCCACCCATTCAATTGTATTCTTTCCGGTTGCCATCCTGTTCGTAATCCGCTTCGCTTACGATATCGAGCAGCACCGTGTTATCGTCCGTTTGGATATCGCCTTGATTCTGGCCGTTTGCAAAATAAAACGGCATGTAAAACATATCTTTCAATCGTTCCGGGGTCAAGTATTCCGTTGAAACGAGCATACGCAAGCCGTCCGTGTCTACAGGGGATGTTGTTGCCAGGCAAAAAGCCCAGTCTTCGCCGTCTTCCGGTACGAAGTGATGGAACGGGAGCACCTGGAAGCCTGCTTTTTTGAGGGTTTCTTGTATGGACCAGAAGTATTCGGGCATCCAGAAGGAAGTGGAGCAGGCGATATTGATAGCTCCCTCCGGTTCCAATCGTTCTTTCAAGAGGCGGTAGAACTCTACGCTGAAAAGGCGGGATAACCGGGGATATCGACCGGTCGGTTCAGGCACGTCGATTACAATGACATCCCACTTCATCGGGGTGTTTTCTATAAATGTTCTCCCGTCTTCAATTACGGTCCTCACTTTGGGATGATTCAACGAGCCCCGATTAAATCGGACCATCGCTTCCAAATGTTTGCCGAACTCCAACATGACATCATCGACATCGACAGCAGTGATTTCCTCCACTTCAGAGTATCGGAGCGCCTCGCGGGTCGTGACGCCGCCGCCCCCTCCGATGATCAGCACCTTGTTCCGCTTGCCCGCCGCTGCCATCGGAATGTGCACCATCGCTTCGGCATACATATTCTCATCCTCCGTAGTGCTGAACATCACGTCGCCGTTGCCGTAAATCCACATTTGGCCGCGATATTCGACAAGAGCGATCCGCTGGTTGGGCGTTTTTATTTTGCGTAAAATCCGATAATCTCCTTCGGGCTCCTGATCCTCGTTAATATAATCTCTCACAGAACCAGATCCTACATATCTCCAATACAGCCAATACAGCCCTTCGATCGATAGAACGGCACCGGCGCCGACGGCCATCCATAATAGTTGATTCATACGATCACTCCTCTTGCGGGTAAGCATTCACCCCTCCTTCGGGAATGCGAACATTTCTATGAAATATTCTATGCCGCTTAACTAGAATGGAATCAACTTTTACCCGAGGAGAACCCCCATTTTGATAGGGCGCCCTCTCCCTCATCGCCCCTTACCCTTCTCATATTCTGTCGGAAGCCGCCTGAGCGGCATGACGAGCGTCGCGATTTCCCCGCCGTTTGCGGCTGCGTTCGGAGATGTAAGAACCGGCCAGCGTTAGGAAGGTTCCCAGATATGTCGCCCATGTGAGTTTTTCATGCAGAATCAACGCCGAAGACGCGACCGTAATGACAGGCACGATATAGATGTATATGCTTGTCGTTACGGCTCCAAGAATTCCGACCGCCCGGTTCCAGGTTGCGAAACATAATGCCGACGCACCCAAACCTAAGAAAAGAAGGTTTGACGCGTTCGAGAGGTCGTAGAATCGCTCCGGCCCCAGACGAAACGGAAATAGAAATAACGCAGGCACCATCAACAACAGCCCGTAAAAAAACACTTTGCGGGTGCATCTTACGGTAGGATACCCTAGCGCGCTAATCTTGCGCATCAATACGGAATAAACGGCCCAAACGACGGGCGCCAGGCAGGCGAGAATGTCGCCGGCCGGGTTCAGACGCAGCAGAACGCTGCCGTTAAAGCCGATCGCCATAATACCCGCGAGCGCCATAACAAATCCGATCATAAATTGAACGTTTACTTTCTCCCCTTCCAGAAAGAAGTGGGCCAATACCGCAGTAAAGAACGGAGCAATGGAAACAATGACGCCTACGTTGGAGGCAAGCGTATAAGCAAGGGCTGCGTTCTCCAGCAAGAAATACAGAGCAACGCCGCAAAGACCTGCGCCGATGAACAGCATTTCCTCTCGCCAGGAACGGAATCGGATCGGTTGCGAATCGATCAGCAGCAAGGCCGCATACCCGATGAGAAACCGGAAAAACAAAATTTCCACGGGCGTGAAGTCAACCAATAAAATTTTCGTGGAGATAAACGTATTTCCCCAGATCAAGATCGTCATGAAAGCTAACAGGTGACCTGCGGTCATATTGCGCTTATCTGTTGTCATGATGCGCCAACCTTCCCGCCTCTTGGCCGCTCGCGAATCCCCTGCTATATTGTTTGGGAGTCAGGCCGATCAGTTTCTTGAAAAAATTCGTGAAATGGCTTTGGTCGCTAAAGCCGCAGCGGAAGGCCGCTTCCCCGGGCGATATGCCCGATTCCAGCAATTTCTTGGCATTGTTAATCCGGATTGTGCTCAGGTAACTGTAAGGGGAGATTCCTGTTTGTCTCGTGAAGGAACGCAACAGATGATACTTGCTGAGTCCCGTTAGTTCGCTTAACCGGTCAAGCTTAATGTTCTCGGGGTAATGCGCTTCTAAATAATCGCAAACCGTTCTAATTTCGGGACGAGGCTCCCGGAAGGAATCGAAGGCTTCCGCGTCCGAGTAATCGACCAACAATTGCTCGATCAGCAGCAATAGCAGTTCTTCCTTCTGAAAATCGGGTTGTTCGTTCGCAATCATGCGATGCAAATCGCGAAGGATGCCAGCCAACTCGCTTTGATAGAGAACCGTCGGGGCAAACCGCGGCAATTTCTCCGCTCCCGTAATTTCGAGCGCATATTTGCGCATGACATCCGGCTTGACATTAAGGCAGCGATAATCCAGCGTCTTCCCGTCGATTTGTTCGCAAGCGTGCGGATCATGAGGATTGAAAATGACAACGTCGCCGCTGTTAATAACGTACGATTCGTTGTTGCATATTAGATGGCGTTTCCCTTGCTCGATAAAGCCCAACACATAATAGTCGTGAAAATGATTGGGAAACTTCTGCATAATGCCTTGAAAACGATACGCTTCAATTCCGATATCCGGATCGTAGCGAATTTCACGAACTTCATAAGACAAATCTTTGCACCTTCTCTCGGTCAATCTGCTCTTATTATAGTACAAAGATTAGGGGGGATTCTTGTATGATGTTGCGTCCCAGGGCGGGACGCGCGGTCTGCAATCGGGGGAATTCCAGCGGTTTATTTCCGTTCAAACCGAAAGACTGCCGGGAATGATTCCCCGACAGTCAAAGTTTATCCTTATTTTTTAGCTAAAAATTCATCTAATTGACGCTGTACTTCAGCTACATATTTGTCAATGCCTGCCGCTTTCAATTTCTTGATCGCCTTCGGATACTCCGTATCAAAATCTACAAAACCGGATCGCAATGCCGCGATTTCTTGGCCTACGACTTGTTTAAGCGCGTTTTCGACATCCTTCACGTTCTCATTGTTGAAACGGAAACCCAAGGAATCGGAGATAATCGCTTTCTCGTCCCAGCTTTTATATTTATCGATCGCTTCTTGATCTACGTCCGGCGCGAACAGTTGATAGTTCTGATTTCTAAACATCCATTCGTAGAAGAATTCGTCAGGAACGAGCTTTTTGATTCTTCCGTCTACAATCTCGTAATCTTTGCCTTCCACGCCATACAGCGCAAACAAATAATTCTCCTGAGATTTATAAATCCAGTTAATAAACTTCATCGCGCCTTCCGGGTTCGGCGCCGTCATCGGTATGCCGAGCACTTCTCCCCCTGTCGAGTTGACATAACGCGGCTTGTCTTCCGCCAGCAGATAGGTTTGCAGTTTCGCTTGCGGCGCATTTGCTCTTACGCTCTCGATCGTTTCCATTTCCTTGCCTAAAGATCCTTCAACCCAAAGGTATAAGCCTGTTTGCATTCTGGTGTCTCTTTCATTGTATTTAATGGTCAGATCCTCGGTGTACAATTTGTCTTTATACATGCTCCGGTTGAATTTGGCTACTTCCTGGAACGCCTTTGTTTCATAATAACTGTAAGCTTTCTTGCTTTCTTCTCCAAAAACGACTAAATCCTCTACTGCAATCCAGCTATACTGTTCGTCGGCAAAATATCTCGTTAACGGTTTAAAGATAACATCTGCCGGTCCTTTCATTTCAGGAAACTTCTCGGCTGCTTTGACGGCGAACTCCTTCAAATCGTCCGGCGTGTTCAAGTCCGTCATACCGACGGCTTCCAGAATGTCTTGGCGCACATTCACAAGCTGATACATAGCGGAAGACGGTGCGTACGAGGAAGGAATGCCATAGATTTTGCCGTCGATCATGGCCCCATTCAAATGTTCCATCGGCAATACTTTCAGCATATCCTGACCGTATTGTTGAATTAAATCGTCCAAAGGCATCGCTTGTTTCTTGTTCACGATCGCGGCCAGATCGGGAAGACCGTCCCAATACAAGTCGATCGGTTCGCTCGCGGCGAGTACGATATCTTTCTGCTCCCAATATTGGGACCATGGCACAAAGGTCACATTCACCTTTAATCCAAGATCGGCAGCCATCTTCTCGGCAAATTCGTTATCGAGAAATTCTCTGAAACGGTCGTTTTCCTCGCCAGGGTACAAGATGGTAAGGGTTTGCAAATCGCCTTTGCCCGACCCTTCCTCGCCTGATTTTCCGCAACCCGCCAGAATCGATACCGTCAGCAGCAGCAAAATCAATGCAATCGTCAACCTTTTTTTTGTTTTCATTGAACACCCTCCTCATTATGAATCTCTTTATCTATGTCAAAGGCCTGAATAGGCGCATTGCCATATTCCGTTTATTCCTTGATTGCGCCGGCCATAATCCCGTGAACGAAGAACCTTTGCACGAAAGGATACAGGAAAATGATCGGTCCGATCGTAATGACGGTAACCGCCATCTTGACCGTTTCCGCCGGCAGCGTGAGATTGCCCGCAGCGCCTGCGGGAACCCGGCCGGAACTGATCGCATTGACGTTCGACAATATGTTGAAGAGATAATATTGCAACGGGAATAAGTCCCGATTGTTAATAAAGATCAGCGCATGCCACCAGTCGTTCCAATATTGCAGCGCATACATTAAACCGACCGTAAACAGCGGGGTCGTGCTTAAAGGCAGGGCTACCTTGAAGAAAATCGTAAAATAGTTGGCTCCGTCGATTTCCGCAGCTTCGTAAAGCGCGGGGGAGATGCTTGAAAAGTAGGTGCGCATCAGAAACATGTTCCAGACGCTGAATATGGCGGGCAAAATCAATGCCATCATACTGTTTTTCAACCCGTAATAATTCACGCTAACGATATACCAAGGGATCAAGCCCGCCGAGAAAATAATCGTAAAATTGCAGATAAACGCGATGATGTTGCGATATTTCAATTTTTTGATCGAGATGGCGAACGCAATCATGCTTGTGATCAACAAGGCGCCTAATGTCCCGACAACGGTTACAAAAATCGTCACAACGTAAGAGCGCAAAATTTTGGTTCCGCTATGAATAAAAATATATTTATAGGTGTCAAAACTCGGGCTCTGAGGAATAATCGAATACCCGTTCTTGGCTATAACCTGTTCCGATGAAAAGGACACGCTGACCGTCAACAAGAGAGGGTACAGGCAAGCGATAGCAAAAAAACCGATAAAAACGTATGCAATCACCGTCACCAATTTATCGCCGAGCGATTTATTTTGATCCATCGTTAAAACAGCCCCTCCCCGTCATTTAATTTCTTGGCAGTACGATTGGCCGCGGTAACCAGAATCAATCCCATCACGGACTGCATCAATCCGACCGCGGTAGCATAGGAAAAGCCCAATGAACGCATAGACGAATACACGTAGGTGTCGATAACGCTTACCGCCTCGCCTAGAACCGGGTTATTGCCGACAATCCCGTAGATCATGCCGAAGTCGCCGTAGAAGATTCGCCCGACGCTCAGCAAGGTTAACACAATCATCGTCGGTTTCAACATCGGTACCGTCAAGTACATGATGCGCTGCAGTTTGCTGGCTCCGTCCACCTTCGCCGCTTCATACAAGCTGCTGTCGAAATTCGCCATGGCGGCCATATAAATAATCGAGTTATAACCGCTCCACTTCCACACGCTGGCCAAAATGATAATCGCTTTCCAATACTTGGGTTCGGAATACCAACTGATCGGCTCCATCCCGAACATCTTGAGCATATTATTGAGAACGCCGATATCCGACGAGAAGATGCCGTAAATAATCGCCCCTACGACGACCCATGACAAAAAGTAAGGGAAGAACATCATGCTCTGGGTGATCTTTTTAAATGCGGCGACCCTGATTTCGTTTAATAAGACAGCAATGCTTACCGGGATGAGAATGCCGAAGATAATGCTGAAAAAGTTAATAATTAAAGTGTTGTACGTCACTTTCCATCCCATGTTTTCGGCGAAAAAGAATTTGAAGTTATTCAGTCCGACAAATTTGCTTCCGAATATGCCGTCTACTACGTTAAAATCGGTAAATGCCATCCATATCCCCGCGAAGGGGATATAGTTGAACATAATTAAAATAATGAGTCCGGGCACGCACATCAGATACAAAATTTTATTTCTCGCGATTTCATGAAGAAAACCCTTGGGCTTCTTAGCAGTTGGAGCAGGGAGGTCTTTGACAGTCGAGTTCAACCGTACCACTACCTTTCCGTAATAAATTAAGCGGTTGCTTTGATGTGTTCTCGCAGTTGTTCTTTTAATTGATCGATATCGATTACGGTGCCTGCGATTCTCGCCTGCTCGGCCGCATAAGCCATAATATGGCTTTCCACGGATCTGTCGATGGAGGATCGGCTATCGTTGTCGTCCGTTTCCATCAAGTGGAGGAAATCCTCCATCAATCCCGCATCTCCGCCGTTATGTCCGCCGGATACGGCAGCCGGATGAATAATTCGTTGTTCCACGCTGTCAACCATATTGGAAGCGAACTTGGTTACTTCAATGACATTTAAACTATCGTTGCCTCTAATTTCCCCGTGCTCGCACATAATTTTGATGGTGCGGTTCATATGATTCGTAAATCCGCTTAAATTGAAAGTCACCTTCACGCCGTTTTTAAATTCGATGATGGATACTTGATGGTCGCATACGTCGTTGTCGGATCGAAATACGCAACGACCGTAAGGGCTCGTTTCCAACGCTTTCAACAATCCCTCTTCCGATTGGTCGCTCGCAACGGTTGTAGCCGGCCATTGTCCTCTTACCGGCAGATAGGCTTTCCGCGCATCGAACCGGCAATCGGCGGCAGCTTGGCAAGTCAAACACCGGTCCGAACTATTCGCCGGCGCATTCTCTTCTCTGAAGAAGGTCAAGTCGCCGTAAGAAGAGATGCGCTTCGCTTCGCTGTTCGCGAGCCAGGCCAGAATATCCATGTCATGGCATGATTTCTGCATCATGAGCGGGCTGGCCAAATCGCTTCTTCTCCAATTCCCTCTGACGAACGAATGCGCCATATGATAATTGCCGATATTCTCATTGTGCTGAATCGTAACGATCCTTCCTAGTTCGTTGCTGTCTATTATTTTTTTGATTTCAGCAAAGAAATTGGTATACCGAAGCACATGGCATACGATGACTTTTCGGCCTTTTTCATTCGCTTTCTGTTGAATTCGCAAACATTCTTCCGGACTCGGAGATATAGGTTTTTCCAGAAGAATGTCATACCCCAGTTCAAGGGCTTCCATCGTTTGCGCATAATGATCTCTGTCCATCGAAGCGATGATGACAGCGTCGCAGATTTTGCCCAAACGGTAAAATTCCTCCACTGTTTTGAACCGGTTGTTCAAAGGAATCTGAAAAGCGTCTGCCGCGGCTTCTCTTCTCCCGTCGTCGGGTTCGACGATCGCAACGATGTCAGCTCTTTCGCGAGCGTATTGCGAGTAAATCATGCCTCTTTGCCCTGCGCCGATTAATGCTAGTTTCAAGTCAATTCCCCTCCAGGTGCGATTTGTTGTCCTGCTCTAATGTCTCTAATCTTGTTCCGGAACTTGAGGATCTTCCAATGGATAGTATCCTTCCGGATAGTAGGTATCCCAAATATTCGAGAACGGATCCTCGCCTGTCGTTTCCACCTGCACAGTACCCAGCTCATAATATCCGCCCGCTTCTTCCCCTTGTATGGCAAGCCGGATATAAGAGCGATCTTTGAAAAATAGCCCCAGACTTACCGTATACGTTCCAGGCTGCATATCCGGCAACGGTACGATCTCGTTATGGACGAGATCGCCGGTTAACCATGAATGCGAAGCCGCATGGATAGGGATCTCATAGGATAGGTCCCCTTGCTTTAGCAAGAGCGATAGATCGAATTCCTTATAGATCCTCGAACTCCCCGCGTTCACAAACCAGAAACGAAGCGGCAAGCTTCCCCCGCTTGAAACCGTTTCCGGGAAAGTCAATCTTCGCAACTGTAGATCATATCCAAGGCCGATATCCTGATTAGACAGGCATGCATGCCAGCGCTGCGCCTCGCGTCGAATATGAGGGCCGCAATGTTGATCGGTGATATGAAGAACGACAGGTTGGGTTTTCCATATATGCTGCAAGTTTTGCCGCGCAAATGCCTCGCAGCAATCGATCCAATTGTTCTCGCCGCAACGTACCAACAGACCGAATTCCCGGTTCTGTTCTTGCAAATAGCGGATCAGTCTGCCATGATGCAGATCGGCAAGAACAGGCACGGTTTCAAACGAATCCATGTATGCATTCCATTCCTCTTTGCTGTCGGCCAGAGTCGAGATCACAACGCCCGCAAGCCGACCGTCCGTACCGATATAGCTCCCGATCTTCCTTACGAAGGAGGCAAAATAGTCTTCCGCGCGATCTTTCACCCATGAAGGCGGTTCCGGACTGAGGATAAGGATTGGATTCCTCGCGTTGTCCAGCGATTTCCCAATCTGTTCGAGCGTGTATTCTCCCCGACTTGCCTCCAGGTCTTTCCACGCAAATGAGATGTACTCCAACTTCCCGTTTCCGCTATTGTCCGGCGTCCTCGGCAACGGTCTGGGCCGGATTTTGACCGTTTTATACTTCTCATAGCGCTCCAATGAATATTGACATTTACACATTCGGCTTCCTCCCATGCATATGGCTGTCAACGATGAGCCCGAATTTCTCGATATCGGCGGCTGTAATATAAGGCATGCTTCCTATTTGCCCAACCTCTTCTTTCAACACAATCATGCTTATCGTATTAAACCGCGCGCCCGTCTTCATATATTCCGCCGCCGCTTTTTGCAATGAAGTCGTATATTCGCCGGACTTGCCGACAGGATCGGCGTCCCAGCCGCCGAACAGCTCATAACGCAGCATGCCGTCTCCTTCGAACGTCGGATAATTGTAAACTTGCCTTTGCACCCGTACGATGTTGCTCTCTTGATCCAATACCAAGGAAAGCCTTGGATCGAACAGCCAGCTTCGGCTCCAGAACCCCTTCACGGCTAGCTCGGGAAAGTACGTAGTATAAAATTCAACGGCCATCGCCATTGAAGTTCTCAACCTGTCCGGAGTATAGCCGGGACCCGATGGAATGTGCAGCGCCAAGAGGCAATCCCCCGGCTTCAGCACCGCTTCCCATTCTTCCTTGTCAATGGAAACCGTCTCCCGCTCCACAAATCCCATTGGATTCATCCGATGCGCAACGATGCGGCGGGCGTCTTCCTTCCATATTGTCTTGAAGAGGCCCCCGGCGTCATAAACGCCATTGATTCCATTCCTCTGCCCATCGCTGCGAAAATCTTCCCCGGCATGCCCCAGCGCAATCACTTCTTGCGTCTTCTTGTGACGGAACATCGTGAAATCGTCTTCGAGACGGCACGGGATAAAGAGAAATCGGTCTAACAAAAAAATCGAGCATGTATAAAAATTCATGACCCACGGGAAATCACGGACTTTAGGATCGCCGTGATGAACGAGCCGTTCGAATTGCGCTTTCAAAAACGGATGCGGAATGTCCTCGTAATACTTCTTGGGAACGCCCCGCTTTTCCAACAAGTTCATGGATGGGACAATGCAGGCGAGAAGCAACAGGAAGGAATATAGCTCCCCATTCTCCTTCATGCAAGCCGGGGTCATATTCGTATAGAAATCTTCATCGCACCGATTGCGCGCGGAACACATATCTTCCACTAAAAATGCCGTAAAATGAAATAATACCGTATCTTTCTCTATGGCCTCGATCCCACGAACGAGCCGTTGCTGCGTATCTTCAGGGATTTGATACCGGGCGAACAGACCGGCCAGAAAATCGCGCGGAATCAGTTCGGTTCTGCCATCCGACTCATAGCTCCGATACTTTTCTTCGAGTCCTTCCGGCACAAAATCGAACCCGCAATAGGCAATGTATTCCTTGTAATTCAACCGCGCCTTCATTTTCGTTCTCATCCCCCTTTAACGGCGATGTTCCCCATCGGGTAATAACCGTCCCGATACCCTTCGATCGCAAGCTTCACGTTTCCGACTTCTTTCACGCCGGTCTCGATCCCGATCTCCAGACGGTACTCCCCTTCCCGTATCTCAGCCGGAAGAGTGAACGTTTCTGCCCAAAGGATATCTTGGTCCGGCAACCATCCCCTAATATCCTCCGTACTAGAAAGCGTATAAGTATGATCGTTTCCTGCAAGCCTGACAACAAGCGGATAGCGGTTATAGACCGGCGCGACCCCTACATTCGCCCACAGGCCTTCAACGCGCAACTCCCCGCCTGCCTTCGCTTCGGCATCGTAAGTAAATTTCCTTAACTCAAAGCGGTATCCCATCTTCTTCAGCCATCGTTCTATGTTCTCTTTCCACGGTTCCGGTACGATCGTTCCTTTGTTGTTAAAGGACGAAATATGCCATTTCAGCGATTCCTCAATGATATAATCAATGTCCCAACCTTGAAGATACCAGTCGTTCATGTGCCAGCAAGCTTCAAATAGAACCGGCGCGGTTTTCCATGCGTCACCCATCTGAAAGTTTTGAATATTTTGCGGATAGAAATCCGTCATATGCGACCACTTCTCTCCGTGAAAACCGCCCATATCTCCCAGGCAGTCTACGCGGAAGCCTACTTTGGCCTTGCGATCGGTAATGATCTTGATCGAGATCGGGTCATGCAAAAGCGCTTGCAAAGGCGTGAGTTTAAATCCGTCCAAATAGGCGTCCGTAATCCGCCGGATTTGTTCCGGCTCGAGAAATTCGGTTCCGCCGCCTTCCCCCCACGCTCCCACGATCGTCATATCGACGGAGCTGATCACCGGATGCCCGTCGAACCGTTCGGCAAACGCTCTAATAAAATCGGCCCAATATTCGACGTACGGCGTTGTGCCCGGATCTATTCTCCAAAAAGGGAACTCGGGTTCATCCGGATAATCCTTGCGAAACCATTGCGGAATATCGTCGTCTTCGCTTAATGCGTACGGCGAGCAGCGTACAACCGCAGTGCAGCCAAGCGATTTGGCGTAGTCCAACTTCTCCTCCAACACTTCCCACCTGTAGACGCCTTTCGCGACCTCAACGTCCTTCCAGCGCGCGCTGCAGAAAAATACTTTACAATCAGGATGATTGTAGGTTTTACTATCTTTAGTGAATTTATATTTTGCTTGCTTCACTCCCCGATTGTCATATACATCATCGAGTTCGTTCATTAATCCGGGCGCCGCCGTAAAACCGATGCCTGGATTGCTGATGAGGCGGTCTACGATTACGGGGTAAACGGTGACTGTTTTTTTCATTGTTTTACTCACTCCTAAGGTTTCATTCTTTAGGACACTTGAGTTTTGTTACGTTATTTGTTACATTAATTTTAGTAATCTTTATGATGTAATTATAACACCCATGACTAAACTTGCAAGTCACAATTTAGTTATTTCCTAGATTTATTTTAGGAAAAATATAGATTATCGGCGCTAACTCGCCTTGTTTACGCAAATCAAGCGCTTTCCAATTGTCTCATATCGTGATTCATCAACGTAACAAAAGAATGATAATGCATGTACTTGTTACATAAAAAGTACCATGTAACGTTTTGGCCGAAAAATTCGGCATGTAACACTGCGTTATTATGTTATGATGTAACATGTACAAAGGAGGTTTACCGATTCATGAGTACCATTAGAGATGTCGCGAAGTTGGCCAACGTATCCACCGCCACCGTCTCGAGAGTGTTAAATAACGATTCCAAGTACAAAATTACGGAGGAAACCCGCGCCAAAGTTTGGCAAGCTGTTACTCAACTGAACTATCGGGTAAGCTCAAGCGTCAAACGCCAGGCAGCGAACAACGATTCGTCCGCTTCCAAGACGAACATCAAGATCGGCTGCGTCCTAAGCGTTACCAAAAATAAATATAACGATCCTTACTTTATGTCTATTTTGTCCGGTGCGGAAGAGCGGTTGTTCAGCCAAGGGCATGACATCGCTTTTATTCGGACGGGCCCCGAATTGGACGATAAGAAGATTTTATATAACACGTTCAACGAATCCATTACAGGCCTGATTCTGATGGAATCGCTTAATACGGAAACTTACGAGTATTTGCGCAAGCAGGTTCCGTATATCGTCGGCATCGACACGGAACGTTGGGATATCGATAATGTCGGCTACGATCATTACAGCGTCGCTTCCATGGCGGTAGAGCATCTTATTGAAAGAGGACATACGCAGATCGGTTTTATAGGCGGGAGCGGATCGAACGGAAACATTAAGGACAGCCAACGCTATCGGGGCTATTATTCCACCATGCATGCGGCCGGATTGTCGGTAAATCCCGACTGGATTATCGATTGCATGTGGGACGAAACGCTCTGTATCGAGAAGATGAATCGATTATGCGAAACGAAAAATTTGCCCACCGCTTTCTTCGCAGCAAGCGACTTGATGGCGATGGCCGCCCTCAGCAGTTTATATAACAACGGCATCTCCGTGCCCGATCAAGTGGCTGTGATGGGACTGTCCAATATTGAAGTTTCGAAGTTTTACAATCCTCCGTTATCTACGGTGAATGTGCCGACCAAGGAAATCGGCATGGTCGCGGTCGACCTGCTGCTTGATCGGATCAACGGAAATACGATGCTTCCGAAGAGAGTCATCCTGCCGACGGAATTGGTTATCCGCAGCTCGACGTAACGCCGTTGACATACGAAGAGGCGTGCAAACGGTTTGGTTTGCACGCCTTGCTTGTCGTGGTTTTCATAATACGGCTGACAGCCCGCCGGGCGGACTAACGAAACGTAGACACGCTATTCGCCTGTAAATCGCCTTGTCCCCGGATGTAACGAAACTACAACACGCTAATGAGGGGAAAAGGCGCTGAGACGCCCGATTTCCAATGAATAACGATTCGTACTTTCGTTAGGTTGGGAAAGCCTTCGTTTCGAGCCCAATAAGGATTGGCAGTTTCGTTTAGCGCCAAGCTGAGAAGCGTAGGTTCGCGCGGATCGCCTTGGAAATAAGAAGGTCTCCTTCTTTATATTAAAAAGCCCCGCACTCAGCGGAGCTAAAAGGCTAGAATTCCTATTCGCTTTGGTAATAATGCAATAATTTCTCCCGCTCTATTGCTTCCATATTCCGTATGTTTGCAGCTTGCGGAAATCGGCCGCGTTCCACCTCATCGGCGTAGGTTTGAAACGCCTGAAGCATGATTTCGCCTACATTGCCATAATTCTTGGAATGACGGAAATGACGCGGCGTTATTCCTAGCATATCTTGAACGATAAGCACTTGCCCGTCCGTAAATCTGCCGGCGCCAATCCCGATGGTAGGGATCATAAGTTGATCGGTAATGACCTTGCCCAGTTCTTCAGGTACAAGCTCCAGTACGATCATACGAGCGCCCGCATCTTGCAATGCAATCGCGCCTTCCACCAAACTTTGGGCAGCAGCAAATGTCTTGCCCCGAACAACCGCAGTTTCATAATGCTGAGGGGTATGTCCGAGATGCCCCCAAACCTCAATCCGGTGTTGGTGCAAATAGGATATAATCTCTTCCTGCATCCCTTCCAGCTTCACGCCGTCGGCGCCGTGAAACAGCAGCTTCCGTGCCGTTTCCAAAGCCATATCGGCATTCTCATACGTCCTGTAAGGCATATCCGCCAGCAAATATGCATGCTTGACTCCTCTCCGGACAGCCTTAAGATGATGAACGATGTCGTCTAAAGTAACCGAAACTTCATGATCGTAACCTAACTCGTTCGTGCCCAAAGAATCGCCTACGAAGATGACATCCAATCCCGCTTGGTCTTGCAATACTGCGGTAGGGTAGTCATAACACGTAAGCATGGTAATCTTCTGAGCGTTTCGTTTCTTTTCGTGCAACCAGTCCATCGTTTTGGACATTTTGCATCTCCTCCTTAGTCTTTGTTCACTTGCGGAATCAAAGCACGGATTGTGTGGCAATCATATGTAACTCGCATGTCGGGTATCGGCTCCAAAAGGATGCAATCCCAACACAAATTATTATAGCACAGACAAAAAAATAAGCCCTCCTTTTCCAAATCAAAGAGGGCTTGATCATTACATATTAGTGTACGGCAGCGGGTTCCTGAACCACTTGATAAAATCCGCCCAGCGTATTGAGCGTTGTCGGCGAAGCGGCTTCCAACGGGTAGAATCCCTTCTTCACCATCCATTGCCAAACATCGTATGCATGATGCGAACACATCCGGAACGCATCTTCCAGAAAGCTTCTTATTTCGGGATTGCTCATTTCCATGGCCGCCCATGCGTAATCTTTGCCGGAACGCTTCAATGTAAGCAAATAAGCGGTGGCAATTTCCCTATCATTAAATTGTTGAACCGTCGTTCTCGGGGTTACCGGTACCGGATTGATCGGGGCTTGCGTAAAAGACTGAAGGTTGGGCTGAATATTGGGAACAGGTAATGTAGACGTTGCCCCTTCCGGTTTACTCAAGTATTCCACCTTCATGTTGTAATCTTGAATATGTTGCGGGAAATGTTTTTCCAAGATCGATTTTAATTCGGGATCTTGCGCCTGGCTCATAAAACAGGCCATATTCGTAATGGAATTCACGCAGCTCATTGCCAATTCATGCAAATCCTGCGCCTCGTGTACCGCCAGTTGCATAACAGTATGTTCCTCCTACAGTTTGGTTTCAATCATTAGATTGCACTGTGAACATCGTGTATATGCAGGCTTCCCCCGCTTGTCCTGCGGGAACTTATTGGGAACAAAACATTATTTCTGTCCAATGATTTCCGACACATCGGCCCTTTCGAAAGAGCGGCACCCGCTATTCGTTATGTCACGCAATAACAATTTGGCTTCTTTAGGGGTTCGAATAAGAATGATTTGTTTGTCCTTTGAATGTTGTTTTAATTTCTCCGTGATACCGGGCCTTTTGTCGCGCCTGAAATTCCAGCAGTACATCATGAATTGCCAATCAATCGACTCCGGACAGCCCTCATTCAAGTCGGGTCTTGTCTTGCCATGATATTGCAGTCTGCGCTTAATGACTCTGTATGTCGTAATCAACGGCGACAAATCAAAGAAAATAATAACATCCGCTGCCTCCATTCTAAAGTCCAATGTTCTTCCGTAATGCCCATCTATAATCCATCTTTCCTTCGCGACTAATTGCAATGATCATGATTTTCATGGATTGTCCTCTCCATTCTTGAAATACGGCAAAGCGTATTGCAGGGATCCCTTATGGGAAACATGAAAACAACTTAATTTTGAAAAATCGAGGTTTCGGCAGATGCTTAATCAGAATTGCAATACTTCCTTATTAAAAGAACATTTATTAAACCGGCTTGCTGAAATATCTTCATTGGCACAGCGCAATATCGATCGGTTGAATAACGAAAACATATGTCTCCTTCAAGAGTTCGAAAGCATGAAAACCGTGATGACAGATATTGTTACGACGGCGGCTTCGTTTTACTTAAAATGTTATCTATCCCCATACACCTCCAAATACGAGGATTTGACAATTTGCGTCCGCAACTTATCCGAACGCAGGCATGGCGCCCTAATTGTGGTGGAACGCAACGATCCGCTTGATTCGCTTATTCGCTCCAGCGTTCCGATTGGCGGGATGTTATCCCATCCCCTCGTCGAATCGATCTTTTATCCGGGAAACCCGCTGCATGACGGCGCCGTCTTAGTTCGCTCCGAAACGGTTGTGTCCGCTGCCAATATCCTCCCGTTAACCGATATGATCGTAACGGATCGTAAATTGGGGACAAGGCATCGTGCGGCCATCGGCCTGACCGAACGATGCGATGCGCTCGTCCTTGTCGTATCCGAGGAAACCGGTCAAGCGTCGTTCGCCATCAAAGGGACGCTTCATCCGTTTAGCGTTGCCGCTTATTGAGAGAATCGTCTACTTCAACGAACGATACAAGCTGACGAATCGTTTCAAGCCTTCCCGCAACTGTTGTTCATTCAGATAGGAATAGCTCAATCGGATCCATGATTGATAGGACCTGAGCGGATCGCAGATGGAGCCTGGTACGAAGGAAACGGATTGCTCCATGCTCTTGGATAAAAGCGTATCTACCGGGACCGACTCGGGCAGCCTGATCCATAAATTAAATCCCCCCGTTGGGCTGGACCATTGCCAACCGGCGGCCGACAATTCGTCTTCCATAATTTCCTTGCGAATCGCCAGGGCGGTCCGCAGCTTTGCCAAATGCTGCTGCATCCGTTCCGAGAAGAAATAATGCAAGAAGATTTTCTGGTTCAAGAGCGGCGCCCCGCTATCGGATAATGCTTTCGCTTTGACAACGTATTTCATAACGGACGGGCGGCATGCGACCATGGCAATACTCAGACCCGGAGCGATATATTTGCTGAAGCTGCGAATATAAATGACATATCCCGCCGTATCGTAGGCAAAAAACGGCAAGGGAGGTTTTTGTTCAAAATAAATATCCGGACAAGGATCGTCTTCGATCAGTAAACATTGGTATTGATGCGCGAGCTCTACCAATCTCTTTCGTTGCTCGGCCGGAACCGTGTAACCTGTCGGATTGTGAAAGGTAGGATTGAGATAAAACAGACGCGGTTTATAGGTTTGCATGAGCCGCTCCACCCAATCCAGCGGATACCCGTCCCGGTCGATCTCGACCGGGATCATCCGGGCGCCTTGTCTTCGGAACACATCGATCGCGGGGGCGTACGTTGGGCGCTCCAGCAAAACGACATCCCTCGCTTTGACCAGAACTCTGGCGATCAGGTCGATCGCCTCCTGCGCTCCCGATGTGATCAACAGTTCATCCGCAGACAAATAGAACCGATAATGATCCGTAAAATAACGGCACAAAGCTTCCCGCAACTCCAAATCTCCTTGGACGGTAGAATAGGTGCCGAGCACTTTGGGATACATATCGAATACTTTCTTCACATATTCCGAAAAATAATGATTCGGCAACAGATTCGGATCGAGCAGCGCTTTGGAAAATTGGTACACGGCTTGCACCTGATGAATTTCAGAGAGGCCGCTTTCCTGCACGAAAGCCGAGACGATCGGATCGTGCTGCGTTTCAACGGGCAGACTGCCGCCTGGTTGAACATAATAACCGGATTTATCCTTTACATATACGGCCCGGTTTCCTTTCAGCATTTGATAAGCTTTGAACACCGTGAGCCGATGCACATGGAGTTCCGCCGCCAACGTTCGAATCGAAGGGAGTTTCTCGTGGGCCTTCCACTCTCCGCGTCGGATCCGTTCCAGAATATAATCGTAAACTTGTTCGAACAGCTTATCCGAATGAACATGGGCAAGATCGTTGCTTCTCATACAGGCCCCGCCTCCTCCCCACTATTATAAAGGACATTTTCGGAATCTGTTCTGTTATTTTTCATCTGTTCTACTTCCTCGTATTTATAATAAGGCAAAAGATAGGAGGAGTAGAAATGATTCTGATCAATTATATTGTCATGTGCCTCATTTTCGGGGCCACTTTTTTGGCTGTAAAGGTAGGAGTCGATGCGGGTGCGCCGCCTTTTTTTTCCGCAGGCATTCGTTTTTTTCTGGCGGGAAGTATTTTATTTGTGTGGATGGCTGTCTCGAAAAGAAGGGCAAAGCTGTCGCTTCTGTTTCGGAAAGAGCTGTTGCTGACCGGCGCGGCATTGACCTTCGGCGTATTCGGGCCGTTGTATTGGGCGGAACAGCATGTAAGCTCCGGCATTGCGGCGGTCTTGTCGGCAACGGCGCCGCTCCTCATACTGCTGCTTCAAACCCGCATTTCAGGCCAAAAGCTGTCCCGCAGCTCCTGGGCCGGTTGTCTCGCAGGTTCGGCCGGCGTGATCTTGCTGCTCTTGCCCGATATTGCCGTCACATTCAACGGACTATGGACGCTCGGATGCATCGTCATCTTGTTAGCCCAAATTTCTTATGCTGCCGGCACGTTATATTCCCGTCGCGTCATACAACGCTTCCAGGATACCTCGCCCATTGCCTTGAATGCGGTACAAATGATGTATGGCGGAGGTCTGCTGCTAGCTCTGTCGTTCCTAACGGAAGACGTTCGCCTCGAATCGATGCTGGCTCCAAATGCGATGCTCTCGCTTCTGTATTTAATCATCGCCGGTTCGATGACGGGTCACACCATCTATTATTGGCTCGTAGCCAAAACGAATCCCGTGTTTCCCTCAACCTGGCTCTATATTTCGCCGCTCATCGCCCTCGCCCTGGGCGCCTACCTGTACCATGAGCCGATCTCCTTGTTATCTGTGATCGGGGGAATCGTGATCATCGGCGGAATCGTGCTGGTCAATATAGACAACTTACGATTGATCCGCATGATCCAAAGAGCATTAAGATGGGCTATTAAATCTGAACATTAACATATATCCGTTATTTTCGGTTTCTGTGAAATCTTCTTGATATGATCCGGAAGTATATTTGCTAATTGTTTTTCTCCAGAAAGATTGCGCCCTCGTATTCTTTTCCGTTGGATTCGTTTGCAACTCCCAAGAACTTCGGTGGTTGTGAAACACTTGGACCGCCGCGGTTTGAGCCACCCCCATGCCGCGGTACGGCCTTAATATAAAAAATTCATTCATATAATAATCACTGCCATGAGGAGTGTATGGCGGCGTCGCCACTAACGCAAATCCTGCCGGAATATTATCTACTCTAATCAGGTATGGAAATAGTACGGACGGCTTCGTCCACCATATATCAAAAACTTTATTTTGATCGCTCAACGTTAACGTGTCATCGTCTTCATAAACACCGTATTGATTCGGTTTCCATCCCCATATCTCAGACAAATCATGCAAGTATAACGGGTATAGATTGTTTATGATGAATTTGGTACTTTCGTCGGTCAAGCTAATTTTCACTTGCATGTAAGCCTCTCCTTTATGTCCGTCGACAAATGCTCCGCATCATTAAAAATATAACCTTTTAATCCATCTGCCATCGATATCCTCAAACACGAATTCTTGTTCAAGAGCAACAAAATAAGCGTCATAACCGTAGCCATGAATGAGTCTATTCGGAACAATGTTCTCATTCTTGGATTTCGTTAAGACAATTTCTATCGAATCCCTATAAAGGCAAACGTGAGGTTCAGCCGACTCAAGATACTATACGGCTCTAAATCCTATGTTCTCGTAAAACGCTGCCGTTTGTTTGAAAAGATCTTCCCGATTCCAACCCGCTACTGGCATAATCAGCCCAGGTCCGCCTCGCCATTATTCATTCACTAACCATGTCTTTGCATCCTCAGGATCTTTAAAATATGTAATGTTCAAACCGGTACTCTTATCTCCCTTAATAAGTCTATCCAGCTTCCATCTCGTAATCAAAGGCAGTCCTACGATTGTTAATTTTTGAATATGATGATTTATTCGTTTCAAGCTTTGAATTAATTCTATTAGTACTTCCTTGGTCACTTTGGTTTCGTAAAGATCGATCCATATTCGAAGTTGCTTGTTCGTTCTCCGAATAAACTCTTCTTCTTCCCTCATTAATGCAAACAATCGATGTTTGTTTTTTAGAAACCCCCCGTATTTGAGACAATGAACTTCCCCTCCCTTATAAAAATAAGGATACATGGAGCCTCCCGGAGACTTTATACTTTTCATTTCATTCCTCCTTCCTTACTTAAAAATACCGTGGGGCAAACAGGCATGAACGCCTTTGACACCGTTTACAATTTGGGTTATTCTCAAATCGACAACAGAACTTCCTAAAGCAATTGCCTCAACGCGATTAAGCCCATACAGTTCCCCCATCAGATTGAGCATTCCATCTAATGCCTGAACAGTCGCTTCATTTAAATCTTCGTGAAATCCAAAAGTGATCCACCCTGACGGAGTGTTCGCTCGGGGATAAGACAATTTCTTATGATGTAAATAGATCGTAATATCAACGATTTCCATCGGGCATTCAATCGCTTGGCAACTAACCTCGCCGTCTCCCTGCAAGGCATGTCCATCTCCAATAGCCAAGTATCCTCCGTCAACAGAAACAGGCAAAAATAAAGAGCTTCCTTTCACCAGTTCCTTGCAATCGATGTTTCCGCCGCAAAACCGGGGAGGGAAAGTAGAAAAAATCCCCGTATCTTGGGGAGGCATTCCAACGACCCCCATAAACGGTTTTAACGCAACTGTAAAAGGCTTTCCCCCTACAATGCATGTGCCTTCCATCCGTTTAACGTCTAGATTCCAATCAAGGATAATTTCTTCAAATTCAGTTAATTGTAATTTCTGATTTTGCCAGTTTGGATAGTAACCGGCTGCGGTAAAACCGTATAAACCGGGAACGATATCGTTAAATTGTACTTCAAGGGTCATTCCTTTCATCGCATTTTTGATCGAAATGGGACCAATCAATGCATGTCCGCCGTCGATGACCGCTCTCCTCGAGTATGGTTTTGTTCGTTCATAATAGCTTGGACCGCTCCCCCAACCGGCGTCTAATGCTTCGAACCGGATCGTATCGCCCGAGGAAACCGTTAATACTGGGGCTGCTTCTTTCGTAAAAGAGCCGATTAGTGATTCCTGACTTATCCTTATTATATGAGTTGCCAAGGAAACCTCCTCCCGGAAGTGTTACGATGTCCGCTACCTAATGTCCGAAGGGTTCAACTGTTCCGAACATCGAATAAGTTTATCTTTCAACGATCACCAACGAATAGGCGGCATTGTTCCCTCCGCCAACACCCATTGGTTTTTGACTGAGAACTTTCCATCCTTCATTTAATAAAGTATTGAGTTCATCAAGGTTATTTTTCTTTTCTGTTAAAAAATAAACCACAATCGCTTTTTGCATTTCGCTTAGCCTTCTTTCTATGTATGAGATCACATTCTTAAATAAAACAAAGACCATTCGAAGGGAGACCATGCGCGCCCAAGATTCAATTGTACTTCCATTTTATCCTGTAAAAGGAATACAAATCAGCGTTCTTATTTCTTGTTTTATTAATGTTTTTATAGTTCACTTCTATTTCCAGTTGTGTTATCATACTCTTAAAGAAGCCGAGTGCGGTAAACACTCGGCTGAACAATTGGCTTGGATGGGTATATCCCTTCTAAGTTAAACAGCATAAGAACCCACCTCTGGCGCTAACCTTAGGGTGGGTTCTTACTTTCTCTTGTAGTTATTCCCGATGTACGCTAAAAGTGCAAGGACAAAGGTTGCGAACAGAATCATGATTGTGATTGCATCTTCTACCTTCATGGTATCACCTCCTTGCGAAGGGATACCATGCCCACCCAAGATTCAATGTACTCCTCTATTATACCATCATCTACCAATTATTTGAAGAACAAATGTTCGAATTTATTGCGAATCAGCCAAGGTCGATCCGCCGTGATGAACATACAATAATGTTTATGAATATTTTCCTTCAAGCGCTTTCTTGAATACTTTCATGGGTTCCTCATAATCAATTGGCTTGTAAATGAATGAGTTTAGCCATGCACATAGATCAAAAGTGTGATCAAACTCCTTATTTTTAGAATAAAGCGACATCTCATTCATGGTTCCCAGAACACTCTTATCATTTGTTCTGCCAATACTTATCTCTCCGGCTTCAAAGAAATATTGTTCAATATGACTTTTCTTTAGGCCCTGCAACAGCAAGTATTCTTTGAGTTCTGACTTAAATTTCTCTTGCAGTTTGCCTAGTTGAGAACTTCTTATCCCATCGATGATAAAACATAATCGAGTCAAATCATTTACAAATATGATGTGCTTTCTCTTTAGTTGCAACATATTCACATGCCAACTAAACAGCGGATCAACCGCTCCTAGCTCAACTGGAGATACCTTCATATCTTTTAATAGTTTCTGAGTGAATCTAATTGCTAGCATATTATTCGCTCCTTGTAGTTTGGGCACAAGCCGACCATGAGATTTTTACAATACAATGCTTTTCCTGATCCCCATGATATATGTAAAGACGTCCATCATAGGTTCAATTTCTGCTCCTCGTCTAACAAAAGCAAGGTTCGAAGCACTGAACTGTTTAGCCGGTTAGATTCCATAACTAACCTTCCTTTTTGATCTTTGACTATAGCAAAGCCTAAGATCATACATCTTTTTTTTTCTCGCTTCGAAGGCGAATGGATGGTTTGGGTATAGAAGAAGACGCCTCCCTAAAATTTTCGAAGGCAAGTCGCGCGGCGCTCTTGTTTGGCGCTAACGAAACTAACAATCCTTATAGGGCGCAAAATGAAGACATTCCCATTCTAACGAAAGTACGTATCGTTGTCATTGGAAATCGACCGTTTTACCGCCTTTTTCCCCTCAATAGCGTGTTTTAGTTTCGTTACACCGGCAACAAGGCAATTTACAGGCTATTAGCGTGTTTACGTTTCGTTATCCCACCCATCCGACAAGTCGCCAGCCGCCAGCGGTATAATGAAATTGACTCTTTAGGAACACGATCGTTAATGCATCTTTCACGTCCATGGCTTCACCTCCCTTCGAAGGGAAACCATGCCGACCCAAGATTCAATTGCAGTTATATTTTACCTTTATTTACATCTACGTACAAGCGTTCCTATCTAGTTTAGAAATTACGAGTAAGGCCCAACAATTGTTCGGATTAACCTCAATATAAAAAAGGAGCGCCCGCAAGTCTCGCGATGAGACTTGCAGGACAACTCCTCTGGATCGACTACTTGAAAAACGCCCGGTCGAAATTCCCGATGTAAATATACTTGGAATCGGTGGTGCCCTTCAGCACGAAATAAACGTCATGAACGCCGGTGAGCGTCTCGGTCAAACTTCCGGTCGCCGTTTGGTAGGTTCCCCATCCGCTTCCCGTCGGGGGGACGGGGATGGTTCCTACCAGCTTGCCGTTTACGCCGCCCAGGCGAACCTCAACCGTCGAATCGGCAGGGCAATTCGAACTGTTGCTCGAATACTCGATGGACAGTTGATTCACTCCCGTACTGCCGAAGTCCATTCCTTTATAAGCCAGCCAGGCCCCGTTAAAGGTATTGGCCACTTGCCGGCCGCTTTTGCCGTTTTCCGTCTTCAGCGGACCTTTGTTGGCCGGGTTAACCCCCGTCGACCATTCGTTATAGGTTTCGAGCTCCAGATCGTCGTAATCGTTTCTTGTCTTCTGATATTCCCATGTGAACCGGTCAAAATTGCCGATATAAGGACGGGAACCACTCGTGCTGCCTTTCATTACGATATACAGGGTCTGCTTGCCGGTTAACGTTCGGCTCAAGTTCGATTCGGATATGGCAAAATTCGTCCAACCGCTGCCCGTATTCGGCAGCGCTGCCGTGCCGACAAGCTCGCCCTCCGCGCTCCCCAGCCGGAATTCCAGCCTGGCGTCCGCCGGTGTCCGATCCGAAGGCGCCGTATATTCGACGGCGATTCGGTTCGCCCCTACGCTTCCGAAATCGATGTCCGCAAAGGACAACCACGCGCCGTCAAATGTATTAGCCACGACTGTGCCGCCATTGCCTGGTTCAGTTTTCAGCGGGTTGCCGTTAAAAGAATTGACCGCTTGCGACCAATCGCTTCGCTGCTCGAACTCGATGATCCCAAAGGGATCTTCCGGCAGCTCGGGCTCTGGCTCAGGCACCGGAAGCGGATCCGGCCGCGGCTCCTCTTCTCCCGGCTCCTCCGGCTCCGGTTCCGGAACCGGCTCAGGCTGGGATACGATCGGCTCCGCCAACCAGAGCGAATTGTAAATGTTGCCGTCATACGCATCCACCAAGTAGATGTTGACCTGAAATTTCTTCGCATTGACATTGAACGTCTGCGAAAGCTCGAAGCTTCCGGTTTCTACCGGTACGGCGCTGGATACCAGCGCCTGTTCCCCGCCGGTCATGAGTTGAATCACGGCCACGGCGGAGTCGACATAATTGCCTTTTAACGTTCCCGCAATCTCTACCACCATGTTGCCGGTTCGCTTCACATCGGCTTCCAAATCGAATACATCCCACTGAATATCCGAAGTATAAGGCCTATCCGAGAGCAGCGCCTTGCCTGCCGCCCGGTTCAAGCTTTCATCGGCCTTCACTCTCACCTGCACTTGGCCCGCCTCATACGCCGCCGGTCCCACGGTCTGCGGGTTCGAGGTTACGGGTCTCCAGCTCTTGCCGCCATCGGTGCTGAATTGATAGTCAGCCGCATTCTCATACCCCGGCACAAAAGTCCAGCCGAACGTATTGGCTTTATCGTCGACAACCGGTTCGGTCGGCGCATCCGGGATCTCCATCCGCTTCACCGCATGCAGACGGAAAACGAATGCGATATCCGAACTGGTTGCATTCACCTGATGCACCTCGGCGGCCAGCACATTGGCACCTTCCGTCAGATAAGCCGGGTCGATCCGGTAAGTATTCCAATTCCGCTCGTCGTTGACGGTGCCGTTGGCGAAGGTATCATACGTCACCGGACCTTGCGGCATATTCGTCCGGATGATTTCATGACCGTTCAAATATACGACCGCCCCGTCGTCGCGAATAAGGCCGGCTTCCAGTTCGAGTATATCCTTCGCATCGGAAACGTCGAACGTTGTGCGGAAGTAAGTCGTCGGATATTTGCGGTTCGCATCCGGACCATAGCTTACAACGGTTTGCGCATACCCTTTATTGTCATAACCGAGCGGCGCCGGACCGGAGGCCCAAGCGCTGTCGTCATAGCCCGCGCTTGTCCAGCCGTCGCCGGCATCCCGCCCTTGGTCGTAATACTTCCATTCCGATTGCTCGGCAATCAGTTCCTGACGGGACAGATTGTTCTCCACATCCGCCGAATAGTCATGCATCGGCGGCGCCGCTTCCGGCGATGCCGCCCAATCGTAATTCGGCTCCGGCCCCATCTTAAACTCCAGCATGCCGCCCGCCATAATATCCTCATAGCCGATCCAGGCCTGATCGAAGTTCCGGCCGTTCAGCGTCGCCGATTGGATGAACCGGTTCCGGCTCGAAACGCCGTCCGCCTTGATCGTGAATGTTTTGCCGCCGTCCAAATGCAAAGTCAACTCGGCAAATATCGGCGATCCGATCAGGAAATTGGCATCCCCCGGGATTCCGGGAAACAAGCCCATAGCGCTGTACACGTACCAGGAGGACATGCCGCCGGCGTCGTCATCCATCGACGGGAGATAGCCTTCCGGATCGGCGCGATACACGCGCGATTTGATCGGATGCGCATACAGCCCGTGGTTATGATATCTTTGCGTTACGACTTCCGTTGTATATTGCCTTACATAATATTGGGTCAAATAAGGCATCCCTAAGAAATTGAACAAATACGGAGCTTCCAAATCCGGTTCGTTAATCGCCACATATTCGTTTCGTTTGAAGAAATCCTGAAGCTGCTTCGCCATCTCTCTTTTGCCGCCCATCAATTGGGCCAGTCCGTTAATATCTTGGGAGGCCGACCAACGGTACGTCCACAGGTTGCCCTGATAAGCGTATTTGTTGACTTTCGTCACATCCGCCTCGTTCACGGTTGTTCCGTTCGGGGTGAAGAAACCGAGCTTGTCCCCGTTCTCATCGGCCTGATTCGGATTCCACAGCTTCTTATAGGACAAGGCAACCTTTTTGTATTTTTCATACATGTCCCGGTCCCCGATCATCTCGGCCAATTTCATCGGAAAATAACCGCTTCTCGCCTGCTCCAGCTTGCCCGATATCTCGTTGTCGTTGACGGAGAAATGATCCGCATCCACCGCCATGCCCTGAAGCGCCGTATATTCGTCAAAGTCTCTAAACCCTTTCGCATAGGCGTCCAGGATAACCGCGCCGTTAAATTCGTTTCTTACGGTCGGGCTCGGCCAATATCCCGATCCCCACTGCGTATAGGATCCTCTCGTCTTGTACAAATCGACAAGGGATTTCACCATATTGTTGTATTTTTGCGGCTCCAGTACGGAGAACAGGGCATATTTGCGAAAATCGTCCCAGGTTGTCCAGCCGTTATAGTATTCAAAGTCTTCGCCGAGCTCCGAGGTTTGACGGATCGTCTGCTCGTCTCTTCCCGCCTTGAAGGTGCCGACCGAACTGCTCACCTTATTCGGATGAAGGAACGTATGATACATTTGCGTATAAAATACCCGCTTGTTCTCTTCATTGGCATCCGAGACTTCAATTTTGTTCAACAGCTCGCTCCAAGTATTTCTCACTTTCGCATGCTGCGCGTCGAAATTCCAATCCGCGATATCGTGATCGCGTTCGTATCGCGCCTGCTCCACGCTGATCGGCGAAAGTCCAACCTTCGCTTGAATCGTCTTGTTGTTCGAGGTATCGAAATTCACCCATACCCCGCTGTTTGCGCCCGTGCGCACGGCTTCCGTTCCGGTCGCGTCCCCCTGCCAAGAAGTATAGGATTCGAAATCATGATCGAACTGGATGGAAAAATAGATCGTGTAATATCCGTGTCCGCAGACGTTCTTCGACTGGATCATGCCCGATATCTCGTTTGCGCTCTCGACCTTCAAGTTGGCATCCACCATGCCGGCATACGAGTTGGAGAGATCGATCAGCACCGATCCCGTCGCAGCCGAAGACGGAAAGCTGTACCGGTGAAAACCGACATTATCCGATGCGGTGAGCTCGGCGCCGATGCCGGAAGCCAGATTCACCGCATAATAGCCCGGAGACGCCTGTTCGCTGCTTTTGTCGTACCGCTGCTTGTACTCGTTGCTGTTCTTCGTGAAAGAACGGACTTGAGGCATCATGAGAATATTGCCGCCGCCTCCTTGGCAGCCTACGCCGCTAAACCGCAAATGCGAGAAACCTTTCAAATGTTTGTCCTCATAGTAGTATCCGCTGAACGCTCCGCCATCGCTGTCAGGCCCTAGCGATACAAGGCCAAACGGCGTTGTCGGCCCCGGGTTCGTCTGCCCGTTATCCCCGAGTGTGTTAATAAAAGGATCCACATAATCGATTGGAGCAAGATTCGTAGGAGGATACGCCGGCGTTTGGCCGGCTTCCACGCCGTACAATTCGAGTTCATACAGCCGAACCGTGTTGGAGTCATATGCTCCCTGGCTCACATAGAACCGGAAGTACCGGGCCGAGACCGGCTCGGGAAGATAGCGGTCGACAATCGTTTGAGCGTTATTTTTGACGACATCGACATCCGTCCATTCGAGCCCGTCATCGCTTTTTTGCAACCGGAAATTTTTGGTGTTCCAGAACGGGCTGGTGCTTGTTTCATGAATGCCGGCATTTTGCACGACCCATTCGTTGATGGTATACACCTTGCCTAAATCAAGCTTTAGCCATTTGATCTTGGCTTTCGTATTGTCGCACCATTTCGTATCGGTTTTGCCGTCAACGGCAAATTTGGCGTTTTCGTTGCTGTTGCATTGCCCCGATGCGGTCACCTGCGCATTAAGCGCCACGTTTGTTGTCGGCACGGCCTGAGCCGCGCTTGCATCGAAAGCCATCGGGACCGGCTCGGCCGCCCAAGCGGAACCCACCGTCCCGATCAAGCCGTACAACAGCGTTACCGTCATGAGCATGGCAAAGATTCTTTTCCCCATTGCGATGCATTCCCTCGCTTTCATCTTATAATGAACGGTCCGTGACGAGCCGGTGGATCATAATGGCCACCTCGGCCCGGGTCACCGCATGTTTCGGATGGAAACGGGCGCCGTCTCCTTGAATCAGTCCGAGCGTCCATGCTTCATTCACAGCCGCCGCAGCCCACGAAGAGATTTCCTTCGCATCGGCGAAAGCGGGTTCATCGCGACCCGACTCCGGCAGGCTGAAATATTGGGCCGCCCGAACAAGCGCAACGACCGCTTCTTCGCGCGTAATCGGGTCGTCCGGCCTGAATGCCCCGTTATAGCCCGACACAATATCGAGCGCTGCGGCTTTCACCACCTGCTCGGAATAATACCGGCCCGCGGCTACGTCTTGGAACGGATTCGCCGCGGCGGAAGAGGCCGCGGGCGCGTTGCCTGCGTAATCAATCGACCGCATGACAAGGGTGACGAATTCCGCCCGGGTAATGCCGCGGTTCGGTTCGTAATGCCGCTCGTCCACGCCGTTCACCAAATGTTTGGCAGCCAGCGCTTTCACCGCGGACTCCGCCCAGTGGCCTGTCAAATCGGCAAAGGTTTTGCTATATTCAAGAATCGCATAATACGAGAAATGATCCGCCGTGAATGTGAAGATGCCTTGGCGCAATTGACCCGGAACATATTCAATCGCTTTACCGTCCGCGTAATAAACGCCGGCAAGATCGGCGGAAATCCGTTGCTCCTGTTCTTCCGTCAATTTCATGCTTACAACGGCCGGCTTGTCCAGCGTATGAATCTCCGTGATCTGATCGCCCGAGACGATCTGAATCACGACCGAGAGAACGACGCCGGTCGAAGTATAATCAGAGCGGGAACCTATCGATTGCTGAACCAGCTTCCGCGCTTCTTCCGTCCAGGCTGCTTTCAGCACGATACGGATCAACGCTTGCCGATCGTTCGGCGCCGTAATGGAGCCGACAGGGAAACGAACCGTACGATTCCCCGACGTAACGATCAAATCCAAATTGCGATCCCGCAGTTCGTTCAGCGAAGCTGCGGGGAACTCCAGAGCAGCGCCGGTATCGCCGGCTGTCGCCGGCAGTTCGATCGTGACCGCATCCGCAGCCTGTCGCATCGCTTCCGCCAACGTTTCACTGCCGGCGATATACCGCCCGTCCGCAGTCAGCTCCGGCCGTACGACGGAGCCTGCCGCTTGGCCGGCGCCGGACGGTATGCCGGTCTCCTTCGGCGGGACTGTCACATTGCCGCTATTCGAGCTGCCGGTTCCGCCGGTTCCGCCGGAATTGCCGCCATGGCCCGGGTTCTCGCCGTCCCCGCCGCCAGGCGGATTGCCCGTGGAGCCCGGAATCGTAAACGTCTTGGATGCCGCTAGACTGCCGGTACCGGCCGTGACCGTATATACGCCGGCAGGAGCAAGATCCTCGTCGGTCGGAATCGTAACGGTCGCGGAATAACGGCCGTCTACCGATGGAACGACATCGATATATAATACCGTTTGATTGGGGCTGATCGCTTTGAGCGCCACATCGCCCGTCTCGGCCGTAACGGTGCCGGAAATCGCGATTTCTTCGCCGCGCTTGACTTCCTTCGCACTCAGCTCCAGCGTGAAGGCATCCGCCGCGAAGACGGAAGCCTGCGAAAGCGAAAGCGCGAAGAGCAATGCCAGCATGGCTGCCGCATATTTTCTCACCATATTCATTCCTCTCCTTCCGTCCGCGGCCGGAGCACAATCGGTCTCGCCAGATGAACCGGAACGTCGCGCTCGCTGTTGAATTCGTCGAATACGAATATTTTCAGGCTATACTTTGTTCCGCTCACATTAAAATATTGCGTGATCTCCAGCTTATCCTTCCGAACCGGAATGGCATTAATCAACAGCGGCGTATTTCCGTCCATCAGTTCGAACACGACATAAGAGTCGCCTTCGAAGTCGGCCAATTGCTCGATGGCGACATGAACTTTCAGTTGGTCGTCTCCTGTCAGTTCGGCTGTAAGTTTATAGGTGTCATGAATGTTGTTCGCGGTAAACGGCCGATCCGACAGGAGCGGCATGCCGGCTTCCCTGCCCAAGGCTTCGTCCGCCTTCACGCGCACCCTTACCGCGCCGGCGGCATAATCGCCGTCCCCGACCGGCTGCGGATTCGCCTCCACGGGCAGCCAGTTCGTTCCGCTATCGACGCTATATTCGTAATCGGACAGATCGTCGTAGCCCGGCACATTCGTCCAGCCGAACGTATTATACCCATCGTCCACGACCGGAGCTGTCGGCGCCGCCGTCATGTTGCCTGCCGTCGTTATCGTCGCTGCGGCCGAATTGTCCCGCTTGTCCACCGCTTTGACGGCGAATTCATAGGTCTGGCCGGGATCCGTGCCGTCTACCATATACTGATAGTATTCCTGGCCCGCTTCCGCCGGAATGTACGCGCTCCAGTTCGGGCCGAGTTTCCCGTCGACTTCGTAAATTCTGAAGCCACGAACCGCATCCTCCGCATCATCATCCTTGGGCTTCTTCCAGGAGATCGCTGTTTTCCCGTCGCCAGACTTGCCGGCTGACAATCCTTCGACAGCTTGCGGCCGATCGTCGTCTCTGAAGATAGTGTAGGTGTCGAAAGGCGTCTCTTCGCCGACAATATAAGATTGCAGCGTCAACGATTCCTCGGTCACCTGAATGCCCGTGAACACCGCTTTCCCAGGCTGGCTATACTTGGCCGCATAATATCTGTCGACGCCATCTTTAATGCCGTAAAATTTGCGTCCCGCCGCGTTATTGATCAAATAAAGCGTTCCGTCCGGATTGACCGCGCGTCCGTTGCCGTCTATAACGACGTCCTGAACCGGCTTGTCGCCATACATCTGATACGATCTCATAAACGTATGATCATGCCCCTGCAGAACCAAATCGATACCGAGTTCGTCCAGCACGGGATACAGCTTCTCCCTCAATTCGAGAATGTCGCTGTCCACGGCGTGGTTGCCCACGGAATAGATCGCTTTATGGAAGGCGACCACCTTCCATTTTTTATCCGTTTGGGCCACTTCTTTTTTCAACCAATCGATTTGCTTGTCGAACGATTCCCGCTGGGCGTTATCCCAGGGGATGTCCCCCGTGTTCAATACCATGAAATGCACAGGCCCGTAATCGAAGGAATAGACCGTTCCCTTCGGATTAGGATTCGTATGCGACTCGTCCGGCAAATTGAAATGATAATAGAAGTTGTTGTTGTTCGGCCCTTCATGGTTGCCGATCGTGGCCAGCAGCGGCAAATTCATCAGCAGATCCTGCGGCTGCCCGAAATAATCGGCCCATTGCTCCTCGAGGGCGCCGGCATCCACCAGATCGCCGGGCATGACCAGAAATTTCGAATCCGGATAATGCTTCAGCCCTTCGCCCAGCGTGTTGGCCCACGCTTTGTACTCGTTCGTATTGGATCCTTGCGAATCGGTCATGTACAGGAACGAGAACTCGTTCTCTTGGCCGGATTCGGTCGTAAACTGTCCCGTCTTGCTCCAATATCCGCCGCTGCCGACCCGGTACCGGTAGGCGGTTCCCTGTTCCAGCCCCTCAGCCAGCGCTTTATGCGAAATATACGTGCCGTTTTGGGTGCGGCTGATTTTGACGTTGATAACCTCGCTCGTTCCCCGGAAGGACTTCACCGCCGGCGAATCAAAGTCTTCGCCTGCCGGTACAACCTCCACAACACTGTCCAAGATGCCCGCAGGAGCCGAAGCCGGATTCGGATATTCCGTATACCAGGCGAAGCTTCGTCTCGTACCCGCATCCCCATGCAGGGACATCGCGATGTTAAATGGCGAATAATCCACGGCTTCGGACCGATTGTCGACATGAAACGCAAATTCGCCTACATTCTTGCCGTCGGCCAATTGCAAACCGCCTTGTCCGTCGTACGAAAGGTTGATGAATTCAGCAGGCTTAATCGCTTCCGCCAATTTCAATGTCAGGTCGGACGGATCGCCGCCTTGCCGCACGTCCGCAACTCGCAACTCCTGATCATCCGCTGTCACTGTGATATGATCGTTCAATGCGGCAGGCGGCGAATTCAGTTCCGAAATGAAGGCAAGCGAAACGTTGAATCCGTCCGCCGATACGCTGCCCGAGACCGGGCCGGTATAATCGGCCGGAAGATAGAATGCGGATTCCGGAACGATGTCTTTAGGCATCGCTGGCGAAGACCAGCGCAAATATAGATTGGATCCGCCGTAATCTTCGAAATACTCCACTTTGAAGTTGTATTTCACGCCCCCTTGCAAAGCGACGGGATCGCTACTCTGCTCCTTGTCCCAATCATTCACCCAATGATCAATGATCAGCTTGTCGTCGATCCACAGACGAAATCCGTTGTCGCCGATCATATAGAATGTGTAGTCATCCGTTTGCGGCGCCATTATTTGCCCGGTCCAGCGGACGTTCGCATGATCCGGACTGCCGGTCAACGATTGCAGCACCGGGTCCAAATTCGGAAAATCGATCTTCGAATCAATGACCGTCGCTTTATGTTTGTCAAAATCAAAGCCGCTCGTTCCGGTATAATACTCGCCAAGCAAGCCTTGATCCTTGCCGATCGCAGGAGGCAGCGTCTTCGAGCCTGTCAATTCAAGCGCAAAGAACAGGTCGGAACTCGCTCCCCGGTCCTGATGCACTTCGGCGGCAATGACATTGCGGCCTTCCGCGAGCAAGGCGGGATCGATGGCGAACCGGTACTCGTCCCTCTCGTCGCCGACAGCGCCGGAGGCCGGCGTCGTATACGCAATCGGACCTGTCGGCATATTCGAGCGATATATTTCTTGACCGTTCAAATAGATGACCGCGCCGTCGTCCCGAATTAGGGACGCTTCCAACTGCTTGACGGCTGCGGCGTCAACGACCTGGAACTCCTGGCGGAAATAAGTCGTCATATGCTTCTTGCCCGCATCCGGGCCATAGGAGATCCATGTGTTCAAATCTTTGCCTTTGCCGCTGCCTGCATATCCGAGCGGAGCGGCGGCTTTCTTCCAGCCGCTGTCGTCATAATCGGGCGCCCGCCAGGCCGTTCCCTGGTCGGAGCCGTCGTCGAGATAGGCCCATTCGCTGTTGATCGCGATATATGCCGATTGGTCGAGGCGAACGCCCGTAACCGGAACTTCGGCCGGATCGTCGCTCAGAGAGCCATAGGCTTCAAATTCGTAAATATTGGCGGTATAACGGCCCGTCGATGCATCCGGGGCTCCCGGATCGGTTATATTCAATTTGAAATATCTGGCCTTTACCGGATGATCCAAGATATGCGTTGTCGTCCCGTACGTGTTATCCGTTACGGCGACAACAGGCGTCCAGCGGACGTCGTCATGACTGATTTCAATCGAGAAATCCCGGGTATTGCTGCTCTCAGGCTCTCCCCCGGCTCCGGCATGAGCCAGTACAAATTGATGCACGGACGCTTCGGCGCCCACGTCAATTTTCAACCAATAGGGTTGGCCTTCATCGGGCAAATTCGTCTCTCCCTCATAGCTCCACTTCCCGCTGGCCCTGTTTCCGTCCGTCGCCTTGGACGGGGCAAATTCGTCCGATATGTACCCGCTTGCGGTAGCCGTTACCCCGTCTGCGGCAAAAACGTTCGTCGCCGCGGAGTCCGCATCCGCCCCCTTCACCGGAACATACCCCGTTGAAAATAGCGAAACTAGCAACATGACGATGGCAAGCACACGGCTTGTCAGCGCGATCCTTCCTTTCACTTTCTTTTCCCCTCCCAACAAGCATGATATGGATCCTAGAAATTATACGATCTGGCGTAAGGGCGTTCTATACATGGATCGTAAAGATTCACGCAGTTTTGTGTAAAATATCGGCGCCCGCCCCCGTTTGAAATCGCTTACAATAAAGCTTAGCATAAGCTGGGAATGTTCCGGCGCATCATCGTCTGCACTTCTTTGGCGTATAACTGGACTCATTTAACAGCAAGAAAAACAATTTTTTCAAATTCTCACAAACTAGCATTTTCATAAGATAGATCGGCAAATAAATCCATAACTTAGTATCGGGCAACGATCAAAACGACCGTACCCCGAACGGATAAACGGTCGTTTCGGAACCCCTATTCTTCGTCATCTTCCTCCGCGTAAACAACCCGCGACGTACCGATGATCCGGCCGGATGAATCCAACGCATTTACCTGGAAAAACGGCCCGTGCGACTTCACATCGATTTCTGTCTCAAATCCGATGCGAGGGACGCTTTTGACCTCCAGCGACAATGTTTCCGGAGTTGGGCCGGCCAGCACCTGCCAAGCGGCCGTTTCCGTCGAGCCGTTCCACGATGCATAAACGGCCGCAGCTTCGTCCATTACATTGACGGCAATACTTGGCGGATCAAGCGTATAGTCGTCGGCCCCCAGCTTCAAACCGTGTACTTTATGGAAACACTAACATGATAGGGAAGACCGGGTCTATCGCTGCGCGGTTCGGGATAAAGCGTCAATCGAGGCATGGTTCCATGAAAAAAGCTCCCAAATCGGGAGCTTACGTTCACACATGCGCATATTGCGCCTGATGCAGCCTGCTGTAGATGCCGCCGGCAGCGACAAGTTCGGCATGTCGTCCCTGTTCCGCGATGCCGCTCTCGTCGACGACGATGATTCGGTCCGCGTTCTTGATCGTCGCCAGCCGATGCGCGATGACGAGCGTCGTCCGTCCGACGGACAGCTCGGACAGCGATTGCTGGATCGCCGCTTCGGTCTCGGTGTCGAGCGCCGATGTCGCTTCGTCCAGAATGAGGATCGGCGGATTCTTCAAGAACATTCGGGCGATCGCCAGCCGTTGCTTCTGTCCTCCGGACAGCTTGACGCCCCGTTCCCCGATGACCGTATCCATCCCATCCGGCAATTGGCGAATCACGTCCGTAAGCGACGCGCGTCTGGCCGCCTCCCAGATTTGCTCCTCCGTAGCCTTCAGATCCCCGTACGCAATATTTTCCCGGATCGTTCCCGAGAAGAGGAAGACGTCTTGTTGAACGATGCCGATATGTTTGCGCAAAGATTGCAGCGTCATGTCCCGGATATCCAAGCCGTCGATCGTGATCCGGCCTCCGCTTACGTCGTAGAACCTCGGAAGCAGGCTGCAGATCGTCGTTTTCCCGGCGCCGGAAGGGCCTACGAACGCAACCGTTTCGCCCGGACGAATCGACAGGTTGATGCCGTCCAGAATATTCCGGTCCGGCTCGTAGCCGAACGTCACATTCTCGAAGCGAATGTCGCCCCGCAGCGATTCGACCGCTACCGCGTCTTGCCGATCGGCGATATCCGGTTCGGTGTCGATGATCTCGACATATCTCTTGAATCCTGCAATCCCTTTCGGATAACTCTCGATGACGGCATTGATCTTCTCAATCGGGCGGAAAAAGATATTCGACAACAGGATGAAAGCCATGAATTCCCCAAGCTCGATCTTCCCTTTAATGAAAAACCACGCTCCGCACACCATGACGAAAATGGTGATCAATCGCATCAGCATATAGCTGATCGAAATGCTCCTCGCCATCGTCTTGTAAGCCTTCAGCTTCGTCTCGCGGAAATTCCGGTTGTCCGCCGCAAACAACTTCTTCTCATGCTCTTCGTTGGCGAACGATTGCACGACGCGGATGCCGCCGACGTTTTCCTCGATCCGGGCGTTAAAATTGCCGACATTGGCGAACAAGCGCCGGTAAGTGCCGGTCATTTTGCCCCCGAACACGATAATCACCCAAGCCATAATCGGGATGATGATAAAGGTCAGCAAGGCAAGCTCCAGATTAATGTAAGCCATCAGTGTGAAAGAACCCGCGAGCGTCATGACGGCGATGAACACGTCTTCCGGCCCGTGGTGGGCAAGCTCTCCAATCTCGTTCAGATCGTTCGTTACCCTGCCGACCAAATGCCCTGTCTTGTGGTTGTCGAAAAACCGGAACGACAGTTTCTGGATGTGCTCGAACATGTTCCGCCGCATATCCGTCTCGATATTGATGCCCAGCATATGCCCCCAATAAGTGACGATATAGTTCAACACGGTATTCAGCGCGTAGACGCATAACAGCCCTACGCAAGCCAGTACGATCATCCGCCAGTTGCCGCCCGGCAGCAGATCGTCGATAAATTTGCTCACCGCAAGCGGGAACGCGAGTTCCATGAGACCCGCGATCACCGCGCAGCAGAAATCAAGCATAAATAAGCCTTTATAAGGCCGGTAATATGAAAAAAATCGTCGCAACAATCGCAACATTCTTGCTATTTCTCCTCTCTGGCGTCAACGGTGCGCTCTCGATCGGATCGAAAACCCGGGGTTCAAGAAATTATCGACCGGACTTGCCGATCCTGATCTTTTTCACCTCATACATGTTCACCTTCGTGCTGAGCACGTACTCCGGCGGCGTCTTGCCTTTGTTGTCCCGATGGCCTTGAATATGCTCGGGACTCTTCTCCCAATTTTTCCAAGCTTCCTCCGACTCCCAGCGAATGAGGACGACGACTTCTTCCTCTTCCTTGGTGCGTTTGTTCACCATGACGGTAATATCGATCAACCCTTCCCGTTCGTCGAGCAGCCCTTCTTGGCTGAAGCGTTCGACGACCTTATCGGCGTTTCCTTGCTTGACGACAATCGTTCTCGTTTGAATAAGCATTGTATCATTTCCTCCCTGTTTCATGTATTGTTCCGCTTGAGGAATCAACCTCTTGCAGATCGAATAAGCGGATATATTCTTCGATCACATGATCGAGCGCTTTAAGCTCTCCGGATATAACTTGTTTAATCGCTTCGAATTCAGGCTCGCCAAGCTGTCTGGCCAACGTTGTCCGCCTTGCCTGCAATTGCTCGAGAAAAGCAAGAATCCGCCCTCTTCGGAACGTTTGGGCGCCATGCATCCCGTGACGGGATCCGTGTCGTCCATGGCGGTCTCCGCGATGCTCCTGGCTTTCTCCGCTTTCGGTGCGATGCCTGCCTTCGCCGCGTTCGTAATATCCGCCTCTCATTTCACAACCCCTTTCGTATACAAATGTATACAATATGATTTCGTATACAACTGTATACGAAATGAATGGTCATGTCAATAGCTGGCAAAAAACCAGCCTTCGCGTAATTACGGTGCCTTTGGGAATGCCCGATTGTTTGGATACCGTTATGCCGTTGACCGGCTCCAGGCGGCCGATCGCATCCGCAATATGAAGCTCCGTGACGGTAATATCCTTCAACAATGGCTCCAATGCGGATTCGTGCAATGTTCCCTGAGCCAACCTTAAGGGATGAGCGGCATTGTTTTTAAGATCTTTTCATCCCAACCGCAAACACGTGAAAGTTCATCTTTTCATAGTACGGCACCAACTCTTCTTCACATAGAAGCTGTAGATGCAAATGAGCTTTTTGGCATTGCTCTATGAGCAATCGGGTCATTTCGGCGCCAATCCCTCGACCTCTGTAATCGGAATGAACCCCTAGACCGCATAAATACGCATTGATCACCCCGTCGGAAACAGTTCTTCCGGTACCGATCAAGCGATTTTCATGATAAGCATAGATGACGTGCCAGCTTTGTTTCATGGCGGTCAGCAGTTGATCTTTACTAAGTTTCAAGTATTGATTCCAACCGAGATTTTCATATAGCTCGTAGATGCAATCTTCTGTCGCTAATTCCGTAGCATAACGTATTTTCATAAGAGGTCTCCTTTAAAGTTCGAGTCGTAATCCTTATGTCTCGGAAGATTCCGCATATCCGCCTCTGCGGGAAAGAAAAGCCCGGCAATGAAGGACCTTACATTCAAAAACTACAACTGGAGTCGATTTCATTATACCGGTGCGGCTGACGACCCGTCGGGCGGGGGCTAACGAAACACATACACGCTAATCGCCTGTAAATCACCTTGTTGCTCGTATAACGAAACTAAAACACGCTATTGAGGGGAAAAAGGCGGTAAAACGGCCGATTTCCAATGAATAACGATGCGTACTTTCGTTGGATTGGGAACGCCTTCATTTTGAGCCCAAATAAAGATTGTCAGTTTCGTTTAGCGCCAAACCAGTTGGGATGACGAATCAGCATAGGCATGACAAAATGTAGACGAAAAATCATACAAAACGAGATTCTTGATGCGCAACTATCGAATCCTAGTCCCATAATTGATCCAATTTGTCCGAATAAAAGAGAATAGCCTTCTTATAAGCTTGAATGCCTTTATGATCACTTGTTTCAGCTAGTTGCCGTAATAAAATTTCCATGGCATCACTATATTCTTTAAGATTATACTTAACCATAGCTAAAAAAACGAAGTATTCTCTTTGATCGGGATACTCCTGGATCGCTCCTTCAAAAATTGCTTTGGATTGTTCGTACATGCCTAGTGTGCGATAAGTGCTCCCCAGTCCCAATAACGCGCCGCGTCTTTCTTCCCCTGTTAGACCTAATTCTAATGATTTCTTATAAAAAGGAACTGCTTCCTTTTCTTGCCCCATAGCATCATGAACCCATGCACACTGGTACCAAACAGACGGATTCTCAGGCTCTTGTAAACCACCGCTCCATATGTTGTTTCAATCGATTTCCGATTTCTGCATTTCTACGGGAAACCCATTGATACAAAGGCCCTTCAATGAAATGAACGAGGTCTTCTTTTGTTTGATCCAGGGATTGCAGCAAATCCTCATACCGATACTCTATATAAAACGGTACCCCTCTCGTTTGATTATCATGATTAAATTCGGGATCATCCGAACAAACCATGGCAACATCGCCTTGATAAGCGATCCCCGGAGAAGGATCATGCCCCAGCCAAGGACTGGATTTCTCTCTAACCGCATGGTAAACCTCTGTCCAAGCTTCTAGTCCGCAACAACAGCTGGGTACTATTTTAGTGTCTTGATCTGCAAAAAAAGCGACTCCGCCGGACATTGCCACTTCTTCTAAAAAATAATTCTACATCCTCATCCGTACTATCCGCGCTTAGAATAATCAACTCTTCACGGTCCACATTATTGTCCATCCAGGCCGGGGCGTCAAAATAAGGGTCTATGATGACCGGTTTTGTAAAAGGTTTTGGCATAGGCAACCACTCCATATTGAATAATAACTGAGTTCATTTATTCGAATTCCGGCAACCTTTGTTTCACATCTGCTCCTCTTTATGATGACATCATCTTACTATTGTTAGAATGAGGGTTCAACCATATCGCCCGAATCACAACATTATGTTATAAGTCGCTTGCAAAAAATGCTATAATAAGGCGATCGAAATTAATAAGAAATGGGCGGTAAGCATGAATGTATATAGGGATTGGAGACATACGATTACCATCGTCAAATAAGCCATGGAAAGGAGCGTGATAAAAAAAGAAAAGGAGTAGAACGATATGATGAAAAATAGAAAAGCAACCGCTAATGATTTTGATGCAATACTAAATCTATGGGAAGCGTCCGTAACTGCCACCCATCTTTTTTTGGATCCCAACGATAAACAAGAGTTCAAAAAAGAAATACCCTTGTATTTGCCCGAACTTGATGTACGTCTTTGGTATGCCGAAGATGCTTTGATTGGATTTAGCGCAATCAATAAAAATCACTTGGAGATGTTGTTTCTGGATCCGAATGAAATTGGAAAAGGGTACGGACAACAAATCATTCAATCATTAATCAATGATTTTGGGATAACAACCGTTGATGTAAATAAACAGAACGAGAATGCGACAAGGTTTTACTTAAAAAGCGGCTTTGCAATTGTCAGCGAGGATTTGACGGATGCCACAGGCCGCCCCTACCCGATTTTACATTTGAAGTATAAGGAAAAGAACTAGTCGTTTTCGTCGCCTGGCCGAACGGTTCGGTATGACGGTTATTGCGGAAAGGATTAGGAAGATGCACAAAGCCCGGTCGAACAGAAATGTTGTTCGCCGGGCTTTACGGCTTGGATAACAATATGAATTAGTCGGTCTTCAGACCGAGCGCTGTCACCATATAACGGAAAACTTGCGTATTGTCCATGTAACCCGTAAACAATTCCGACCCGGGACCCATCGTATTGATCGGCACGTCGTCGAAGGTATGCACTTCTACGCTTTCATCATGCGGAATATTGCCGTTAAAATGAATGCCGTTCGGATCCTTATCGGGATTTGCGATATACCAAGTTTTATCCTTTACATTGGGATCCTGAACGGTAGGGCTGATCGGCTGCGGATTGGTCAAATAATCTTCGTTATAATCCGGATGGTTGCCCCAACCGACCGCAAGCTTCCAGTCCGCATCCGGGTTATCCGGGAAACCGTCCCCGTCCGAATCGACATAGGTCGGGAATTTCGATTTTTCATAGGTTCCGACAAGCTCTCTCAATTCTTCCCCGCTTTTGCCGGCCGCTTCTTTCGTGTTGTACGTCCCGTTCAATGTCATAGAATGGCCGTGATCGGCAGTGACAATAACCAAAGTGTCTTTATGCCGTTTCGCGTATTCTTTTGCCAGTCCGACCGTTTTGTCGAATTCGATCGTATCCCAAATCAGTCGTTCAAAGTCCATGGGATGCGCCATTTTGTCGATGGACGCGCCTTCGATCATTAAAAAGAAGCCGTTTTTGTTGTTGTCGAGCGCGTCGAGCGCTTTGGCCGACATCTCCCTCAAAGTCGGTTGATCGTTATCCTTGCCTACGATGTCGGGATTATTGGGCTGCGTATACTCCCGATCGAAATACACATTCATATTCCCTTTTTTGAACAGGCCGAGGATTTGATCGGCGCCGTTTATCCGGTTTAATTCGGTTGCGTTGGCAGCGTAAGAGTAGCCCTCCGATTTGAATGCGTCGATCATATTTTTATTGTCCTTCCGTTTGCCGCCCTCGCTCTCGGGCAAGAACCATTCCAAGCCCCCGCCCATAATGACATCCGGTCGCGAATGGATCTCATGATACATATTGACGATCGCTTCGGAAGTGCTGCGTTTGCGGGTATGCGCCGCCATGGCGGCCGGTGTGGCGTCGGTTACGTCCGACGTCGTTACAACGCCCGTAGCCATGCCTTTGGTTCGTTTAACAAGCTCGATTATATTTTCGACTCTAGGGTCGTCGAGCGGATCGGCCGTGTTGTCCGGATAGACCCCTTCCGCATTGACCGCCGTCTTGTGGCCGGTCGCATAAGCGGAAGCCGAATTGGCGGAGTCCGTTACAATGGAATCCATACCGGAGGTCGTGACCATTCCCATATGGTCCATTTGTTCCATTTCCAGCCAACCTTTGAATTTGCCTTCCTCTATTCCTTTAGAAACGACGCGCGCCGCAGTCCGAATATTGGCGCTCATGCCGTCGCCGATCATCAGAATGATGTTTTTCGCGTTCTTGCCGTTTCCGTATGCTTCATAGATTTCATAATTGACGGATTGGGAGACGGTCTTGTTTCCAACCTTGACGGCTGCATGGACGGTCGCATTGCCGGCTTGGGGGAAACTGACGCCGCGGATCGTGAATTCCGCGCTGTCCTTATTGGCGTTCGTAAGTTGCGCGTTCTTGCCGAAATATTGCTCGGCATCTTTCCCGTTAACGGTCACTTGAATATTCTGAGGCTTGACATTGCCATGGTTCAGTTCCACTCTGAAATCGAACTTCTGCCCGGCAAGTATGGTTGCACGGTCGATCGGTAAAATCGTAAGCGAAGCCTCCGTCTCCTGCTTGACTTGCGCGGCCTCGTCAAACGCGCCCATCGGGACAGCTTGGGCAAAAACGAGACTGACTCCGATCAATGCGGCTGCCAGATTAATCGGCAATTTCTTGTTCATCCCATAAAACCTCCTCTTATATCTTTCTTGGCGACTTTATGGTACTAAACAAGAATTAAATCTGTTATTGATTTTTGTAATTCAATTGTAAAATAAAGGTTGATTGAATCCGCTGCGGAGCAAGTCTTTTTATACGATGCGTACGATTTTCAAAATGAATCCAATCAGAAGGCAGAATTATTGACGTTGTTAGAGCATGCTTTGCGTCCGTGAAGTATGTTGTCTTTTGATCAAAAAAAATGACTGAACGTCATTCATATTGGAGGGTGTGGGAGATGAACAAGTATTGGATGTATGTAATCATCACATGTGTATTAGAGATGGTTTGGGTTTTCGGATTTAGCACAGCGGATTCTCTATGGCAGTGGATACTGCTCGCAGGCGTTATTATCGTTGATTTTTATTTTTTGTCCAAAGCCTGCGAAGGCCTGCCTACCGGAACGGTCTATGCCGTATTCGCGGGAGCAGGTTCGATCGGAACGGTAGTCATGGATTCGTTTTTATTTGGCGGAACGATGAACATGGTTACATTGCTCTTCATCGGGCTGCTTGTAGCCGGCGTTGTCGGTTTGAAGCTGTTTAGCCGGGATAAGAATATTCGCAACGGCGCATTATTCGCGGGCGGATTTGCACTGTCATTCGGTCTGCTGTATCAGGCATTCGGCTACTTGCAATTGAGTATCGCTTATGCCGTATGGATCGGTATAGGAACGGCGGGCGCCGTGTTGATCAATATGATCTTCTTCGGAGAGTCCAAAAGCGCATCCCGCATTGCCAGCTTAATCCTGATCATCATTGGCGTCACAGGACTAAAGCTTGTTTCATAAAGGGCGTACCCCTGGCCTTTCGAGCCAGGGGTCAATTGCATCTTTGGCATCAGGATTCCGAAGACTGCTCCGCCGTTTCGTTGGCAAACGTCGCCGTCCGTGTAGCTGCATCCCAGTCAACCTTTACGCCCAGCAATTCGGCAAGAGGCCTGACGGGAAGGAAGGTCACGTTGTTTTTCACCGTCGGCGCTGCCTTTTCAAGCATTACCTTTTCCCCGTCAACCAGCATTTCCGATTTTCCAACATGCAGAATGATACTTTTCTTGTCATTTTTCAACGTAATTTTTTGCTCGCTTTGTTCCCAATTTACTTCAAACCCGAATGCGTCCGCAAGGGCCTTTAACGGAATCATCGTCCGGCCGTCCTCGCTATACGGCTCCGCTCCGCTTCCGAATATGGTATGCAGGTATTGCCCATTTACCAGGACTTTGACTTGGTTTTTCTTCGCTTCCTCACAAGTGGGAAGGTCTATTGCTACTTTCTTTCCATCGATGACCACACCCCCTTTATTATTCCCACCGTCTGAGCAGGAAAGCGTGGGAACACCATCCGACCAATAGAAATTGTCAGCCGGATTCGCCGCATACGCCGTATTTCCGATCAACAGGACAACAACCAATCCGAACATCGTTGAAAGTTTCCATTTTGTTTGCAACAAAATCATCATCTCCCCGGTACCTCTAATTTATTAATTTGACTTTCGCAGATCCCAGCCATAAGTCTTGTTGATCGCATCCAATTCTTTTTGCGGGAGTGCATCGACATAGGCTTGAGGTACGGAATTTTTCTCAATACCTTTTTTGGTAATCGCTACAAGCTCCTCGGTAGTAAAACTTTCTATCCTTTTCAGTTCCAAGCCATAAGTCTCATTGATCTCATCCAAATCTTTTTGCGGGAGTTGATCGACAAAATGTTGAGGTATGAAAAGATCTATAGGTATGGAAGAATTATAAGGTGCAGAAGAATGATCGTTAATCAATTGTTTCATCATCTCTACAATCTCCTCAGTTGTATATTCCGGCGGCGTTAAACTTTTTCTCATTTCGGGTACCTCGGTTACATTTCCATCCTTATCGTAATAGAGGACCGTTCCGTCCTCCAATTGAACGTAAACATTGCGGCCTTGAGGTTTTTTATCCGTCGGAATTTGGGGCGGCACGACTTCGTTCGGCACTGCCCTGTCCGGCACGGCCGATTCGGCAGCGGACGCAACAAGTCCGCCAATTCCAACCATTGAGATTGTTGCGGCAAGAGAGAGTATCATAATCGACTTATTTAGTTTCTTCGCATGCATCAGGTTCGTAAGTCTCCTTTTCATATATTTTTTGGCATTGCAAAGACCGCTGGTAAAAACCACATTTCTTTGCATAACGCCATACTCCAGCATGGTTAACAGCGTTTCGCCGTATACCCTGCGGCTTTCCGTATCCATGTCCTGAACGACCTTTTCGTCACAGGAGAGTTCGCAAAGCGTAAGCAACTGCTTGTTGAGCAAATAGGCCGCCGGATTAAACCAATGAACCGCGTTGGCAACCAGTACGATCAGTTTCATCAGCAGGTCGCCGCGCTTTACATGAACGAGCTCGTGGGAAATAATCATGGCCAGCTCTTTATCTCCCAATGGGGTATCCGGCAAAACAACAATGGGTTTCCACAGTCCCATGACCATGGGTGTTGTCGCATGGGGACTGACGATGACCTTGACAGGGCAGTCAACCGTCTCGCATACGAAGCTTTTTTGCAAAATGGACCGCTTGAAAGCCCGATATTTTTTCACATTCATAGCAAGAAAGACAATGGTTCCCGCTGCCCAAATCAGCATGGCGGTTAAAACGATTGCTTGAAGGTTTTCCATCCGCGGCAGACTGGCAAACAGTTCATTGGGAAACGAACGGTGACTTGCCGTTTGTTCGATTGCCAGGACATGCATATCGTATAGATATGGTTCCGTCGTCTGCCTCGCCGGCGGGCTTGTGCCGGTATCGGGCACAATAGAGCGAATAAGCGGACCAAGCCGGCCAATGATCGCCGAACCGCCAAGCAGAAAGAACACAGGAATAAAACCGGTGTAATAATGCCAAGTCTGCGAAAACAGTTTTTGCGTAATTGGCTTTACACTGGTTTGCACGATCCAAATGATCGTCCCGACGAATGACGCAATGACGAGAGACGAGAGGAGACCGATCATTTTCCACCTTCCCTGCGTGCAAACCACTCTTTTAGCTCCGTGATGTCCTTTTGGCTGAGTTCTTCGTCATCAACCAGAGAAGCGATAAAATTTTTAACCTTCCCGTTGTACAGGCGGTTTAAAAAGGTCTTTGTTTCGTACTTCTTGTACTCTTGCAGCGTCAAGGCAGGATCATAATAGTTCACCTTGCCGCTCATAGATTTGGTCAAAAACCCTTTTTCAATCAGCCGCTTCAGTATGGTCGATACGGTTGAAGTCTTCCACCCTTTGCTGTCGAAAAGATCCAAAAGCTGTGCAACCGTTACGGGCATTCCTAATTCCCATATCACCTCCATCACTTCCATCTCTGTTTCAGACAGTCTTCCTAAATTTTTCATTGGCGCGCACCTCTGATTTTTTACTCCGACAATTTGTCGCAGTTCTATAGTACGACAACTCGTCGCAGATGTCAAATGAAACAGGGAAATCTTACGGCAATAGCAAAGCCGAACCGCGCGCCGCTTCGATCGGCATCATGGTTCGGCTTATATAATCGTTCAGGAAGCACTTGTTAACTGTTCTGTTTCAATTCCTTTTTTACTGTTTCTCTTCACCGAGATTTTAAAGATAGACGTTAATAAGATCGCGATTACACCTGCCGATGCACAGAACGTAAAGTATGCATTATAGCCGCCGTTGTCTCCATAAGTATTAAAGAAGTAAATGTTTGCGATAGGTATTAAAATATCTGGTAAATAGCCTAAAAGCGATATAAATCCGATTGAAAGACCCAGGATCTCTTCTTTTATATTACAATCACCCAGCAATGACCAGTAGAGACCTCTAATCATATAAACCATTAATCCAGTAGATACTACCAGAACGTTATAGTACATATGAGGCAAAGTAATAGGCAAAAATGCTACAATAAATAAGAAAACTGCTGCTGCCCCTAAGGCTAATATTAAGATGCTGCTCTTCCCAAATTTATCTCCTAAAAATCCGCCTAATAATCCGCCGATTGGCCGCATCCAAAGCATGATAACGGTCACTTGACCTACAGTTGCCGCATCAATTTTTATATTCGTCTGCAAAAATCCGCCTAGATAATAAACAGACCATGCCACAATATAGGACATAAATATGATACCGCCTAGCAGCCATACAAATTTATTCCTAAATATTTCTTTGAAGACTTTAACATCAAGTTTAAAATTATTTTCTGCGTTAGATGAAGACTCTACTTTTTCGGTAGAAGATTTATCTTCTTTAACAAAGATTAGAAATAGGATGGAGACCAATATAAGCACAGTGGAATACATGTAGACAACAGCTTGCAGGGCCTCTTTTTTGTGAATATATTCCGTACTATGACCTAATATGCTAGAAAAAATTAATATGGCAACACTAGCTAAAATAGCCTCTATAACCCCTTTTCCGCCATCTAAAGCACCAAAGAACCGTCCCTCTTCTTCCTTTTTGGCAATTAGCTTAACAAGCTTTAAATGGGCTGACCAAAAAGTGAAAACTGAAAAAATTCCCCAAATCGTAAATATGACGATAACCATGGAATGGCTCGGAATTTGAGCAAACCAAATCCCGGTAAGTCCACAAATCAACAGTGAAATAAATATCAGTTTTTTGGAGGAAAATCGATCGGCGAGCCAACCGCTTGGAAAATATCCTAAGATAAAAGCTACACCCAAAACCGAAAATATAGCATTCAAATCTACAAGAGTGATTCCAAAAACTTGTAAAATAGTTTCCTGATAATTTGTTTTTAAATAAATGAGCGGATAGATGGATCCTGCTGCTAAGACGATAAGAAAGAATTGGAAATACCTGCTAAAGTTTTTCGCTGCCATAGTATAACTCCCTTTTATTTAAAAATCGGATAGGTTCGTTTTAAAATCTCATCCGTATGCTCCCTCACATTTTTAACGACAGTATCGTTAATTTTATTGTAAAACTCATGATTTTGGCGATTTGGCATAAACGTTTGTTGCGTTTTAACCATTTTACTTGCAGCTTCATAGAAATCTTTGTAAACGGTTAAATATTGGCATACGCATATAGCAGCTCCCAGGCACGCAGTACTGCTTCCTTCGCGTCTTTGCACCGGCAATCCAAAAATATCGGCAATCATTTGCATCATCAAATCGCTTTTGGATCCGCCGCCTATGACTACTAAATCATTTAACTCTACATCTATTTCCTGTAACATATCGTCAATATTATTTTTAATATTGTATGCAATCGCTTCCAATATAGAGCGATAAATGTGGAATTTTGTATGGCGCTGGTCGAAACCTATCATAATTCCTTTTCTATAAGGTATAGATGGCGTAGGTAACCAGTCTAGAATGGTAATCAAACCGTCACTGCCCGCTGGAACATCTTGGGCTTTCCTATTCAAATACTCCTCCTCCGATATGTCTAGCTTTCCAGCTTCAGTAACCAGTTCTTCGCCAATTAGTTTTTTAAACCAGCTCACGGTCCACATACCGCGTCTGATTCCATTCGATTCATAAACATATTTAAATGGAATACACGCAAGCGTTGGAAAAAAATTTCGAGCATTTTCAAAGTATTCATTTCTGAGCAACATAGAGGAAATGAACGTTCCTAGCGATATCATAATGGATCCTTCGTCCTTAATTCCGGCACCCAAAACCTCTACAGCTTTATCGTTTGCTGTGGCTACTACCGGTATATCTGTATTCAGACCAAATTCATAAGCCAGTTCTTGTCGCAGCGTTCCTAGCTTGTCTCCAGGTTTTACGAGATCAAATAGCATTTCCCTTTTCAAGCCGTTTGCCTTCATGACTTCATCGTCATCGGACCAATCCAACGTTTCGCGGTCTAACGGCCAGTTAACTTCATAGTTTGCAGCCGTGTCCTTACGTTGCCCTGTCAGTCTAAAGCCTAGATAACCCGAAGTTGTCGTTACATACTTTACCCGATCATCGGTATGTTCATATGGTTTCGCCAGTCTAGAATCCATCCAGCTTATCACAGGATAAGCTAGATGGCCATCTTCTTGTAACAAAACGCGACAACATCTAATTGTACATAAGCCGATTCCGGCAATATCTTTCGAATTGCCCGTGAAATTGGCAAGGCAATTTTTCATTCCTTCATACACACTGTCCCATAAATCATCGTCAGGATGAATCACTACACCCGGTTTAGGCGATAAAGTGTCTTGTAATTGATACGAACCGAAAGCCACTTCATTTCCTTCCAAATCGTAAATCGCTACTTTGGTGCTTTGCGAGCCATTATCAATCCCCATTACATACCTGCTCACAAATTCACCTCATTTCCGACCCTTTATAAATTTCATGCCTTCTTCTTGAGGGAAAATCGTACCGAAATTCATGATGCCGTTAGGGTCAAAAGCTTCCTTTAATTTTTGCAACATGTAGTAAGCGGAACCGTGCTCTTCTTCTGTCCACTGAGTGCGATATTTTCCAATACCATGGTGATGACACATGGATCCGCCAAGTTTTAACGTTTCTTCGATAATAATGGAATGGATTGGATGATGATAAATTCTCATTTCATCTTCAGGCGCACAATTTATTTTATAGTTGTATACAAAATACATATTCGTTCCATTCATATAACTATGGGACGAGTGTCCGCCAAGCATTGTTATATCTTCTATTCTGTCAAACTCTTCCCTTACTCTTCTCATGACATTATGATAAATCTTAACAATATTGTCCCAATCCGCCGATACTTCTGTTGTGAAACCGTCATGCTTGCCATGAGCAATCATTCCTTGGAATTCATCATCAATGTCTTGTTGCGTCCAATTCAAGTTATGAAACCAATTCTCTATTAATTTGTCCTCAACTTTTTCTATTACGCCTTCTTGAAATTTAGAAACCGCTTCTTCAATCGCTTCTACAGTTGCCTTCACAATACTCTTCGGTCCTTCCGACATAAGAATTAAAACACATTTGTCTTTATGGAAGTGAGAAAAATGTTGTCTTGCATCTTCTTCAGAATACACGCGTGCAACGGATGGTTTAAAACCGTTTACAATAACTTCTCTTAGAATTTTAATACCTGTATCAATATCATTTATGAGATATCCGTGGAACACATTGTTTTCAGGGTAGTATTTAAAGATTTTCACTGTCACTTCCGTAATGTAGCACAGCGTTCCTTCATTACCGATTGCAATATGCCTGATGTCCGGACCGCCGGCTCTTCTTGGCACGTTTTTTATTCTGGAAATATGTCCGCTTGGAAATACGCATTCCAATCCTACAACCATGTCTTCAATTGCGCCGTATAACGTTGAAAATTGTCCAATACTTCTGGTTGCCAATAATCCGCCATATTGAGCAACCGGTTTTGACTGCGGAGAGTGACCTGTGGTGTAGCCGAGTTTACGCAACTCATCTTCTAACGTTTGCAGCGTGACACCGGCTTGTACTGTTGCTTGCATATTATAGGTGTCAATGTTGAGGATTCGGTTCATTTTCGATCCGTCAATGACTAAAGCGATTTCTTTCCAGTTTTCAAGGCCTCCTTCCGTAGCTGTTTTTCCGCTTCTAGGAATCACATTAATATTATTTTTATTGCAGAACATTAGAAGCGACTTCACTTCTTCGGCTGAGTATGGATAAACAATTGCCATAGGCATTGGAACATCAAGGGCTTTTTTCGCTTTAGCATATTTTTTGTAACGATCTGCCGACGCATCGTAAAGCGCTTCATAATCCGTATTGATTTGTTCCGCTGAAATCATAGTCGCTAAATCTTTTAATAACTGTTCCTTCATCATAGTATCGCTTTCTCCTTTTATTAAAGGCTATTTTCTCTTATCGTACTAAGTATCCGCCATCAACATTTACTAAGGTGCCATTGACATAATTTGAAGCTTCTGAAGCTAAAAAGACAACCGTACCCATTAAATCTAAAATATATCCCCATCTATTGGCCGGAATATGGTCTAAAATACGTTGATTGGCTGCAGGGTTAGCTCTTGTCTCCGCTGTAAGTTCGGTAGCAAAATAACCAGGCGCAATACCGTTAACTTGGATATTAAATTGAGCTAATTCATCGCAATACGCTTTGGTGAAACCTGCCAAACCGTGTTTGCTTGCAGCGTAAGCCGGCGACCATTGCCCTCCAAGATACGAAAACAAAGAGCACGTATTAATGATCTTTCCGCTTCGTTGTGGAATCATGTACTTAGCCGCCTCATGAGACAATTCGAAACAAGCTGTTAAATTGAGGGAGATCATTTTATCCCATTGAACTCTGGTAAACTTGGTTACATCCGGTTCGTTAATACACATTCCCGCGTTATTCATAAGAATATCGATTTTTCCATAAGTTTTAATGCATTCTTCCGCAACTTTTTTACAAGCGCCATCTTTAGTAATATCCGCAATCATAAGATGGTAACGAACGCCTTCCGCTTCAATCATTTTTTTCGTTTCATCATGATCATCAGCTATGCTGACCGCAAAAATGTCCGCCCCTGCTTTTGCAAACGCCAGTGCAAAACCTTGCCCCAATCCGGAATTTCCTCCAGTGATGATTGCAACTTTTCCTTTTAAGCTGAAAAAATCCATTGAGAAATCTTTGATATCGGTTTTTTCCGTACTCAAGTTTACACCTGCTTCCTCTCAAATTTCTTTTTGACAAGGTCATTCTAACATAAAAAAATCTAAATTCAAAGAAAATTTTCTAGTTTCTTAACATTTGTCATTCGTTTTTGGAAAATTTCTAATTGACAATTCCATTTCTATGCCGTTGTAACTCTTCTTATGCTTCATAAATGCGACAACGACCTTGACAAAAACGCGATTCATTAGTTCAATTTAAGATGAAACGAATTCCAAAATATTTAAAAAAGAGGAAATATGATAAATATAAATGTAAACAAATTAAATCAGTTGGAGCTATCTATCCATAACAAACTTTCTAAAATGGTCGAACAAAATCATAATCTTAAAATATTAGAAGCGGCTGATTATTGTAATGTATCTCCTTCTAAAATATCAAAACTTGTAAGAAAACTAGGATTTGAAAATTTCAAACAGTATAAGCTATTTTTTGGAGGTCAGCGCATCGTTTCTGAAGACAAAAAAAAGTCAAGCGAGCTAGAGAGGCTAAAAAACTTTTTAGAAACGTTCGATCCGGTTTTGGTCGATAATTTTATAACGATTTTCAAGAAATTCAACAGAATCGTTTTGTTCGGGCTAGGTCCGTCATTTATTTGTGTGGAATACTTTGCTTATAAACTCGCTCTAGTATCGGGAAAAAGTATTTTTGTGTCCCAAAGCGAAACTCATGCTCAACATTTGGTTGATGAAGAAACTCTTTTTATTGTTTTTTCAGTAACCGGTAAATTTACTTCCTTTGAAAACCTGTTCAATACAGTAAAGTCTTATGGGACAGAAGTATTGCTCATTTTAGAAGAATATAATAATTCTTTAGCTTTAGAAATTGATAATATTTTTTACTTAACAAAATCTACCCAAAATGAAAATTTGTTGCCCTTTGAGAAAACTCGAACCGTATTCTTTATCTTCATAGAAGAAGTGATTGCAAGACTAATGTCAGACCGAGATACAAATACCGCACATTAACGGCGGCCGCGGTTTCCCCGGAACGAAACGAATCAGGGAACAGGATGTTATACATGAGAAGACTGTGGAATATCGTAAAGAGGATTTGAAATCGATGAACCACTCGGAGCCGGTACCCGCAAACGGAACGATCCTTTTTCATAGATAGTACCTCCCATTTGTTCACTTATCTTAGTTCCGCACGCATGGATGTCTACGAACAAGCGGGAGGTATTCGAAGCTTATTTACAATCGCCTAATACACACGGGTCATCATCAAGTTACAGTCTCCAAAAAAGAGACGACACTTCCCACGCTCGACAAGTTATCCAACGTAAGATCTTCATCGCCGAAGCTGATGTCAAACGCCCGCTCCAACTCAGCGACCAGCGCCAGAGCCGTGACGGAATCAAGTACGCCGCGCGGACCGAGCAGGCAAGTTTCCGCCGATACCTCTGTTGTTTCCAATAAAGCTCGTACAATTTGCACAACACGATGCTCCACATCCAATCGATCGTTAGGACGTTTACTTTCAATCATTTAACAACACTCCTCCACACGGATCCATTCCGGACCTGAATAGAAATAGGGAAACGGCAACGCATAGACCGATTCCTCTTGAACTTGCGAACGGCGCCTAAAACCTAACAGTTGCAGCAACAGTAAGGCGGGGCGATTCCGTTGCTGCGGCCGATAAAGACACACCGCTTCGGTCAGCAGCGGACGCTCCCGATGGATTCGGGCCAGAACGGCTCCCAGAAAAGCGGAACCGACGCCCCTCCCCTCCATCCGGCACGAAATGCAAAAAAGCTCGATTTCCGCTGCCGTACCATGAACATGTACCATTGCCATCGCTACCGTCCCATGATCTCCAAAACGGTCCTTCATTCGTCCGATATAAATATTTTTCCGCTCCGAATCCAAATAGGAACGTATGACAGCTTCCGACGGAGACTGAACAAGATTATTGAATTGGGTCGTACGAGACGCCAGCTCGACCATCCGCGGCAAATCCTCGTTCCGTGCGGCTCGTACGGACAAGACCATTTCGCATGAGTTCAGAAATTCCTCCCGCGTTCCGTTAAACCGCTGCTCGGCATTGTTCCGCGCCCAACGCGACATCATTTGTTGCCGTCGTCCCGACGTTTCCTCCGAGAGGACGGTTTGAAATTCGGGAAGCTCGGGCAGTCCCGCCGCGGCATCGGCTGCGTAGACATGAATGTCCGGCAAATACGTACTCGCCTCATACCGTTCGTACGGATTGTCGTCGATAAATGCGAGCGAATCGATGCCGATATTCATCTCTTGAGCGATTTTTCGAATGCTGGCGACTTTGGAGCCCCAACCGAATTGCGGATATAGGAAAAAATGATCGATTCGGAGCTGAACCAATTTTTGAAATGCGAGATCCGGGTCGTTTCGACTGGCAATGCTTTGCAGAATGCCCCTCTGATCGAGCGCAAGCAATACCTCCCGGACCCCCGGACGCAGAGCAACATCTTCGTCCTCGGACAAGGTGCCCTGCCATAACGTATCGTCGAGATCCCAGACCAAGCATTTAATCATGATTCTGCTCCTCTGTGCCGCCGCAGCCGCTATACTCCATCGTCAGATGCGTGGGTGCGAAGCCGTATTTTTTATATAAGGCACGCATCGGCAAATTATGAACATGGACATGCCCTACGATTCTGCGGGCTCCTTCTCGCTTGGCGAACAGCATGCCCGCCTCGAACAACGCGTCTACGCCTGCCGTGCCGCGAAAAGGCTCGCTGATGTAGAAGCTTCGGAACTGCATATACGCATCCTGCGTGACGGAATTCACCCTGAGACTCATCCACATCCATCCCGCGGCGCGGCCGTCCATGTCCAAGACCAGCATCCCGGGCCGTTCGCGCATCATGGCCTTCTCCAGCTTCCGCAAGTGAAAAGCGATGTCCGTAATGGCTTCTTCGCCAAAGGAGATCATGGAAATCTCTCGTTCCCAGTTCGCTATTTCGGTCAAATCATGCTCTTCAATCTGTCGTACGATCATCCTTGTCATTCCTTTCCTGGAGTACCGGTTTCTTGGCGATCATCTCAAACGTATCGTGGCCGCAGCCTGCGCAACCTTCGTTTTTAAGCTGCTCGATTGTCGCAATCTCCCCTTGTTTGCCGACATACACATCTCTGGAGCACTGCTTGCAGCGGTAAGTGCGCAGCGTCTGGTTCACTTCGCCCGTGTACAAGGCATCCGTGAATGCTTCGCGATATTCCGGCATCGTCTGATCCGTTGTCCGCAAGATGAACATCTGGCTCCGGTTGGCGATCATTTCCGCGCCTTCGTAGGCGTTGAATCGCGGAAAATTAGCGCCGACCGTCAGCCCCATCCGGACGAATTCCCGTTGCATGGCCAACATGAACGCAGGCGATTTATGGGCAAAAGACAGAAAAATCGGCAGCCCTTTCTCCCGCTTCAAAGCTTGAATCCCGCGCGATATGAACAGGCTCATCCCCTGAAGCGTATAAGGGGGATCCGTGAAGAAGCAATCGTATTGCCCGTGCAGGTTGTCCGGCAACGGCTCCCTTAAATCCACCCGGCGGCATCGAATCGGGAGTCCCCGATCCTTCGCAATCGATTCAATATAGCCCAAGAATCGTTCGTCAATATCCAGTACATCCACTTGCGTAACGCGATGTCCTCCGGCCGGAAACAACCGTTGCAACAGCAGACCGATCGACACGCTCACCAGATCGTCGTCGCCAACGCATAGAATTTTCTTTCCGATTAACGCATGCTGCTTCAAACAGAGGATCGCCCGGCGCAGACTCGTTTCCGGCGTACATTTGGATTGATCGATCTGAACGTCCACGGACGGACGCAGCGGAAACAGTTCCTCCAATATGGAGAGCACATCTTCGAGCCCCTCGGTCCATTCCGTCTCATGGAGCAAATCGCGATAAAGCGAACGGTCGAGCCCTCGGTATCCCCATTCCCGCTCGATCCATGCCAATCCGCTGGACGTGCATCGAACGCCGCGGTCTTGCATAAGCGCCCCCGCTTTCATCAATTCCCGTTTGATTGCCGCAGCCACAGGAGTAGGCAGCAGCGTTCTACGCGCCAACTCTTTTGTAGAAATCCCCGGATTCAGGTAGCATTCGAGGAGCAATTGCTCTATAACTTGCGTTCCTTCTTGCAGCCGGGTATGCTCACTTGCTTGTTCAATATAACTTTTCACCCAATCCCTCCTAAAAATTGTTCTGTTTTACGATTCTTTCGTTCTGCTTGCACCGCGTCTTCCACCTTCGACATGTCATCACTCCCTCAAAGAAAATACAAAAAGGGCAGGAATGAACATACGTCATTCCTGCCCTTTGGAGAAACCGCCTAAATAAACACCCATAAATAAAAAAATCCGAGCTGAACACAACTCGGATTGGGTGTATAACGATAGGCAGCCCTAAGGTTTGAATATATCCGCTGTTCTTAACTAATTCCGAAGCCTTCAAATGCCCATGACAAAATAAACCATGCTATTCCAGCATTTGGTCCCTAGGACGGTTGAAAACTTCAAGTATGGAATTTAATTAGTTAAGAACGACCCCGGACATCAAGTTCTCCCCTTAGTAAAAATTGGTTTTATTATACTACACGCCATCGGAATAGTCAAGTCAGTCGGTTGGGTTGGTGTTATTGGCAGTTGGATTTCGTCTTCAGGAACATCGTTACGAAACAAACGGCGATATATAACGCAACAGCATCAATGCCGCAATCCCTGTCAATACCGTAGCGAGCAAACTTCTGGTAAAAAAAGCGACGGCAAACGCCGGTAGAGCAGCGATCACCCCAGTAGGCGACGGCGAGAAGGAGCCATTCGATACGAGCAGTTCCTGCGCCAATAATGCGGACATAACGGCAATCGGAATATGCTGAAGCCAACGGAGCGCCCAATTCGGCAAACGAATCCGGCTTAGCACAAGAAGCGGCAGCACTCTTGGTACCAAAGTAACAAGCGATGCTCCCAAAAGCATCCAGAGAAAACTCCATCTTACTTCCATTTCTCGACCCACACTCCTATACTAGCAGCGATGATGATGGCGATTAGCACTCCGGCGCTTCCGGATACGTAAACCGTTCCTGCGACCGCTATTACAACCGCACTGATCGCTACAAGAAGATCAACACGATACTTGGAACGTTCCATCAGTTGCAACATGAATAAGCCGATGAACATGGCGGGCAAAGCGAAATCCAGACCGAACTTTTCCGGCGTAGCGATCCACTGTCCGAAAATCCCTCCCGCCACATTAGCGACCAACCAGTTGATGTAACCGGTAAGATTTAACCCGGACATCCACTGATAGCTTCCCTTCGACTTTCCAGACAGCCGGGTAGCGGCGACGCCAAACGTTTCGTCCGTTAGCAAGGCTCCGATCGAGACGTTTTGCCAAACAGGGAGATGTCGAAAATAAGGGGCCATGGCCGCGCTCATCAACAAATGGCGCAAATTGACAAAGAATACGGTAAAAATAATGGCTGTTGCCGGGGTGCTCGCCACCATCATTCCGGCAGCGATAAACTGAGCCGACCCGGCATACAACAATAAAGACATCAGAGCGATTTCGGCCAAGGACATACCGGCAGTTTTCTCCACCACACCGGCAGCAAATCCGATGCTCAAATAACCTAACACCGTAGGCAAGCAATCTTTCACACCTTGCATAAAACTTTCGTCGTTGCTTACCCTGCGATCCAAGGCAGCTTCCTTCTCTCTCATGATTCCTCCTCATCGAACCGTTTTCCCGTCACGACATGGATCAAATCGGGGTGGTTTCGCCAGAGGTCGTCTAACTTCTCAGGACCGTACCGGGCCGTAATTTCCTCGATCATGATGTCATGACGAATATATTCTGTCGCCACCAATACAAGTACCGGGTCGTGTGTCTTGACCGCCCAAGAGGTGGATTCATCGGAAAAATTGGCGATCAATACCTCTTCTCCGTCACGAGCTACTATCGTCAAATGGCCGCCTGTGCGATCTTTGACGACGTCCGGTGTCATGTAATCATGATGAAACGTTGCCCCGATTTTCGCTTCCGGCGCCCCGAAGAGGACGGAGAAGACATGAACTCCTTCCCGTAGATTTCGTTCTATCGACTCTTGAATCACCGGAATCTGCGGTTCCCAGACGGAAAGCCATAACTCCTTTTCGGCCCTTGCAATCATCTCTCCCATTTCCTGCAAAACCAGATCGTCGCTGCGGATATGCCAGATCACATCCATTTCCCGTTCCCGCTGCAGCATCGTCAGCTTTTTCTCCAAATAGGAAAACGACTGATCGAATTGCTTCCTCAACCGGTCGATTAATTCCTCAGCGGGCACGGGGGAGTATTTTACCGGTTCGGAAGGCACAAGATGTACGGCGCCTTTGTCCATCAGTTTGCCCAGCACCTCGTAAATCATGGAACGGGGCACGCCGGATCGCTTGCTGATTTCATACCCCGTTACCGGATGAACCTTGAGCAAACCGACATAGGCTTTGCATTCGTACGGCGAAAAGCCAAGCTTTTGCAATTCCTTGAAAATGTCCTCCATTATTTCACGTCCGATCGATTTAGTTTGTTTTCAAATTGAACCTCTTAAGAACCATACCTCATCGGAGTTATATCACTAACTACTTAAAATGAGCGGAAGAAAAACGGTTCAACAAGACGTGAACCGTTCGTTCGGCTGCCCTCTGACAACACACCCGGATATAAGTAGTTATATTACTACCTACTATAATTCGTTCATTTCAAAATGTCAAACGAGAATGCGACAAGATTTAAATGCCCGTCCAAACATCTTTCACATAACTTCCATTGGACTGCAGATTTCTCAACCATGTTTCCGCTTCCTGTTTGTCAACTCGATGTACGGATTGATAGGCGTTCTGCAACTCATTCTCCACATCCGGAGCCATTTTACTGCCGTCCCCGCACACGTAAAGCCGTCCGCCGCCGTCAAGAATTCGGATTATTTCCGCTGCATGGTTCGCCATCAAATGTTGCACGTAAGTTTTAGGTACGCCTTCCTTACGGGAAAATGCCGTATGAAGCGTAACCACCCCGTCTCTTTCATATTGTTCAAGCTCTTCACGGTATATATAGTCTGTTTCGTTCCTACAGCCAAAGTAGAGATGGGCTTCGCCCAGCGATTTTCCTTCGCGCTTCATGATTGCGCGAGCTTGCAGAAAACCGCGGAAAGGCGCTACCCCCGTCCCCGGCCCCACCATAATGATAGGGGTCTGCGAATCTTCAGGGAGTTGGAATCCGGATTCCGGCGTGCGGACGAACGCGACAATATCGTCTCCCGGATTGCGTTCCGCCAAATAATTCGAGGCCACGCCGCGATATTCTCCCCGCCCGCTCCAAGCCCGACCGCGGACTACGCCTACCGTAATGCTGGCACGTTCTTTGTCCATCCGAGGGGAACTTGATATCGAATAATATCTGGGTTTTAACGGAGGCAACAGTTCCAGAAACTTCTCAAACGGAATTTCGCACGCTTCGTATTTTTCTACTAGGTCAAGCATTGTAATCCGTTTCTTCAAAATCTGCTCTTCGTACGTCCCCTCCTCTAACAAGGCTTCCAATTCGCGTTTATGCGGGGGACAAACCGTGTAAGCGGCTGCTTCGCGTATTTGGGCGCGAGTTGCCGCTTCTTGCAACTCTACGTTATGGCTAAGCAGGTCGTAGAGCGATACAGGTCGTTCTAATGGCAGATGGGATGCGCTCACTCCGCTTGCTGTCAAAATCACTTGATCCTTTTCCCGCAAACCAAACCGTCGCACAATGCGGTCGATATTCTCTTTCCTGTTGCTTGGGAAGACTCCAAGATGATCGACCTCCTGATACGCAACCCCGTCCGGCAACTCGATCTTGATATGCCGTGTGCTTCTTTCACTGCCAGACTGCTGAAGTTCGCGATTTTCCACGATCGTTGCGTGAACCGCTTCGTACGATTGAGCGAGAGGAGTCTCTGCCAAGCCGCTGACAAATTGAATATTCAGCGTACTCCGTTCTTTTTCCGCATTTTCGTTCAATTTCAAATCGAATGTTTGCATCGCATCGGTCCACATTTGACGTTTCCACTCTTCAAGCAGCTTTTCGAAGTCTCCGCTCGCATCGGCTTCACCGCGCAGAGAGAATCTTGTCGCTCCTTTCTCGGCGAGCTGCTCGTCAATGAATCTCGGTACCTCCTGATACGTAGAGGACCAGTTGCGGTCCCCGCAGCCAAATACCGAATAATGAACACCCCGAAGCTCATCCGGTCCGGCCTGTTCCAACCATTGAACGAATTGCCGCGCGTTGCTCGGCGGTTTGCCGTTATAAGAAGAGGTGACGATTAATAGAGCGCCTTCCTTTGGCAAATGGCCTAAACGATCATTCAGTGTTGCCGCTTCGCTTCGTATGCCGTGCAAACGGGCAAGGTCCGCCAATTCTTTGGCAATTCGTTCCGCCGTTCCCATATTCGAACCGTAAAGAACGAGCAGCGGTCTATTGTTCACTCCGATCACAGAAGCTTTTGGCATTGGATTGTCAAGGCTGGGGGTATTGGCAAGGTCTTCTTTCGGCTTCATTGGATACGGAGTGATTGGTGTCTTATCTCGTAATTGGACACGCAGTTGAAAGTCGTCCGGCTTCAGCGTCAGTGTTTGTTTTACCTTCAACTGATAGTTCAAATGATCGATCAATTCAAATTTCTGAAGGATCATACCGAGAACCAATGTCGCTTCGTGAAGTGCAAACTGCATGCCGATGCAAGCTCGCTGTCCATTCCCAAAGGGTTTGTATGCATGGTTCGGAACTTTACCGGGGTCTTCAAAGCGTTCAGGCCGGAATTGTTCCGCATCATCCCCCCATGCTCCTTGATCCCGATGAAGCTTGGGCAAAATAATCGAAACGACCTCCCCTTTCTTGATTGCATACTTTCCTCCAATCATTGTGTCTTCCTTAGCGAACAGACTAAATTGAGGAGCGGTTGGCCATAAACGTAAAGATTCGTTTAAAATCATTCTTACATATTTAAGTTTCAGAACTTGCTCATAGGTCGGCAATGGCTCCGTAAGTACTTCATCCACCTCAGCGTAAGCTTTTTTCAAAACCTCCGGGTGTTTGATTAAAAAGTAAATCGCAAATGACAATAATCCGCTTGTCGTTTCATGACCGGCGATCAGGAAAGTGATCATTTGGTATCGAATATTCCGATCGTCCAATGGTTCTCCGGTCTCGGGATCTTTGGCGGTCAGCATTCTGGCGAGCAAATCGGTTTCTCCCTGATCCCCGCTTGCCTTACGCTCTGCAATGATTTTATCCGCCAAGCTGAACATGGAATGAATATCGCGCTCGTACTGACGTTTTGTTTTGATCAGCAGCATGTTTTGAATGTGTAATCTGCTGCCGAAATGCATGGCTTCGTCCAGGGCGCGAACCATGCTCACAATAAAAGGATTCGGTGTTTCTCTGTAGAAACTGTTGAAACGATAATTAAATCCGCATAAGCCAATGGTATCTAGAGTGAGCCGCGTCATATCGTCCGGAACGTCGATACTTTCGTCCGGATTCAACCGCGCCCATTTTTGCACAAGCTGCAGCGCGATATCTGTCATCATATCGTGATACCCCTTCATTGCTTGTTGGCTGAATGAAGGCATCAGAATATTATGCGCTTTGTTCCAATTCGGTTCTTCCGTCAGGCTTGTGAAGAGGCCGTCTCCGGCAAAATCACGCACCTTTAATAAATGGCCTATGGCTTTGTCGAAACGCGATTCATCGCAAACATCGGCCACTAAGTCAGGTCCGGAGACGATAATAACAGATCTTTCCAATACCTCGAATCGAAAAATAGGACCGTACTCATCAGCAAGTTTACAGAAAGACAACGTGGGCGAATCCTTATCAATTAAGGGAACGTTTCCGAGAACGCCATATGTTTTGGGTTGGGGAATCGGCATTGGTTTTTCCATAAAGAACTCCTCTTTTACATATTTGAACCGGGCAACCCGCGCTCTTTAGCTAATATTCCCAAAAATCCGACAACAATAATGGATGAAATAAAAAGCAAGCCCGCGCATAACGCACGAGCCTGCTGCTATCATTTACCCGACAAACGCCGGACATTTATATTCAATTAGGATTCGACCTTCTCCAATACCGGATGAACGACGGAAACCAGCAATTCGTCGGCAGGAGATACTAACGCGATGCCGTCAGGAAGCGTCAACTGTTCCGCTATGATGCTGTCGCCGATGTCCAGTCCGCTAATATCGACGCTGACGGAAGGCGGCAGCTTGCCCGGCAGTCCTTCCACTTCGATTTGCGTGCCTTGGGTCTGTACAATGCCGCCTTTTTTCGCGCCATGGGCCGTGCCTATATATTCTACAGGTATTTTGGTGCGCACCGCCTGATCCATCTGAACTTGCAAAAAGTCCACATGCAGCACATCCTTCGAAACGGGATCGCGCTGAATTCCTTCCAATAAAACGGGGATCGTGCCCGCGCCGGCTACTTCTAAATGGATGAGTCCGGAATCTCCTTTTTTCAACCATTTCGTAAAATCTTTGGCCGAAATGTGGATCGATTCGGTGTTTGTTCGTTTCCCGAATATTGCGCCCGGAAGCCTGCCCTTTTCCCGCAACTGCCGCAGGCCGGAACGCGTTAAATGTGTTCTTTTCTCCGCCGTAAATGTCGTACTCACAATCATCATCTCCTCGATTTCATGATTTTCAACAGGACATGTCCGACAAGATATCTTCCTCCCAAAGGCTACATGTCATCACCGCCTCCATACGTTGTTGGATAGACATTTAATGTAAAAAGCCTAAAATATGCGTGAAAGGCACCCCGCTCTGTCCAAGCGAAATGCCTTCTTACGATCCACCATACCATAAATGGTATCGGATATCAAATTTACCTAATATTTTCTTAGAACTGTTCGAGCTTTCCACCTTCCTCGATCCGTATGTTACAATGAAAGGTATATAAAAACCGCTTGCCGGGAGGCCTTTCATGAAACAGGATCAAAGCTTGACAGCGTTACAATCATTCCCCCTATTCCAGGATTTGTCGGAAGAGGAACTTGAACGAATCTATCCTATTGCCATTTTGCGCTCCTATCATAAGAAATCGGTCATTTTCCACGAAGGGGCCGATAAAGAAGCGATTTATTTCATATGCAACGGCCTCGTCAAAACTTACAAAACCGATGCGAACGGGCATGAGAATATCGTATCGTTTCTGAAAGAAGGGGATATGTTCCCCCATACGGCCTTTTTCGATCCGCATCCCTATCCCGCGACCGCCGAAACGCTCGTCGACAGTACGTTGATTGCGATCCCTTTGGGGGCGTTCGAACAAACGATCCTCTCCATCCCCGCTCTTGCCGTCAACATTTTCAAGTTAATGGGAGAGAAGATTCGCGAACTGCAGGAAACCATTCAGCACATCACCGGCAAAGACGTGCACAATCGTTTCATTTCCTTCCTGTTGAAACTGGCGGATCGCTACGGCGAGGAAAAGGACGGCATGATTACGATTCCAATGCCGATGACGAACTTGGAACTGGCCAATGCGATCGGAACGACGCGCGAAACGATCAATCGATTGTTAAACCAATTGCGGAAAGAGCGCGTGATTCGCATGAAGACTCACGAGCTGATCATCGTCGATTATGAAGCGCTGTCGCAGATGAACCAGTCGCCTTAAGCAAAAAACGGGATGTCCGGGCCCCATGATGTCGGCCTCAAACATCCCCTTGCCCCTTGCGCGATTTTATGCTTCCGCTTCAATCCTGGGAAACAAAATGTTGTTCTCGAGATGGATGTGCTGATACATATCCGATTCGAGTTCTTCCAGCTTGTGAAATGTTAGCGTATAGGTTCTGCATGCTTGCTCCGGCAAGCGGTATTGCTCTGTAACGGCCCTCATTTCCTTCAGCAATTCTCCGGCATATTCATGTTCCGACTCCAGCTTATCGATTGCATCGACCGCTTCCCTAAGCGTTTGTTGCGAGCCCGTTGCTTCGTATTCTCGAATCTTCGGAAAAATCGTCGTTTCCTCGGAAATCAGATGCTGCTCCAACTCCATTTTCAGCTCATGGAACAGCTTATGGAGTGCGGTCAATTCGGGATGGCCCGCCCCGTGAACGCGCAATATTTTCGTCACAAACTCGCTGAGCAGCGGCAGTTCTTTGTTCAAGTAGGCATGATGCGTATGGATGACATGATCGATCAACTCGCCGTAAGGAACATGGCGCCAATCCCGGTTCGGGTCCGGCTGCTGCCGGGCTAACCGATACGCTTCGTTCAGTTGACCGAGGAACTCTTCTTCATGAAGGTCCCGCTGCCGCAGCGCGGCGGACAACTGACGGTCGCCCCCGCAACAGAAATCGATTCGATATTGTTTGAACAAGTTGCTAGCGCCTGGAAATTCGGCGACAATGTCGCCGATCTTATCGGTTCCGTCGAACACTCGGTTCATTTCCACCAACCTCCTATATATGGCTTATAACCTTGTAAGTCGATTATAAGGAGGATGGACCGGCAACCTTGTGAGCCGCATCACATTTGTACAAAAACTTATTTCACAACTCGCAGGTACCCCGAAATTTATGTAAAAAGAGATTGAAATAAACAATAGTTGTATAATAGAATTAATGTCAACAATTGGAGAGGAGAAACGGTTTTGAAAACCACTCATATTTACAAGCGTACGAAGCAGGGGGCTGCCATTCGCGCGGATGTTTACAATCGAGGCAAAGGCTCGCCCGTGCTTCTCTATTTTCACGGCGGCGGCTTCATCTTCGGGGATCGGAATTGGCTGCCCCGGGAGCAAATCGACTATTTCACGCAGGAAGGATTCAGTATCATCAGTTTCGATTACCGCTTGGCGCCGGAAACGAAACTTGAGCAGATCGTCGAAGACTTGAAGGACGCGTTGAACTGGGCAAGGCATACTGCAATTCCGGACTATCAGTTCCATCCGGACAAAGTAGCCGTCATCGGGAGCTCGGCCGGAGCTTACTTAAGCCTGCTGGCAGGAACGATGGCCGTCAAGCCGTTGGCCGTTATCTCCCTTTACGGTTATGGCGATATCGCGGGGGATTGGATTGCTTCCCCAAGCGAACATTACCGCCGGAAACCGATCGTCGCCCAAGCGGATGCGTACCGGGCGATTGGCGAAACGGAGATATCCGAAGGTCCTTGGGCGCGTTTCCAATTTTATTTATTTTGCAGACAGCACGGTGTTTGGTTATCCGAAGTGACCGGATTCGATGCCATACAAAAACCGGAGTTGCTGATGCAATACTGTCCGCTCTCCACTCTCAATTCGCAATTCCCCCCAACATTGCTGCTTCACGGAGACCGGGACACCGACGTTCCCCTTGAGCAATCGATCGCCTTCCATGAGAAACTTAAGGAATTGGGCGTGCCTAGCAAGCTTATCGTGATCAAGGACGGCGAGCATGTATTCGATCAGGATTTCGCGAATCCCCAGGTAAAGAGAGCATTCGAGGAGATCGTTCTTTTTCTCCGGGAACGGATGGACTGACAGCGAATTCGAAGTTATCATTCGCGACATCGCCTCAACCATAGAAAAGAACCTATCATCCACACGCGGATGATAGGTTCTTTAGACGTTAAAGGTATCTCCGGGATAGAAATACAATTTGACAGGCTTATCTTCTATATACTCTCCTGCTTCAATGCATCAATGATGTTTTCCTTTTTTACTTTCGCGCTGGAATATAACATGGCGAAACTAACGATGACCAAGACGGCGGCAATGGCAGAAAGTACGCTCATCCACGGAAAGGCGAATCCGTAGGTAAATTTGTTCGTTAATGTCTTGTAGATCGCATACATCACGACAAAGCTGATTGGCAGCCCGAACAGCAACGACTTGATCCCATAAAAAATGCTTTCGTAGTTCATCATTTTCGCGAAGCCGCGCGGCGTCATTCCAACGGATTTCAGCATCGCAAATTCCCGTTTTCGAAGGGCGATGCCCGTCGATATCGTATTAAAAATATTTGCAATGGAAATCGCCGAAATTAAGACGATAAAGCCGTACGAAAAGACGGACATCAATAGTATCTTTTGTTCTTCCTGTCTTCTGGATTGATGCAAATTGTAAAGGTACAGATTCGGCTCTTTCATTTCTTCGATTTCCTGTTGCGTTTTCATCGGATCCGTACTTTTCAGATAGAGATATGTCCCAATGTCGGCCATCCCCTTGGAATCTGCCAGTCGATTCATAACTCGTTCCGAAACGACGATATTCAATCCGCCGACTCCGATCGGATTCTTTCCCATAGGAAATTGATCCGTCAAGGCTGCAACGGTCAGTTGGACTCCCTCCGTCTCATCTACCGTCTCCGCCTCGAAAGCCGTTACATCGATACTTTGGCCTGCCTTCGCGTGAATGGCTTTCGTTTGTACATATTTTTCCGTATCCATATCCCGATATTGGATCGTATCCAATACGATGGCAGCGGGGCGATCCGGATCCGTCAGCTGTTCGTAATCCGCGCCGACCGCTTTGGCGTAAGCTTGCAGATTCGAATCGTTTAATGCATGGATCTTCAGATTATAAGGATATTTTCCGTCTTTAAGCATGCTCTTGTCCTTCTTTATTTTCTCCCGCAGTTCATCGGCAACAGACGCTGCCGGAATCCAGGCCTCCATGTACAACTCGCGAATCAAGCTGTATTCCGTTACATCGGGCAGAGATACGATAGATTGCACTAACCGATCGTCAATACTTTTTTCATTGCCGTACGCCACTTGAATATCGAAATTGACGCCTTCCTGCGAGAGCAGCAGGGATTGTTTGAAGTTGGCGGTAAAAAACGATACCGCTAAAAACAGAACGATACTGATGACGAGCGAAAATACGGTCGCTTGGTACCTCCGTTTGTTCCTTTTTAAATTTTTCAATCCGATCTCCGCTTCAATTCCGAAGAGCTTGCGAATGAATCTCGATGTTTTCACCGCTTTCCCCGTAAGCTTCACATCGGTTGTTTGCCGAATCGCGTCAATGGCGGAAATTTTGGATGCTTTGACGGCCGGGAGATACGTCGAAATGAAAATCGTCAGCATCGAAACGACACACGCAATCAGAAGGGATAACGGCGTGACGACGACCGTTAACTTTTCCGTAATTCCCAATGCCCCTTGAATAATCGAGTTAATGAACCAGAAGGTAACCCCAATCCCGACAAGGCCGCATATGATTCCAATCGGAATGCTGATTATCCCGATGACGGCCCCTTCGAAGAACACTGAATTTCTCTTCTGCCTTTTCGTAGCCCCTACGCTTGCAAGCATTCCCAAATGACGGGAACGTTCCGAGACGGAAATCGCAAAAGCGTTATAGATCAAGGAAACCGAACCGATCATAATAACCGCCATAATGATGGCCGATAAAGAAAACAGCGTGCTTTGCAACACTTCGCTTTTGACCGCGCCGTAATAGTGAAGCAAATCGTAATTATATTGGACGGAGTCGATGTTATTGTTCTGTGCCAATTGTTCCGCATGAGCGAACAAGGTGCGATTGACTTTTTGCAAGACAACCGCCGCATCGACCCGATCGTTTGCCCCCATGATCTTTTCATCCACATAGCTGATGATCGTATATCCCGGAGCCCATGCCGGTTCCCACACGGGACGTTTCATAGTGCCGACTATCGTGTAATCCCTTGCCTTTATATTTTCCAACGTTTCCGTTAATTTACCGTCGACCGCATGCAGCGGCTCGGTTTGATCCAGCGGATGATCCTTGCTTTCGATGAATCGCTCGCCGACTTGCAGGGACAGACGATCGCCGATTTCGTATTTCACCTTGGCGTTCGCCGCAACGGCCTCTGAGACGACGACTTCCTCGTTTGTTTGCGGGAGGCGCCCCTCAATCAATTCAACCGGGAATTGCGCGAAACCTTGGGCATTATACTCCTTGACGAACAAATACGGTTTGTTGATGCTCTGCCCGCCTTCCAAAAGGGCATAGCCAAGATCGTTTGTGATCGCAACGGCTTTGGTTGCGTCATCGTTTCGAATCGCGGCAAGCTGTTCCTTGTTTACATCTTGGTACAGGACATGCCATTCCCCTCGATCCGCGATGGACTGCCTTTTCATTAAATCCAAAAAAGAAAAGCCAAGCGTGGCAACCGCCGTCACCATGGCAACCGAAATAATGACGCCTATGATGGTGACTAGCGTTCGTCTTTTGTTCTCCTTCAAATGTCTGACAGTAAGTTTATTGACAATATTCATGGACGAATCACCTCGTCTTTGGCAATCCTTCCGTCTTCGATCGAAATGACCCGGTCGGCTTGCAAAGCGATTCGTTCGTCATGAGTAATCACAATCAAGGTCTGATGATAGGTTTTATTCAACATTTTTAATAGGTCGACGATCTCGCGGCTGTTCTTGCTGTCCAAATTCCCGGTCGGCTCGTCCGCCAGCATGATGGCGGGATTGGCGATAAGCGCTCTGCCGATCGACACCCGCTGCTGCTGTCCGCCGGATAATTGATTCGGCAGATGGTGCAAACGTTGCTGCAGATTCAACGTCTTCACGAGGCCGTCCAACTGCTTCTTATCGACCTTTTGATTATCAAGCAAGAGCGGCAGCGTCATATTCTCTTCCACCGTCAAGACGGGAATCAGATTATAGAACTGGTAAATCAAGCCGATTTGCCTGCGCCGGAAGATGGCAAGCTGCGTTTCGTCCAGATGATACATGTCCGTATCCTCAACGAAGACTTTGCCGCCGGTCGGCCGATCCACGCCGCCCAACATATGCAGAAGCGTCGATTTCCCCGATCCGGACGGGCCGATAATGGCGACGAATTCGCCTTTGCGCACCGTGAATGACACGTCGTCAAGCGCCTTTACCGCCGATTCGCCCTTCCCGTATATTTTAGACAGATGTTCTATTCTTAAAATTTCCACTGTAAAACCTCCATAGTATTGCTGATGGATATCATTATATCTGTCTAAAATGACTTTCAAGTGACTGGGAAGATGACAATTTAGTCACTCACGGTTAAATCACTTGTTTATAAAATTTAATCCGAAACTGCGTGCCCTTCTCGCTGTCGCTCGTCACATCGACTACTCCGTTCTGGCTTGCAATAATACTGTGGGCCATCGCCAGACCGATGCCAATGCTGCCTTCGCCGGCATTCTTCCCTTTATAAAAACGTTTAAAAATATAGGGCAAATCTTCTTTGGGAATGCCTTTCCCGTTATCGGCAATGACCAATTCCGTAAACAGCGCGTTTTCGGAATAAGAAATGGCGATCGCTCCGCCTTCCTCCGTGTGCTCTACAGCGTTTTTCAAGATATTGATGACCGCTTCGGCAGTCCAATTGAAGTCGCCGACAAAAGCGGCGGCGTCATCGCCCTGGATCGAAACCGTTTGTTCTTTAATCTCCATCGGAATCGAAACCGGTTCTAATGCCTTTCGGATAAGCTCTGTTACCTTTACTTGATCCTTTTTGAACGGAACGGTCCCCGCGTCGATTTTCGATAGTTTTAATAAGGATGAAACAAGCCAATCGATTCGTTCAAGCTGAATGCGAATATTGTGGGTGAACTCCGTTCTTTTGGCTGGAGGCAAGTGAGGGTCGCTTAACAAATCCGCCATCACCGTCATGGAGGTAAGCGGCGTTTTGAGCTGGTGGGATATATCGGAAATGGCATCCGTCAGTTGAATTTTGTCTTGCTGCAACAGCGATCGATGCTCCGAGAGCATAAGCGTCACTTTATAGATATCATTCTTCAAAATGCTAAGCTCGCCTTCTTGATTATCGCGAACGTCGAGGGAATCGTTGCCGCTGCTAATTTCACGCAAATAGAAGGACAATTTCGCGAGTTCGCGATATCTCCATCTGGTGAATATCAAGCTGCTTCCAATAAGCAACACAGACGCGACGAACACGAGCGCCGCGGCAACCGGCGAAATAAAGGCCGCAGCCACAATCGCCGCCAGGCCGATCGAACACATGAGCAGCAATACAATTTGAATCTCGCGATTGCGCAGCATCTAATCACCGACCTTATATCCTAGTCCGCGCACGGTTTTGATCAATGTCGGATGTTGCGGATCATCCTCCAGCTTTTCCCTCAGCCTTTTGATATAAACCGTTAGCGTATTGTCATTAACGAAGTCCCCCGCCACATCCCAAATCTGCTCTAATAGCTGACTTCTTGAGAGAACCTGTCCCATATGGTTGCCGAAGATCAGCAATAAGCGATACTCTAAAGCGGTCAATGCAATTTCAGCGCCGTTTTTATACACTTTCCCTTCCAGCGTATGAATGCGGATATGGTCTATATCAATGATCGCTTTGGTTTGCGACGGCTTATGGTATCTCCGCAAGACGGACTTGATCCGCGAGAGAAGCTCGCGAATGCGAAAGGGCTTGGTAATATAATCGTCGGCCCCCATATCGAGCCCCATCACGACATTGACCTCATCGTCGATCACCGTTAAAAAAATGACCGGTATATCCCTTTGCTCTTTCACCATTTTGCATAATTCATACCCGCTTCCATCCGGAAGCGATAAATCAAACAAACATAAAGCGAATTGATCGATGTCTTCGGCGAGCACCTTCCTGGCGGATTCGACATCATGGCAAAGAACGGTAGAAAAGTGGTCTTGCTGCAATGAATATTCAAGACCGGACGCAATCGTTCGATCATCTTCCACTAATAAAATTTTCATTTGCGGATCATCCTTACTAGATTTGCTTGTAAGATTCAGTCTTCCATCTTCGCTTCGACATTATAACACAATTCATATGAATTTCTCGCGGTTGAAGAGTCAAATGCCTCGCCCAACGAATCTCAGAACCGCTATTGCCGCAAAAACGATGCCATTTCAAATCTAGCGAAACTCAGGAGCGTTATCAGTGCGAAATCCTGCTCCATCACCTTCTATTTTGGTCAATAGCGATTCCTAGTTTCCTTAGAAAATATAGAAAGTCCATCTTGCCTGAATAGCGATACTGTGTTTCGTATGCAGACCAAAACTCGATGAAAATGGTTAATTCCCGATCGTATGTTGAACCGAAAGCTTCCGGCCGGATTCGTTTGCAATCCAATCAATCGTAATTCTTGCTACATTTGAGCGTCTGATTCTTGCAGTATCCGTATAAGCATCGATTCAGCTCCTTTTTCCCAGCAAACCATGAACATTCGAAAGCCCACCTTCGGCGGAAACCTGGGGTGGGCTTTTACTTTCTCTTGTAGTCGCTAAGCTACGCGCCGCTGCGGGCACTGAAGAAAGCGAGGATCCTCTGGTAGACCGCGATTTCGTTCTCTTTTTTCGAGAAACCGTGACCTTCGTCCTCCAGCAGCATATATTCGACATCCCGGCCTTTGTCCCGGAGCGCTTTCACGATTTGATCGGATTCCGCTTTCACGACCCGCGGGTCGTTCGCCCCTTGAATAACGAGCATCGGTTTGGTCATATTCTCTAAATAAGTGATCGGAGAAAATTCGATAAGCTTCTCTCTGTCCCGCTCCGGGTTCCCTACCCATTGGTCCAACGCCGGCTTCCAATCTTCCGGAACGGACTCGATGAACGAGAACAGATCGGACGGTCCGAATATATCGACAACCGCCTTGAAGTAATCCGCATGGCGGCCATGCAAGAGAAGAGCCATGTACCCGCCGAAGCTTCCGCCCATCAATAAAATATTGCCTTTTTCCGCATATCCGTTATCAATTAGCCAATCCAGGCCGGCGACGTTGTCGAGCCGCGGTCCATACCCCCAATCTCCTTCCACCATCTTCATGAATTTCAGTCCATAATCGGATGAACCGCGGAAGTTCGGGGCGAAGATGCTGTACCCATGGTTCAGGAAAAACTGGAACGAAGCCCGGAAAAACTTCCGTTCCGACGCCTGCGGGCCGCCGTGAGGCCAGAAGATAATTTCGCCGTTGTCGTTTTCTTTTTTGGCTCTGAAAAATAAGGCTTCGATCTCCAAACCGTCAAAAGAGGTGTAAGTCACGGTGTCGGGCTCCACCAATTCGTCCTGATCGATGCCGGGAACGTTGTATTTCGTCAATTGCACCCATTCCCCGTCTGCCAGCCTGTAAATGTTATGAGGTTTCGTCGCGCTCCGCCCCAACACATACAGCGTACCCGACGGAGCCGTCACGAGCTTGTCGATCACGCTGCAAGGAGCCGGAAGCTCGTTCCATTCCCCGGTATGAATGTCATATGTATACAAACGGTCTTCGACGCCGCGTTCGCCGACCAGGTAGAGCATCTGTTGTTCCTTATTGAATCTCAGACTTCCCAAGCTTTCGTTTTCAAGCGCTTTGACCTTGCGGAATGCCTTCGTCTCCAAATCGAACGACGCTAAGTAGGCAAAATCGGAATCGTAATTGGTTGTCAGATAAACGAGCGAATCCGAAACGAACGTACCGCCGTCTACCATATGCTGCTTATCGGTCGGCGGCGTCAGCAAAATGTCCTCACCCTCGTGGCAGGCGTACATAAGCGTATGCGTGTTGGCGAAGTGTCTGTAGTACAGGAACGACGTTTCGTCCGGACTCAACTCCGTCAAAAACGTCGCCCCTTCCTTTCCTTCCAGCACGATCTCTTCCCGGCACGACTCGATATCTTTGCAATACGCGTTTAAAAATTTGGGATTGTCCTTGGCCGATGTGTAATAGATCTTGCTGCCGTCCTCGGATAAAATCGGCGAGAAGTTGCGGGTATTTTCATGGTATACGATCGGTTTCATCGTCCCACCCTGCGGCGGAACCGCGTAGAACTGCGCATTCTCGTCGCCGTCCCGATCGAAACCTGCAACGATAAAACGGCCTTTTTTGTCGTACAGCAGCGCATGGCAACTTTGGTCGACGAAGGTGAGCGGATAAGGAAACGTATTCGGCAAATTCATCGCCCACAGATTATATTTGCCGCTCAAATTGGTGCTGAACACGAGCTGTCTCTCGTCCGGGCTAACCGCGAAATCCTGAATCGCGAGCGTCCGAAGAAATTGCCCGGCATCGGGTTTCGGAAAAAATACCATATAGAGCACTCCCTTTCGTTTATATTCGTTGATATGCCGCATGTTATTCAAATATTCTTGTTATCAATTTATCTGTTCCTTTTCACGCCGACACTTGTCCACAAACAATTGTACTTCATCCCACTTTTTTTTGTTAACGGATTTTGAAGGCCTTATTTTGTCCATTAGCGCTGTTTTGGCGGAGTTAGCGGATTTTGAGGGCGCTATTTTGCCGAAACTTCCCAAAACCGAGCATTCTCAGGCCGATCGCGACATGTTAACGGTTCGAAAATCCGTTAATTCCAAAAAATCGACTTGAATTTGAAAAATAAGACCTTGGCAATCCGTTATTTTCATAGGCCCTGCCTCCCAGCTAGCAGATTTCATGTCACGCTAATGCAGAAGGCGGCAAAAAATTGGATCAAGGCATCCCGTTGAACTGTCCGATCCAAGATCCAAGCATTCACCTAATTAAACATCAAAATGGGTTCTGTTGTCTTGCTTTGATGTAAATATTGTCCCCGGATAACGGTTCGCCATTGGCGGTATGTGCTCTTCGGAAAAGTACTGCAACTCCTTCATTTCTTCATTATTCGGACTCAACTCTCCGCCTATAACCTTGCAATCGAAAACGATGCTTATGTATTCTACTTGATGTCCGTTCCCATACGTATACCTGTATTCTTCCCCGCCGTAAATCCCTATAATTCGTTCCGGACGTATCATTAAGCCGGTTTCTTCTTTCACCTCCCTCATGATACCTTGTGCGGGAGTTTCACCAGCAATTATATCATCTAGTCTACCTACTGGTCATGCACCTATAGTCATTCCGCGCCGCCGAATTTTTCTTTTTTTGATCCACGCGAGAGCTTTTCCTCAATTGAAATGAATAGTCGGATCATTGCTGTCCCAATGCGGCTTGAGCGGCAGCCAACGCTGCCTTGACGGCATCCTCGATTTCTTTATATCCCGTGCAGCGGCATATATTCGACTCGAGCCACTCTTTTATGATCATGTCGTCCGCGTAAGGATATTTATGGATCAAAGCATTGGCATTCATAATGAAACCGGGCGTACAATATCCGCATTGAAAAGCGAATTTATCGACGAATTGCGATTGCAAGGACGTATATTTCAGACCTTCCACCGTCGTGATGCTGGCGCCTTCCGCTTCAACGGCCAGCATCAAGCAAGATTTCATTGGCATTCCGTCCATGTCGATCGTGCAGGAACCGCAATCTCCATTCAGGCATCCGGGCTTGGCGCCGGTCAGACCCAGCTTCTCCCGGAGCGCATATAACAACGTATCGGCGTTCCTTACAAAGACGGAGCGGTATTCTCCATTAACATGCAAAGTAATTTCAGCAGTGTGCATGCGCTTCTCCTCCCAGTATCTGCAAAATATCCAGCAGCGTATTTTTCAATACAAATAGGCGGTATTCCGGAGTCCCTTCCGCATCGTTCGAGATGGGCCCGGGCACATGTTGAACAGCCCGCTCGATTCTCTCTTCCTCATTCATCCGGCTATCGTTTAAAATCTCCTCCATCTGTTCGTTGCGGAAAGGAAAAGGACATATTCCGCTGAATGCCATGCGGATCTTGTCGTCTTTTTTAAGCGCTGCGGCCGTAATCAAAGGGTAACCGACGCTCCATTGTCTCCGTCTTTTTACACTATAATAAGGCAACTCAAGATCGTCCGCTTGCGTAATAAGCTGAATCACGAGTTCCCCGTCTTCCAGACGCGGACGTCCGTCGAAAATCGAATTCAACGGAACGTTCCTTCTACCGCTTCTCCCCTCAATGACGATTTCAGTATCCGCGATCAGAAGCGGAAGCGCAGCTTCCCGATAATGAATTTGACCGCATAAGTTGCCGCCCAAGGTAATCTTGTTTCGCGCCGTATGATCGGCTATTTCGCTAACCGTTTGGCCCAGCAGCGGGAAAAGGTTCGACTCCCGGAGTCTTGTAAGAGAAACGGCCGCTCCCATGATCAATTGATTATGCCGAAGTTCCAGCGTCTGGCATTCCGCAATGCCTTTCATGTCGATTACGGCGTCCGTATAAGTTTCATGCACTCTGCCAAGCGTAATGATTTCCGTCCCGCCGGCATAGTAAAGAGGGCGCTTTCCCTGCTCCCTCAAGGACCAATACAACCGGACCGCTTCCTCTGCAGTCGACGGTTTATAATAGGCGAAGTCATAGGGGATCATCCCGCACCTCCTTCTCGTTTCGTCTTCCAGATCAACTCCGGAACGAGAGGCAGCTTGTTCAGTTGTACGCCGGCAGCGACCGACAGAGCGTTGGCCAGCGCCGCAGGCATTCCGATCAAGCCGTGCTCGCCTAAGCCGCGTGCGCCAAACGGTGCATCCTTATGGGGAGTTTCCACGAATTCCACGACATACTCCGGGTGCTCGCCATATCGGGGCGGGACGTAGTTGCGCAGCTGCGGATTAAGAATTTTGCCCTGACTGTCGAAGATGAACGTCTCTCTGCCCGCAAATCCGAGCCCCATATTCATGGCGCCCATAACTTGCCCGACCGCCCCTTTATGATTCAATATTTTCCCGCAGTCGATCACGGAATAAGCCTTAACAATGCGGTAATTATAATCTCTTGTATCGAACTCAATTTCTACTCCTTGAGCTCCTACCGTCCATTCCGGCCCCGGCTTTCCGGCTCCGGTCCCGCGGTCCAGATGCGTCATATGCCTGAACATGAAGTTGCCTTGCGCCATTACCTGTCCGCCGATCGCATTGCCGTTCGGATGCTTGTAGCCGTAAGCGATATCGGCGATCTTGCAATAGAGGGCAGGCTCGTCCCTTACATATACTTTACCGTATCCAACCTCCAATTCGTCGGGAGAACAAACCAATACGCGCGAAGCGATATCCTTCAACTGCCGGATGAGATCTTCCGCCGCTTGCAAAGCCGCTCTCCCCGCCATGTAGGTGCCTCTGCTTGCGACAGTCTTCCAGTGTTCCGGCATCGTCTGGGTATCGACCTCCATGCGGACATGAATTTGACTGACATCCATCTTCATTTTTTCAGCGACCATTTGCGCAAGAACCGTTTTCGTCCCTGTGCCGATTTCGACGACGCCCGACAGCAGGTTCAAGCTGCCGTCCGGGTTGTATGTCAGAACGACTCCGGAGCTTGCGTTCGTCTCAATCGTCGAAGTTTTCCATATACAACCGATGCCCTTGGCACGCACTTTTCTCGCATCGATTTGAATGAGCCTTCCTTCGTCCCAATTCATCAAAGCCTTCAGCTTTCTGACGCATTCGGGCAAATTCCCTACATTGCTGTCATTCAAAGCGACTTGCGTCGGTGTCGTATGGCCGGGAAGAATGGCGTTTTTCTCCCTCAACTCGAGGGGATCCATGCCCAGTTTCTCGGCAAGCATATCCATGGTTCGTTCGAACGCAAACAATACTTCGGAATGGCTGAACCCCCTATATGCGGTTGCATAGGGGTGATTGGTATAGACACAGAGCGAATCGCACCAAATGTTGTCGATAGAATAGGGTCCCGTGCAAGATACGGCGGCGGCGCGGCTGATCGTCGCCCCTTTATCCGAATAGGCTCCGGTATCGAACAAGTAAAACAGTTTGGCGGCTTTTAATTTACCGTCTCTTGTGCTGCCCAGCTTGACTGTCGCCTCAAGTCCGATATGAACGGGAGACGCAATCATGTCTTCTTCCCGCTCGTTGAATATTTTTACGGGCCTCCCGCCGGCCGCTTTGGAAGCCAAATACGCAATGATCTCCAACTGGGTAGGTACCTTTCCCCCGTATGCGCCGCCGACAAGAGGCGCGGTCACCGTAATCTTCCCGGCATCCAGTTTAAAATATTCGCTCATCAACTTCTTAATCATATACGGCGCCTGGGAAGAAGAGGAGATGAGAATATGGCCGTCCGGACGAATTTCCGCAGTTGCGCACCGGGTTTCCATGGCGGCATGATCGGAAGGAGCGAACGAGAAACGGGCTTCCACCGTCACTTCGCTTTCCTGCCAGCCAATCTCCATATTGCCTTTGCGTATTTTGATCCGGTCTGCAATGTTGGTATTCGGTTCCGGATACACATGCTGGATCTTGGCATAATGCGCCAAGTTCTCATGAACGAGCGGAGCGCTTGTGCTTATTGCATCAGACGGACAATTGACGACATGCAAAGGCTCGTAACGGACCGATATCAACTCGGCAGCCCTCTTGGCCAAGTAAGGGGTGTCGGCGACGACGACCGCAACAGGCTCGCCATGATAGCGAACTTTACGGTATGCGATCGGCGGGCGATCGTGAATTTCCTCGCCGGTAAGCGGAAAATCCGCTTGTCCCGTAATAATGGCGCGTACGCCGGGAGACTTGCTCGCCTCCAATGTATCGATAGATAGAATCCTCGCATGGGCATGCGGACTGATGACCAGTTTCGCATGCAGCATCGCCGGATTCAGGTAATCGTCCGTATATTTCGCTGCGCCGGTCACCTTCTCCAGCGCTTCTTTTCTGTAAATGCTGTCTCCTATCGTCATTCGGCCGACCTCTTGTCAATTTTTGGAACACTCTGATTGCATGGTATTTTACTCAATATATCCAAGATTATTCAGACGCCCTGTGCTCGATTAGCCGAAATTGCAATTGGATATATTGTATAAGGATACCTTTCTCAATCGAGGTGCATGCGACGTGGGAGACCAATACTGCATATTGGACGCGATGACCAATACCAACGGCAGGGCCATGCTGGCCACCATTATTCGGGTGGAAGGCTCAGCGTACCGCAAAGAGGGAACGATGATGCTGCTTACGGAAGATGGTAAGAGATATGGGATCTTAAGCGGCGGATGCTTGGAAGACGATCTTGCGGAAAGAGCCCCTCGGTTAAGGATAGAAAATGTTTCCCAAACCTTGGTATACGATCTGAGCTCGGAGGACGATTTGTCCTGGGGACAAGGAAACGGCTGTAACGGTACCATCCATGTTCTCATGGAGCCGGTGAATGAAGAGCTGACGGAGCATTTTGCGCTTGTGCGCCGCGAACTGAATGAAGGAAGGACCGTGCTTCACGTCAAGAGGCTTTCCGACCGGGGAACGGTTACGGATTATCTGTTTCATTCCGGGAATAATCGGTGGTTTGGCCAATGGAGCGGCGCGGTTCCGAACGATTTGAACCGGTTCATTCCACACCGAAAGGCCGGTTGGGCGGAAAGAATGGAACCCTCGGAGCGGTTCTTTATCCAACGGTTCGAGCCTAAGCCGCGGCTTATCATTTTCGGCGCCGGTCCGGACGCCAAGCCCCTTGCCGACTTTGCCTCCAGAGCCGGTTTCCGCGTTGTCGTTGCCGATTGGCGTCCGGCCCTTTGCAATAACGTTCGTTTTCCGGAAGCGAAGGAATGGGTCACCGGTTTGCCGGAGGAGATTGCGGCCGATTATCCGTTCTCGGAACGCGATTCCGTGATTGTGATGACACACCATTTTCAGAAGGATCGACAAATTATCCATGCTTTACGGTTGCGAAAACTGCAGTATATCGGATTATTAGGATCGAAAGAACGAACCCGGCGATTGCTCGGAGGAGATGTCCCAAGCTGGCTCCATTCGCCCGTAGGCCTGCCCATTGGAGCCGAAGGCCCGGATGAGATTGCGATCAGCATACTTGCGGATGTCATCAGAGTCTCTCGTCTAAGTCCAGCGGTAAGATGTCAAGTCCCTGATTCTTGAGAATTGGAAATTTTCTTGGCCGTAAAGCAAGGGAGTCAGGGAAAATGACAGCACCAAACTAAACCCAGCCCGAAAATCAAGTCATTT